>CAZROU010000009.1:0-101974 GCA_964601795.1 uncultured Mesorhizobium sp. | reverse complement strand
AAGGCGGGTCACTTCTCGGCGAAAATCCCGGGTCAGTTCTCGGCGGAAATCAACAATCAGACGCGCCGCAGCAGAGCAAGCCGAGGCGGTCGCGGCAGAGATGAGGGCGCGGGGCTATCGCCACCAGCATTCATACCGCGAAATTGAGCGGCGGGCCTGCAAGCTATTCGATGTGACCCGCGCCGAAATATACAGCAGTCGCCGTCATGCCGATATCGTGTTCGTTCGGCAGTTCATCGCCTATTGGGCGGCTCGTCTCACGCCTCATTCATTGCCGCAGATCGGTCGCCTCATGGGCGGCAAGGACCATACGACGGTCCTTCACAATCGAGACAAGTATCCAGAGAAGCGCGCCAGGATGGGCCGCGTTCTGCCACCGGCGCGTTGAAAGGACCAGCACATGGGAAAGGTAGAGGACTGGCTCACAGACGAACTGATGCAGCGGGCATCGAAGCTCATTCAGGACATTGATGGCATCGCGTCTCAGGGCACCGTCTACGTCGTCAGCAGGGCGCTCTACGAGGCAGAGAAGCGCGGAGGGGAAAAAGCGGCACTGAAGGCGGAGAAATGGGCCGGCGAACTAGATCCGTTCCTAAACCCGAATGCCATTCCGATATTGCGGCAGCTCGCCGCCGCTATCCGCTCAGGGCAATAGACGCGCGAACCACGAGGGACAGAATGAAGGCGGCAAGGAAACGAGGGCGACCAATGAAGACTGCGGAATACAGGGAACCGAACGGACGCATATCGAGAGCAAGGGAGCCGGTCGATAAGCTGGCATTGGAAGCCCGAGCGCGTCATCTAGGCATCAAGGTCATAGACGCCAAGAACCAGCTTGCAGCAACGTTCATTGGCCGGCTGCACATGCAGTATCAGGCATGGCGGGCGAGAGCACCAAAGGAAACGCCACGCCCACCGGAAAGCCTGTCAGAGCGGGAATATTCGGCAGCAGTCCGGTTTCTCGACCTTCACAATGACCGTCTCAAGGTGGTGCAGGCTGACGGCGCTCACTACGACCACAGGGCATCAGGCGAGGGCGACATCGCAGCGATGGAAGAATGGGCCGCGCGGGTCAACAAGGATTACATTGACGTCCGCAAAGCCATTCAGGAAGCGCAGAACGGCAATCGGTCAGAGAACCTGTGGGCGGCGCTCGACCTGTGCATCATCCAGGATCAGCCATTCAGCCACATGATCGGTGCGCTGCGCATTTTGTGCAATTCGATGGCCCGGCATTGGAAGATCGCTTGACACTGATGCGAATTAATGACATGGGTTTTCACGCTGGCGTGAAACGTCCTGACGGAAGGCTGCTTCGGCGGCCTCTTTTGATTCTTAAGTCGGCGTGGAGCAGCCCGCCGCAACCAGTTTCAGAGCACCATGCATTTTTTGCATATTGCTCAGAGAATTCCGCGAGAGCGGATCGAGATGCGGAACCGTGCCGGTGCAAAAATCCGGGTAGAGCACGGGAAAGCATGGGCGACGGGATTGCCGGCCTCTAACGGAACCCTGAGCCCCATCTATCGCCGTCACAAGACGGTGTAGCGAGGCAGCGGTGGTCCGCACCATGTGGGCGATGCCGAAAGTCAGAAGCTGGTCGCAGGCGGGGACACTCGCTGTTAGCCGATAGTCAAGGATTGGGGTTCGTCCCGATTGCCAGTCATGTAGGTTCCGCCTCGCGTCGATTTTGCGGTTGCAATATGACATCATAAATGCGATATTATTTCAGTTTATCGCAAAGGTGTCATAATGATTACCCCGAACGACGCGCCGAAATTCATGCTGCGGCTGCCGGCTGATTTGCATTCGAGGATTAAGGGCTGGGCAGTCAAGAACAGCCGCTCTATGAACGCCGAGATTGTCTCGACATTGGAGGAAAAGTATCCGAAGCCCGTCGAGCCGGAATCGGTCAACGAAAGGCTGGCGGATGCGGCTTTCGCCGTCGCGGCTTCTTGGACGGCGGCGTTAAAGGCTATCGGGCAAGACCCCTCGACAAACAAGCCGCTCCAATCCTTGCTCAAGGAACTAGAGGACGCGGGTAGGATTTAACCTCCCCGCCTCGCATCCCATAGAGGCTAACAGGCTCAAGGCGTGGCCTTGTCCAGAATATCTGAAATCCGGGACTGCCAGCCTTTGCCTGTGGCCTTGAACTTGGCGATTGTCTCAGGGTTGAGGCGCACGGTTACAGGCTGCTTGATGATGTCCTTCGGCGGTCTTCCGCGCGCCTTGCGGGCCTGTTCCAGATTCTTGAAGAAAGCAGGCGGCAGCACTTCCTTGGCGGGGCGAAGGCTCTTGATTTCCTTGGCCGTCAGCGGCGAATTGTCGGACACGGCGTCCCAATCGGCCTTGGTGTAACCCTTTTCGGCGGCTTTCTGAGCATTGAAGCGAATAGCCATCAGATCAGGCTCCTTTCCTTGGGGTTTGCGGGCCGGAAGCTGATGATCGAAATTGCTTCGGTCCCAAGCTCTGCATAGATCACGACGGCAGTACCGTCCTCGAAATAGCCAATGGCTTTCATCCGGTTGGAATAGCTCTTGGCGATCAGGGCGGTTTCCCAGCCGAAGAACACAACGTCAGCGAAATCCATGCCGTGCTTGGCAATGTTGGCTTGGCGCTTCGGTTCGTCCCATACGATCTTCATATAATGTATGTACGATAAATAATCCGGTCAAGCAATGGATATTTGTACGTACAATAAAGAAATCTAACAGGCTCGCCATGCGCGGGCCGTTTTCATTTTCAACACCATCAACCCGAAGAGGAAGACGACGATGGCACGTGACGAATCCGCAATTGAGGATGAGATCCAGAGCAAGGGCCTTAACGCGCCCCGTCTCACGCCTGCCCACATTGATGAGCAGATTGTCTGTGGCGAGTATCATCGCTTCCCCGGCACGACTGTAACCGTTTGTCGCCTCGGTCTTCGCAATGGCTATTCAGTCATTGGTGAGAGCGCCGCCGCTTCACCAGCCAACTTCGATGAAGAGATTGGCCGCAAGATTGCCTACGACAACGCTCGCAACAAGATTTGGGCGCTTGAGGGTTATCTGCTCCGCTCAAAGCTCGCTGGGTCTGAGCCGCGCACGTCAGGCTCGACAGCAGCCGCCTAACCCCGGAAGGCCGAGCAATGGTTGAGCGCACCAAAGCAAAGTCTCAAATGGGGCCGGTGATTGTTCGTGGGCCGAATGGCACCATTGAGATGAAGTGCGCCAACGCGGTCCAAGGCTGGCATTCGCAATACTTTGCGCCGCAACAGGCAAGGGCAGCAGCGGCAAGATTGCTGGCCCTAGCGGATGAGTTGGAGCCTGTTGATGGCTGAGCGCGGAAGGCCGACAGACTACAAGCCGGAATATGCAGAGCAGGCCGCGAAGCTTTGTGCGCTCGGTGCTACCGACTTCGAGTTGGCGGATTTCTTCGAGGTTAACACCGCAACAATCTACCGCTGGCGCAATGTCCATAGTGATTTTTGCGAGGCAGTCACGTGCGGCAAGGAAAAGGCAGATGAGCGAGTTGCCCGCGCGCTCTACAACCGGGCGGTTGGCTACACCTTCGAAAGCGAGAAAATTCAGGTGATGCGCGATGGCTCAATTGTCCGCGCACCGATGCTTGAGCATGTCGCTCCCGATCCAGCGGCTGCCATGAACTGGTTGAAGAACCGCCAGCCCGACAAGTGGCGTGACAAGCAGGAAGTGTCGCACTCGGGCGGCATTGAAGTCACCACCAAAGAACAGCGGGACGCAGCAGTTGCAGCCGCAATACGCGCCAACGGCTGAGGACTATGCGTTCTCCCGGCTCATCTCGTATGCAGCTTACCAATGGCCGGGATATCGAGACGCCGCACACCACCGGCTGATTGCAAGGCACCTTGAGGCAGTAGAGCGGGGAGACATCACTCGCCTCATGATTACGATGCCGCCACGGCATGGCAAGTCCATGCTGGCGAGCGAGTTCTTTCCGGCCTGGTACTTGGGTCGCAATCCTGACCATTACGTCGTTACCGCCACATATGCGCAGGAGTTGGCGGACGACTTCGGGCGCAAGGTCAAGAACCAGATTGAGGATGGGACATTCCAAGCCATCTTCCCCGGTGTTGGGCTGGCAGATGACAGCAAGAGCGCCAAGCGTTTCCACATCGAGGGGCAGACTGGTGGATACGAGCACTCTACTTCGCAGCGCGGCGCATTTTATGCGGTTGGCGTGGGTGGACCGCTTACCGGGCGCGGCGCTCACCTTCTGCTCATTGATGATCCTGTTAAGAACCGGGAAGACGCCGAATCCGAGATAATCCGGCGTAAGACGAAGGACTGGTACACATCCACTGCCTACACGAGGCTTATGCCTGGCGGGCGAGTGGTTATCATTCAAACGCGCTGGCACGAGGACGATCTAAGCGGATGGCTTCTCGCAGATCATGCGCATGAAGGCTGGACGGTTCTCGACCTTCCGGCGATTAACGAGGCTGGCGAGGCTCTTTGGGCAGAGCAGTATGATGTTGCGGCGCTGGAGAAGATCAGGCGGGCGATAGGGCCGAGAGACTGGTCTGCACTCTATCAGCAGCGACCGGCACCGGAAGAAGGCTCATACTTCAAGGCCGAATGGTTCAGGCCAGCCCAGAAACTGCCCGATCCAAAGACGCTCATGGTCTACGGCGGATCGGACTATGCCGTTACAGATGATGGCGGAGACTACACGGTCCATGTCGTTGTCGGTGTCGATCCAGAAGACAGAATCTACATTCTCGACCTTTGGCGCAAGCAGGCATCATCCGATGTGTGGGTAGACGCGTTCTGCGACCTCGTGCTGGAACACAAGCCCATTGGATGGGCAGAGGAAACGGGGCAGATCAAGTCTGGTGTCGGGCCATTCCTTGCCAAGGAACAGCGCCGCAGGCAGGCTTGGTGTGCCAGGGAGCAATTCCCGACACGCGGCGACAAAGCCATTCGGGCGCAGTCTATCAGGGGCAGGGCTGCATCAGCAGGCATCTACTATCAGGCTGATGCGCCTTGGTGGCCGGAACTGAAGTCTGAGCTTTTGTCATTCCCCGCCGGCAAGCATGACGATCAGGTGGACGCTTTGGGCCTTGTCGGGCAGTTGCTCGACCGGATGCTGACTGGCGACAGGCCGAAGAAGCCGGAGGAAAAGCCAATGGACGATTACGTTCGGCACAACCCGGCGTCTGAAGCTGGTGATTGGGTAACTTACTGATGGCAAGCACCGGCTACGCACAAGGCTCTGCACCTGCACAGGGCATGACGACTGCTGACGAAAGCATGTCGCATGACGACCTGAAGAAGCAGTACCTCTCCTATCTCGAAGTGAAGAACGAGGAGATCAAGGAGCAGCAGGATTCGCGCCGCTACTATCACGGTGCGCAATGGACAGATGCGCAGATCAAGGCGCTGAATAAGCGCAAGCAGCCGGTGGTGACCTACAATCGCATCGGTCGGAAGATCAACGCCATTGTAGGGTTGCTGGAGCGACAGAGGACCGACCCGAAGGGCTTTCCTCGCACTCCCAAGCATGAGGATGGCGCCGAGATTGCTACCGCGGTCCTGCGCTATGTCTGCGACGAGCAGGAATGGCAGGCCAAGTCGCTGATTGCCGGCCTCAGCGGGGCCGTGGACGGTATCGGCGGCGTTGAAATCATCTTGGAGCAGGGTGATCGTGGCGACGTGGAAGTGGGGATGGAGGACGTTGACCCGTCGTCGTTCTTCTATGACCCGCGTTCTCTCAAGGCTGATTTCTCGGATGCCCGCTACATGGGCGTATCGAAATGGGCGGACATCGATCAAGCCATTGAGCTTGCTCCTGACAAAGAGGCAGAAATCCGCGCTTCGGTCGAATCCGGTTCGGAGCTGACCACCAACCCGGACTATGAGAACAAGTGGTTCTCGACCTCGGATGGTGGGCGTAAGGTCCGTATAGTTGATCACTGGTATCGCAAGGGCGGCAAGTGGTTCTGGTGCCTCTACACCGGCTCGGTGATGCTTCAGAAGGGCGAAAGCTATCTGACCGACCAGAAGAATCGTTCGGAATGCAAGTACATCATGTACTCCGCAAACGTTGATCAGGACGGGGATCGTTACGGCTTCATCCGCAACATGCGCTCCAGCCAGGACGAGATTAATCAGCGCAGGAGCAAAGGGCTACATCTCCTCAATTCGCGCCGGATCATCATTCAGAAGGGGCAGGGTGTCGATGTAGAGAAAACCCGCGCCGAAGCCGCTCGTCCTGATGGCGTGATAGAGTACGCGCCCGGCACCGAGCCTCCGCAGTTCGATGACAACGCCAAGAACGCCGAACTTACCGGGCAATTGAATTTCCTGACCGACGCCAAGAGTGAGATAGAGAACTTCGGGTTTAATCCGGCTCTGATCGGTACTGGCGTTCAGGACATGTCGGGCAGAGCAATTCAACTTCAGCAGCAGGCGGGCATCGCAGAGCTTGGGCCATATCTCTTGGCCTTCAAAGGCTGGAAACTCCGTGTCTACCGGGCAATCTGGAACGCAGTTCAACGCCACTGGACTGGCGAAAGGTGGATACGGGTCACTGATGACCAGCAGATGGCGCAGTTCTTCGCCGTCAATCAGATGCAGGTTGGGCCAAATGGCTTTCCTGTCATGGTCAATGCTCTCGGCTCTCTCGATGTGGACATCATCATCGATGAAGGCCCGGATACCGTGAACATGCAGGCGGACGCCTACGACACCCTGACTGTCATGGCGACGAAGGGTCAGCAGGTACCGCCTGAATTGCTCATTGAGCTTTCGCCATTGGCCGGCTCGGTCAAGAAGAAGGCGCTCGATATCATCGGAAAGGCGCGCCAGCAGGCTATGCAGGCTGGACAGCCGAATCCGTTGCAGGTCGCAGGCGCAGAGGCGGAAGTAGCCGATAAACGCGCCTCTGCCATGCTCAAGCAGGCGCAGGCGCAGAAAGCCTTGGCTGATGCCGGGGCAGGCGGGCCGCAAGGTCCAAGCGAAATCGATGTTGCGAAGGCTCTGGCTGATATCCGCAACACTCAGGCCAATACGGCAAAGACCGTGGCCGAGACAGAGAAAACCCAAGTCGAGACGGCATTGAAGCCGGTCGAGATGAGAAATCAGCAGCGAGAGCAGGAGTTGGGCCGCGTCGAGCGGTACGATTTCAAGCGCGCTGATGCGGAGCTGGCTTCACAGCCGGCTTAACAGGTGCCGCCGACCTTAACGGGTGAATGAGCCGCCATCATCAAGGGCGAAACGCCGCCGCCGGGCTGATCCGGGCGTACGTGACCTCCAACAGACATCGGAGAAACTATCATGACCGGTTTGGAACTGGACGAACTTCTTGCGCCCGAAACTCAGGAACAGGAAGTAACACAGGAACAGCAGACGGAAGACAAGGGCCAGCCCCGCGACGAACACGGCAAATTCGCCCCCAAGGCGCAGGAGCAGGGTTCCGAGCAGCAGGCTGAAACGCATGTCGAGGATACCGATGCCGAACAGGGCAAGGTTCCCCAGCAGGCGCTTCATGCCTCCCGTCAGAAGGAAAAGGAAGCAAGGAGCGAGAACGAGCAGCTTCGTCGCGAAATTGCGGAGATGCGCGGTCAACTCCAGATGCTTTCCCGGCAGCCCCAGGCACCGGCCAAGCTTACGGAACAGGCGAAAACCCCGGACTTCTATGAAGACCCGGACGCCTATCTCGAAAGCAAGCTGACCCCTGTCCAGAAGACAATGCAGCAGCAGCGCGAGCAGTTTTCCAAGATGCTCGCCATGCAGGCCTACGGCAAAGACACAGTGGACAACGCCTACAACGCCTTTGTTCAGGCGGCGCAGGCCAACCCGCAAGCCTATGCCGGAGAATACCAGTCCATCATGTCCAGCGAGCATCCCTATGACTCGCTCGTGGCATGGCACAAGCGCCAAGAGACCCTAAAGACGGTTGGAAACGACCCGAACGCATGGCTCGAAGCGGAAATGGAGAAGCGTCTCAGCGACCCGGCCTATCAGGCAAAGGTCTTGGAGCGCATCAAGGGTGCAACTGCTGCCGATCCCAACCGATCAGTCACTAGCCTGCCGCCATCTCTCTCTCGTCTCCCAGCCGGTGGCAACACCGCTGCGGACAACGACATGAGCGACGCGGCGCTGTTCAGCAACGCACTGCGGTAATCCCGCTCTGAAAGGAACCGATCATGGCTACGACCACGATCCAGGACAACAACAAGCTTGTCCGCTATACCAAGGATATCAACCGCGAATTTGTGCGGGAGAACCTGTTCTCCCCGTACATGTCGCAGGACCTCAACGCGATCATCCGCATCCGCCAGGAATTGAAGCAGGGCGGCGAGCAGATGAACATTCCGCTCGTCACGAAGCTTCGCGGCAAGGGCAAGGGTTCCGGTACTCTCGTCGGCAACGAGGAGAAGATCGACAACTACGGCATGCGCCTCTGGATCGATTGGGCACGTCACGCCGTGACGACCAAGAAATCCGAGTCGCAGAAGGATTCGGCGGACATCTTTGCCGAAGCCCGCCCGCTCCTGTCCGATTGGGGCAAGGAGCGTCAGCGTGACGACCTGATTGAAGCCTTCATGGCTTTGCCCAGCGAAAGCGCGCCTGCCGGCCTCGGCTCGGAAGATGGCGACACCATCAATGGTGTTCGCTACGAGATCGCCGACGCCACTGCCAAGAACACATGGACCGCAGCCAACTCCGACCGCATTCTGTTCGGTCGCGAAGTCGGCAACTACAGCGGCACCCATGCGACTGCCCTTGGCAATATCGCCAACACGGAAAAGCTGAATGCCGCTGCCGTTTCGCTCGCGAAGCGCATCGCCATGAACGCCAACCCGGCGATCAAGCCTTACAAGACGAAGAACGGTTACGAATACTTCGTCGCGTTTGCCGGCACCAACCCGTTCCGCGACCTCAAGGAAGACCTGAAGGCCATCAACATGGACGCTCGTCCGCGTGATGTGGGCGCCAATCCGATCTTCCAAGATGGAGACCTGATGTATGATGGTGTCATCATCCGCCAGGTGCCGGAAATCTCCCGGTATGTGACTGATGTATGGACCGGCTTGCAGACGGCAGGCGGCAGCACCGGGCGCATCGAGCCGTGGTTCTTCTGCGGACAGCAGGCGGCTGTTCTCGGTTGGGGCCAGATGGCGAAGCCGACTTTCCGCAAGGAAGACGATTACGGCTTCATCACCGGCGTCGGCACCGAGATGGCCTACGGCGTCTCCAAGATGTTCAAGAAGCACCCGATGGATGGCAGCAACCTCAAGCAGTGGGGCATGTTGACCGGCTTCGTCGCGGCTCCTCTGGACGCCTGATCATCCTGATCATAATGGGGCGGCTTAAGGGTCGCCCCTCCCTCTTTCCTCAATCATGAAAGGATCGGGACCATGGGTCTCAATCGCGATTTTCCGGCACGAAACAACGGCACTCAGGGCGTCCAGTATCTTCGCAAGACGCTGACGTACCTCAACACTGGTGTTCAGACTGTCGGCAAGATTCCTGCCGGCTCTCTCATCTTGAAGCCAGCTTCGGGCGTCCATGTGGCGACCATTTCCAACGCCGGCACCAACAAGCAGGTCGATATCGGCATCATCGATTCCGCAACGAACGACGATGACTATCTCGGCACCGATCTGTCCCTTGGAACCGCCGGCTTTGTCCCATTGGACGAGGCCGTTGGTGGCTACTCGGTCACGAAGGAAACGACCATCACGGCCACGCTCGACCTGACAGGCACCGGCAATACGCAGGGTCTGTTTGAAATCGTCATCGCGTTTCTCCCGCCGAACTAAGGAGAGAGCCATGACAGTCAAGGCAATGTGGCTCGGTGGTGAAGGCGAAGCCGACACCTGCGAGTGGAAGGGCGTTGTGTTCAAGAAGGGTGAGGCGGTCGAACTGGCCGATCCCTTCATGATCCGCAAGGCCAAGACCAATCCGTTCTTCGCTGTCGAAGGCGAAAAACCGGAGCCGTCAACTCAAGCCGACCGCCTTGCGCTGGCTCGTGCTGCCAAGGCTGCGAAAGCTGCCAAGGCCGCAATGTAACTGCGAGGTCGCTCATGAAATCGCGCCAACAACTCGTCATACGCGCTTTGCAGAAGCTGAAAATCTTGGCCGCAGGCCAGACACCATCAGCGGAAGATGCAAAGATCGTTGACGATGAGATCGTGCCAGTCCTGAGCGACCTCAGCATTCGCAGTGTCTATCCCTTTGGTGATCCCGACCAGATCGAGGACGAGGCATTCGTTCATCTGGCCGATGTGCTTGCCAACTCTGTCGCGGCCGATTTTGGCCGTGAGCAGAGTGAAGAGGTCCGGCTGCTTGCCGAACGCCGGCTGAGGGAACTCGGTGCACAGACGCTATCGGGCCAGCCATTGCAGGCCGAATACTTCTGATGCCCGCAATCGTATTCCCGACCTCCACGGCTCCGTCGATCAACCCGACAGAGAACGGCGGCAGGCTCATCAACTGCTATTCCGAACCGGCACCGGAAGGCTCTCGGAGCAAGGTCATCTATCGCCGCGCTCCGGGGTGCGATCTGGCGTTCAATGCTGGGGCCTCGACGCCGCGTGGTGCGCTGCTCGTCGGTGTGGTGCTCTATATCGTCAACGGCGACAAATGCTATTCTGTCACGAAGGCGGGATCAGTCTACACTGTAACGCCATTGGGTGGGAATGTCGGAGGTTCCGGTCCCGTATTCATGGCGCACAACATGCGCCAGCCCGCCAATCAGATCCTCATCCAGCACAGCAGCGGCATCGACAAGATCGCAAGTGGCTCGGTTTCCAGCTTTTCGGATGGGGACTTGCCCACCACCAATTCGCTTTGCTTCCAGGACGGTTATTTTTTCCACACGACCTCAATTGGGCAGTGCTTCGCATCCGACCTCAATGACACTGATGTGAACTCGGATTCGTACATCACCGCTGAGGCGCAGGCAGACGGGCTTGTAAGGGGCATTCCATACCGCCGCGAATTGATGTTGTTCGGCACGAGTTCTACGGAATTCTGGCAGAACGCGGGCAATGCAACCGGCTTTCCATATTCTCGCGGTGTTGTTCTGAACGTGGGCCTTTGGGGTCCGTATGCGGTAGCGGGACATGAGCCGGATTTCCCCGGCACCCTGATATGGGTTGCCAATGACTACACCATCCGCCGGCTGAACGGCTACACCCCGGAAGTCATCTCAACTCCGCAAATCCAGCGCCTTATCGAGGCTGTGACCGACCGCAACAAGTTGAGGGCCAGCGTCCATGCCGCTGCGGGTCATCTGTTTTGGGTGCTGAAATCCGATGACTGGACATTGGTCTATGACCTTTCGACCAGCTCATGGTTCGAACGTTCCACGATCAACCAGGCCACATGGCGCATGGCCTTTGGTATCTACGCCTTCAATGAATGGCTGGTCTTCGATGAGGAAGGGACTTCGGTCTATCGCATCAACGAACGGTCCAGACGTGAGGCGGGAAAGCCGCTCGTGATGGAGCTTCGATCTGCCCAACAGCACAATTTCCCCGCCCGGACGGAAGTCGATGGGGTGTATTTCGACTTCGTTACCGGCGTCGGCATTGACCGCGGCATTTATCCAATTGAGACGAACCCGAAGGTTTCGATCTCATGGTCTGACGATGGGGGAGTGACCTTCGGCAATGCTCTTCTGAGGGAATTGGGAACGCAGGGGGAGATACTTAGAGCGCAGATAAATCGCTGTGGGACAACCAAAGAGTACGGGCGACAGTGGAAAATTCAAATCAGTGATCCAGTAGAGGCGGCTCTTTTGGGCGGCTCCATGTTTGGGCATGGAAATCCTCCATGACGGATGCCCCGACACCGCTGCCCGATGTGCATTTCTCATGGTTCATCGAAGGCAAGCCGACGCCTGAATACTACCAGTATGCGCGCAGCCTTGATCGGGTTGCACGGGCGACGGTCGAAATCCTCAATCTGCCCGACACGCCACTGCCGTCCGATCTGCGCAATGAATATCTGGAAGTCGCCTGCTCTGATGAACTGGTGCCGCTGACGACAGGAACGGCAAAGGTCACGTTCCGGTTGCCTTATGCCTTCACGCTGTCGGGTGTGCGGGCTTCACTGAAGACGGCTCAGACCTCTGGCAGCATCTTCACCGTGGACATCAACCACAACGGCACGTCCATTCTCTCGACCAAGCTGACCATCGACAACACAGAGCGGACCTCGACTACGGCAGCAACGGCGCCTGTGATTTCCACCTCCAGCCTCGATGATGATGCCGAGATGACCGTGGACATCGACCAGGTTGGCGATGGAACAGCGATAGGGCTCAAAATCATCCTGATAGGGACACGACCAGCGCCATGATGCTGATCGATCCGTTCCGGTCGATACGGCCAGCAACATTGAGTTATGAAGGACAGTCAAGCGCCTCGGTTGGCGGCGGTGGCAGTGCGACCATCACGATCACGAGCGTACCGATCGGCACCGCAGCGGCGGACCGCAAGGTCTTCATGCTGATCCATTGGCTGGGAGTTGGCGCTACTGCGGCCTTGCTCAGTTCCCTGACGATTGGGGGAGTGTCAGCCACCATTCATTTGCAGGATGCTGACACGAATGGCCTGTCTTTCTGGGGTTGTGCGATTGTCTCGGCAGCAGTGCCAACCGGAACGACAGCGGCGGTTGTAGGAACAGTCGGGGCCAACATAAGCATTCTGGAGGCGGGGTCCTTCCGAGCAACTGGCGTAATGTTCCCCACGGCACGAGATACGTTCTCCACGGTGGTGTCTGCGCCGTCTTCCAGCCAATCCATCGATGTTGATCAGGATGGCTTCGTGATCTCGGGCGGCACGTTCCGGTCTGGTGCGGTCACTCATGTCTTCACCGGCATAACCAGACGCTACGAAGTCGTTATAAACCCGACCTTTTTCGCAGATGGGGCAGGGGACGAAACTCCTGCAACCCAAGCCGGCAAGGTGATCACTGCTGCCCGTTCAGGCGGGTCAGGAACCGACTTTCAGGGTCCGTTCATCGGCGCATCCTTCCGATAGAGGAATACACACATGCTAGGACTATTGGGCGGGCTGCTCGGCGGCCTGGGTGGCATTCTTGGCGGTAACGAAACCAAGAAGGCTGCAAAGCGTAATGCTGCGCTACTCGGCCAGTTTCAGACCAACGGCCTGAACGAGATCAATGCGGCCAAGGATGAGGCGGGCGGCTATCTCTCCGACGTTGGCGATCTGTGGAAGAACTTCACCGACCAGACCGGCGGGCTGTCGGGGCTCAATCTGCTCGGCGATGCCCTTGGTGTGAATGGTGCAGATGGGACCGCAGCGGCTCGCAGCGCGTTCCAGACCAGCCCCGGCTATCAATTCCAGATGGATCAGGGCCTCGACGCTCTGGAGCGCCGTGCGGCCTCGCAGGGCAGGCTGTCCAGTGGCCAGACCGGCCTCGATACCATCAACTACGCCCAGGGCCTCGCCAACAGTGAATACCAGAACTGGCTCAACAGCCTCGGCAACTTCGGCAACTCTCAGGCCAATCTGTTTACGACCGGCACGACCGGACAGGCCGGCTCATTGAGTGACTTGGCATCTCTGGCGACGGGAACGGCTGGCCAGAAAGTCAATCTGATGGGCGAAGTCGTCAACGGCCAGATGGGCGCGAATAACCAGCGCGCTCAGGGCAGCCAGCAGATGATCCAAGGCGGCTTGGGTGGTCTGGCCAATATGTTCGGCACCGGGCAGGGCGGCGGCATGTTTGGGGGTTATCTCTGATGGTATCCATTCGATATCCTTCCTCACCCGGTGGAGTTGATGCCGGCTCGATCATCGACATGTTCAATGGCGGGTTTGACCGCGCCAAGGGCCTGAAGGACGAGCGCGACGGGATTTCTGCATTCGGCGGCTATCTGGATAGCATCTACGGCGCACAGGGCCGGCCTCAGACGCTTTCAGACCTCGCGAGCGTCGTTTCCCCGTCTCAAAGCCAGAATACCGTTCAGCGAGCGCCCTTGCCTGATATAGCCGATCCTGCGACAGCGAGGGTGGAACAGGCTTTCGCTGCACAAGGTCAGATGCCGTCTGTTGGCGAAATGTCCCGCTATATCGTGGAGTCCGCGAAGGCTCGCGGCATCGATCCGCGAACAGCGCTTCGCGTGGCACGGGCAGAAGGGCTTGGCGAAGGCATCTGGCAATCCAACGTCACCAAGAATGGCGCGCGTGAACCGTCGTTTGGCCCGTTCCAGATGCTTGTCGGCGGCGGTGATAGCGGCTTCCCGGAAGGCTTGGGCAATGCTTTCCAGAAGCAGACCGGGCTTGACCCGTCCGATCCGAAGAACTGGCGGCAATCGGTCGATTTCGCACTCGACACGGCAGGCAAGAGTGGCTGGGGTCAGTGGTATGGGGCAAAGGCTGCCGGCATTGACAACATGCAGGGCATCAACGGCGCGCCACAGTCCGCACCTGTTCAGGTTGCGGACGCCAGCGGTCAAACTGGTTTCTCCGCTCCTGCTCCTCAATCCATCCTTCCGCCTCGCGATGTGATGCTGGGCCTGTTCAAATCAAAGGAAACGCGCCCGTTCGCTATTCAGCTTGCACAGGCAGCGCAAGGGCTTCGTGCCGATGCGAATGATCCGATGGCTCAGATCAAATATCAGACAGCGGTTGAAGAACTGAAGCAGCTGCGCGCAGGCAAAAAGGGCGGCTCACTGATCAATGCTGGTGACGGCAATATATATGACCCGACATCTGGCCAATGGATAACAGCCCCAAATAGCCAAGGAGGCCAGTTGTTTGAGGGCAAGAGCGTCCAGGCTACAGGCCTAAACTATCTCATCGAAACAGGGGAATTGACGAAGGCGCAGGCCGCGCAGCTTGCGGCGGGCAAAACCATCACAAATCCCGAAGACGGTTCGATCATGTTTATGACGCCGCAAGGGCTGGTGAAGCAGCCGGGAGATGGCGAACATGGCGGGAGCGAACCCAATACGCTCACAGGCCCGAAGAAGCCGACTGATACCGAATATGTGACCGGCCTCTATGCTGATCGTATGACCAATTCCGGCAAGATTATTGATGATCTGGAAGAGGTTGGCACAGGCCTGAAAGACAATCTGGCCAACGGTCTCCCGCTTGGGAACTACATGATTTCCGATGAATACCAGAAGTTTGATCAGGCGCAGCGAGACTTCATCAATGCCGTCCTCCGTCGTGAATCCGGCGCTGTCATCAGTCCCGAGGAATTCGACAATGCTCGCAAGCAGTATCTACCGCAACCAGGAGATACGAAAGACACACTCGCGCAGAAGCGCTCGAACAGGCAGACAGCCATTCAAGGTATGCGTAGGGCTGCTGGTCCGGGCTTCAATGCTGAAGGCAAAAGCGCGCGCCAGCCTGAAAATGGCGGTGTCGTGGACTATCGCGACTACTTCGGAGGTCAATAAATGTCTCAAGTCCGCATGCCTGACGGTACGGTTGTCGGATTCCCCGATGACATGCCACCAGAGCAGATCAAGAGCCTGATCGCAACGAAGTTCCCGGATACGTCGGGCGCTCCCAAGCCCGCTGTGCCGGCGGAGCCACAGACAGCGCCCAAGGCCGATAGATTGCCAGAGGAACGCGGCGTTTTTCGTCGCATTGACGACGCGGTGCGCGGCGCAGCCGATATGGCAACCTTCGGCTTCGCTGACGAGTTGTCCGCTTGGTTGGGGTCAAAGACTGGTGTTGGTGGTGAGGCTGGCAACTATGACGCCAACCTAGAAGCTCAGCGCCAGAGAGACAGCGAGGATGGCGTTGAACGCCTTGGCGGGCAACTGGCAGGGGCTTTGCTAACACCGGGCGGCTTGGCAAAAACCATCCCCGGTACTGTTGCGCATGGAGCGGCGGCTGGTGGGCTGTATGGTTTCGGAAGCGGTGAGGGTGGTCTTGGAGACCGCGCTGAAAGCGCGGCTATCGGCGGAGCTCTCGGTGGCGCTGCGGGGGGTGCATTGAGGGGTGTAACAAATGCCCTAGGCAATCGCGCAGCCGCAAAGACCATTCCGAGCAACGAAGAACTGCGCCGATTGGCTAACGCGGCTTACAACAAGGCTGACATGGCCGGCGTCATCATCAAGCCTGAGGGGATGCAACGGCTCGCTACCGGGATGGTGGATGACCTCGTGGACTTTGGCTATGATCCGGTGCTGCAACCCGGTGTCAAGGCTGTGTTGGATCGCCTATCTGATCTTGGCAACAAGAACGTGACGTTGAAAGGCCTCGATGTCGTGCGCAAGGTTGCGGGGAACGCAGCCAAGATTCGCGACAATCCTTCTCAGCAAGCCCTTGCATCCAAGATTATCGGGCGCATAGACGACTACATTGACAACCTGCCCGATAGCGACGTCTTGACTGGCAATCCGCAGATAGGGTCAAACGCCCTGCGGGAAGCTCGCGAGCTATGGAGCCGGCTGCGTAAGTCGGAAATGGTGGACACGGCAGCTTTGAAGGCTGAGCGCCGCGCTGCGTCTACAGGCTCAGGCGCAAATGCAGACAACGCTCTACGCCAGAACGTGCGCGGCCTGCTCGACAATCCAAGGACGGCTCGCGGCATGACGGCTGCGGAACGAGGCGCCGCCGAACGGGTAGTTCGCGGCACTCCCACGCAAAATGCTCTAAGGCTCGCGGGGAAATTCGCGCCCACAGGTGTTGTTAGCGGCGTATTGAGCGGCGGTGCGGGTGTCGGCTTGGCGGGGCCGGCAGGGTTGGCTCTCCCGCTCGTGGGCGCAGTAGCCAAATCGGCAGCTGATAGGATGACCGTCAAGAATGCGGAGCGGCTGTCTCAGATCATGCGTTCAGGCGGTCGCACGGCAAAGGATTTGGGCGATCTGGCGCGTGGTGGCCAAATATCGATTCCACAGGTGCAGCGTCTGTCAAAGTTCGCTTCGAGGATAGGTATCCCGCTGTCTGAAATAGCGGCGATGCTCAAAGAGCGTGTGGCTACTGAAGTGCAGCGTTGAGCCAGGCTGGCACCTTGTCGGTGGCAATCATCAGGCCTGCGGCGGCGAACACCAGTGGCATGACGAGGCCTACAACATAAACGCCGGTCCCTTTTTGTCCTGCGGTGCCTTCTCGCTCATGTTTGGAATACTGAACCAATCCCCAAACGAAAGAGACGGTCAGCAGGTTGCCGCAGATAACGCCAGCAAAAACAGGCCAAAAAAGATCAACGTTCATTCAAACCTCAATAGCAATTGCCATTCCAGCATGTCTTGTTGAAGTGCTGCCCGTAGGAATTGGTCCCTGAGAAAGTTTGGCCGTTCCCAAATTGCTGCTGCTGCATATTCCAAGACCGCCCGTTGGTCGTACCATTGTGGTAGGTGGTATTTCCGAGCGTTTGGCTGTTCTGCGTCCAAGACGAGCCGGTCTGAGCAATAAACACCTGCATAAAGGTAGAGTTGCCCATGAGGTTCACGGTGTAATTGTTGCCGTTCGAGTCGAAGAAGGTCTTGAAGGTGTTACCTCCAAAGCAGGCTGCAAACGCCGTTGACGGCACGAGTAAAAGCAAAGTCGCTAGAATTTTAATCATCTAAACCTCCAAACCCGTTTCTCCAATTATCACCATCCATAACGGCGGTCCATCGGGCCGCCTTTTTCTTTGAGGTCATCCAATGGCAATGCTTTGGAGCCACAGCCTTACGCCGTGGACAGATAGAAATGGCGATCCATATTCAGGGGCAAAGGCGTACTTTTTCGACGCCAGCACTACGACGCCGCAAATCGTCTACACCGACGCATCGCTGAGCATTCCGCATGACCACCCGGTTGTTGCGAACGCAGATGGTGAATTCCCGCCGGTCTTCTTTGTCGAAGAAACCTCGCATCGTGTCAGGATCACCACGGCAGATGACGTCACGATATGGGACGTGGACGGCATCAGTGTTCCGACGACCATACCGCCTGACCCGCCTACCTCGAACACCGAAACGCAATACCTGTTTCAGACAGGCGACATCAAAATGGCGTGGCGCACCAGCGCGCCAACAGGGTTTGTTCGGCTCAATGGACGGACGATTGGTGCGGCTGCTTCTGGCGCTACAGAACGCGCCAACGCCGATTGCGAGGCACTGTTCAAGTTCCTGTGGAACCAGGATGCGAACCTTGCGGTATCGAGTGGCCGAGGTGCTACGGCGGATGGCGATTGGGCAGCCGCCAAGAACATCACTCTCCCTGACTTCCGTGGCCGTGCGCCTGTCGGCATGGACGGCATGGGTAACAGCGCTGCGGACAGGATCACAGACGCCCAGCTAGGCGATGACAGCGATGAGTTGGGCAGCGCAGGCGGCGCAGCGACACACACGCTCATCAGCGATGAGATGCCCGCACACAGCCATACCGGCTCGACCAATTCGACCGGGGCGCACACCCACAACATGACGTTCGGCACGTCTGGTGACGGTGGCGGCGGCGGTCAGACCTATGTCAACGCGGCTCCAACCGCGACCAAAACCACCACGTCAGACGGCGCACACAGCCACACCGTGACAACGACCAACACTGGCGGCGGCGGGGCGCACAATAACCTTCAGCCGTCCCTCATCGTCCCCTTCTTCATAAAGCTCTGAGCCCATGTACGATATCAAATTCGCGACCGTATCAGGCTCGGATTGGGCGGAGATCGTTGAGGCTATCAACGACGACACCAACCAGCCTTTGGCCGATATCGATACGGCCCTGATCGAACTTCAGGTTCAAGACAGGAACAACTCTCCTGTCCTCAATGCCTCGACCGCTGATGGATCCATTACCCGGCCTGAAACTGGCAAATTCCAATGGCGGTTTTCCAAGGACCAGATGAGCGCGCTCTGCTACGGCACCACCTACCGTGTCGGCTGCCGCATGACGGTGGATGGCAAGACCACAGCGCTCTTTACCGGCGGCCTCGCATATCTCGATGGTGAATTCACATGGCGGTAAATGCTATCCGTATTCGCGTCCAGAGACAGCCCAAGACCCGCATCCGGGTCATGCCGCGCCTGATCCCAACAAATGGCAAGAACATCGAGTTACAGGCTTCCGACACCGCTATCGAATGGCGCACGGAAGGGGCTGATGTCTGGCAGGAACTCTTGCCACTATCGGAGATCACTGGTCCGCAAGGTATCCCGGGGACCAATGGCGCGGATGGTGTCGTTCAATCCATTGTCGCAGGCACCAACACGACTGTTGACGATACCGATCCGGCCCATCCGATCATCAATTCGACGGCAAGCGGCTCCGGCGATCTGCTTTCGGCCAACAACCTCTCCGATGTAGATGATGCCTCGGAGTCCCGGACCAATCTCGGGATCGACGCCAGCACCACTCCGTTCACACACCCACTGTCGTCTCCTGCCGTTCTTCGCACCGTGCAAAGTCGGCTGGAAGACGTTGCGGTGTATCCGCACGACCTCAAGGAAGGCGTGGGCATTGGCAACGAAGGCAACGATACGGACGCCATGCAGGCGGTATTGGCTCTGTGGAACGGACAGAACACCAAGGGCGGCGTTGTTGGGCTTCGCAATGCCGAAACTCTTTTGATCGGCGAAACGCTGCAAATGCCGCGCAACATCTGGCTTCGAGGTCAGAGCAAAAACGGATCGTGTTTGCAGAGCAATGTAATCGGTGCGCCACTCATCGACATGGCGGATATCTCGGTTCTGCGTTTCAAGATGACCGACTTGCGTTTGCAGGGTAACGGTGTGTTCGGAGCGTCTGGCAACGGCCATGCTATTTGCGCCGTCGATCCAGATATCAACAGCGGATCACATCTGCCTGCGAACATGTTTGTCGAGAACGTCCTGATCGACGGCTTTCGCGGGATCGACAAGCGGAACTATAGCGGCAGCAGCACCATGGAGGCTTCCGCTCTTTTCCAATTCGGGGGGCTAGGCTGCGGTAGCAAAGACTTGACGATTAGCAATTGCGCCCGCGGCATCGTTCGATGGTATACGCAAAACTGCTATGATTTTGCCCCCATCATCAGCCAGTGCGACAAGGTTGGAGTGCAGTCAGCCCACAACGAGCGCTACGTCCTTTTCGGTGCAGATGTCGTTTCCTGTGCGGACACAGGTGGTGCAGAGATTGAGGGAGTTTCGGCTCCAGCCGGCAACGTCGTGTCGTATTGGGATGAGGATTTTGCGGCACCGTACCTCAAGACGAAGAACTCCGGCGGCAAGGCCAACGTTGTTGTTCAATTCAGTGAAGGGTCAGCGTTCGATCATTTCTGGCTCCAGTGCAGCCAGACGGTTATCGCTGACGGTTCTGCACAGACTCCGCACAAGGGCTTCTACGTCGAGCGCTCGCCAGGAACGAAGATCAGGAACGGTTTTTTCCACATTCCGGGGCAGGCCGATAACAATACCATCGAGGTCATCGAGCTTTACAATTCGCAGACGCTTGAGCCGATGGGCAATGTCGAGGTAACGGGCAACAGGTTCGGCTATGCGTCGGGCATGAATACGTCCACGCGCAAGATCGCCTACATGATCAAGGCGACCGGCGCGAGCGGAACGCGGTTGATGCCAAACCTGAAAATTGAGAACAACTATACGGCGCGTGTCGCACCTGCGTCGGCCTGCCTGATCGATGATTTCATCGTCTTGCAGAACATCAGCATGAAGGGCGCTTCGATCAAGGGGAATACGGTTTACGCGCCGGCTGGCGTGACCATCACCAACGGCATCAGGGCGGCTAGCGTGTCACTCTCTGATGGCGACGGTATCGATATCGCCAACACGTTCATCACGAATTCCGGCACGATCACAAACAACTATTCCGGCATCACCGAAGGACATCTTTACGGATCGGCGACGTGGGACCCCGGCAGTCTTGCGGATGGTGCAGGAGAGAACAAGGCCATCACGGTCACAGGTGCAGCGATTGGCGATCTGGTAGAGGGGATCAGTATCGGCGTTGATACTGTCGGCATGATCCTGTCTGGCGAAGTCAGTGCATCCAACACAGTCCGCGCCCGGCTTCAGAACGAAACTGGCAACACGTCCGATCTTGCCAGTTCCACCGCGACAGCCCACGTCAAGAAGAAGTGGGCGAAGTAGCTCTAGCTGAAGGGTTTGTACTTCCGGACGACGCCGACCAGGCCACCGGTCAAAAAGCCGGCGATCAGCCCGAGGAGAGGCAAGGCGACAAGGATCATCGCCTTGCTCTTTTCGTTGCGGTCGGTTTCCGTGGCCGTCATGTCAACCGGCTCGATAGAGCCATCCTTGATCCCTTCCTGAAACGACCGGAACCGGACAAGGGTTTCCGCGCGGCCTTCGGCACCCTCGCGTTGCTGCAGGTCGAAATAGGCGTTGGTCACTCTGGCGAGCAGCCGCACCTTGTAGTCCGAGACGACCTTGGCGAGGATGACAAATTTTCCATCTGCGTGGCCGAGGTCGGCCGCGCGGTAGGGCATGGAAATTGTCAGCGCCACCTTGCCGCGAGCGGGAACGGCCGTGAAGCTCTTGCGGGCCAGCAGCGCCGTGAGTTGCGCCTGGATATCCTGTGACGTGTCGGTGGGCGTGCCGCTGGGATAGATGGTGAGGGTGACGGTTCGGTTGATGGTGTCGGACAGTAGCAGCGTTGCCGGATAAGCGAGAAGCAGGCCCGCGAGCAATCCGGCCAGCATGTACCACTTGCTGCGCCATGCGAAGCGCATCCAGTCGATGATCGTCGGTTCCGAGTGCTGGCTTTGCGCTAGCGACATGCTTCCTCCTGCTATTCGTCTGGCGGAGGATGGCCGGCCATGCATGCGAGGATGATCCCGCAGCACGTCAAAACTATCGGTATGGCCCAGAAAGGCCAAATAGAAAGAAGTACGTCCAATTCCGCCAGTAACCCCTGGCAAGGTTCTATATACGGGCCGTAGCAAAGAGCCAATCGAAAGAATTGCGCTTAGCTAGCAATTGACTTGCTGGCATTTCCGAAAACTTGAAAGGACTGAATATGCCGGCTCTTGAGCTTGGCCACACCCGCGCGCTCATCGACGAGTGCAAGCGGCAAGGCCTGTTGCGCAACCAGTGCGCCTATGTCCTGGCGACTTCCTATTGGGAGACGGCCCGGACGATGAAGCCTGTCGTTGAAGCCTATTGGCTGTCCGAGGAATGGCGGTGCAAGAACCTCCGTTACTACCCATGGCATGGTCGCGGATTCGTTCAGATCACATGGGAGGCCAACTACAAGAAGGCCGCTAAGGAACTCGGCATCCAGTTCGACAAGAACCCGTCCTTGGCCCTCGATCCGGTCAATGCGGCCAAGATCGCCGTCACGGGTATGCGTGAAGGGTGGTTCACCGGCAAGAAGCTGTCCGACTACATCACCCTGAAGGCGTCTGACTTCAAGGGGGCGCGCAAAATCATAAACGGCACGGACAAGGCCACAGAGATCGCGAAGATCGCTCAAGGGTACGACGATGCCCTGAAGGCTGAGGGGTATAATTGATGCCGGCCCACCTCAATCAACCTTCATGGACAGTCCGCCGGCGGATCATCATCACCACGCTTCTATGGTGCGGAGCGATGGTGACCTATCTCGCTATCTTCGGTCGTCCGATCAGTCTGTCCGAAACTGCCGTTAACGGATGCCTGCTGCTCATGGCTTCGGTCATTGGGTCATACGTCTTCGGTGCCGTCTGGCAGGACAGGGCCACGTTCACCACGCCCGGAACGACTGAGGTCTACCAGAAGACTGTGACGCAGCCTGATGGGCCAGCGATGCCGGAACCACCGCCGGAGACAAGACCATGACCCTTCGCGCCTACATCGCCCTTGCCGTGATGCTGGCGTTCATGACGCTGGGCGGCGTTGCTCTCTACTACCGTGCAGAGGCAGCAGATGCAGCTAAGGAAGCGCAGCAAGCCATATCCGACAGAGATACAGCCATTGCAGCCAACAAGGCTCAGGAAGCCACGATTGGCCGGCTGCGGGCATCTGCGGAGGCCAATGACAAGATCATGGCACAGATGGCTGAGCAGATAGCGGCCATCAACGACGCCACAGCGCAAACCAGCGAAGACATAGGGAAACTCAAGGATGCGAATAAAGACGTTAGGGCTTGGCTTAATGGCCTTGTCCCTCCCGACGCTGAGCGGCTGCTTAACAAGTAAGCCCACGGTCGTAACGGCACCTTTCGTCATCCGTGAGAGCGTTCCGGCCGCTTTGCTGCGTCCATGCCCGCCAAAGCAGCGAAAGCCTTTGGTGACGACGGCAGACGTTGTTTCGAGGCTCACATACACCGAGGCGGCTTTATCGACGTGCGCCGCTCAAATCGACGGAATACGGCAATGGAACGCAGGCCAGGAATAGCAACCATCATCCTCATAGCGGCGTTTCTGATCTGCGCCGCTATCACGATCTATCTTTCATTCTAGCAGTGCAGGGGCCGGGGAAATTGGACAAGGCAAATGCGATGGACGAGAGCGCCATACCCGTCAACAGAATGGTGGAGTTGCCCGAGGAAACCCGGCAGTTTCTCGCCGGCCTCAGTCGCGACGATGTTGCGACACTGAGGACCGGCCTGCCCATCATCAAGGCCATTGTCGGCTTCGGGAAGGTGACAAAATGGCTTGCCATTGCCTCACTCGGCATCCTCGGCGGCGTCGTCATGTTTGGCGAAAGCGTCATGAAGATTGTCGGATGGTTCCGGCAGTGACCCTATTTCCCGGCGCCGGCACAATGGTATGCTGGCTGGATGACCAAGCTCACCTATCCCCTGACCGTAGACACCATCGGCAAGGTGAAAGCCTTAGGAAGTCGCATCTCCATCAACTGCAACACCTGCCAGAAGCACACCATGCTCGACATGGACAAGCTGATTGAGCGGCTAGGCGAGGATCATGGCTGCATGGATTGGGACTTGAGGCCGCGCTTTCATTGCAAGGCTTGTCGGGCAGCAGGCCGGAACGACAAGAATTTCAGCTTTACGGGTCATGCTGATACGAGACCGACGACTGAAGGCGTGAACCTCTATGCCAAGGCCAAGGGCGGCTAGAGCCACCCCAGCCATTCCACTATAGCCCTCAGAGGCAATCCACCCAGGATTATCACTGCACCTGTAAGGCCTATCCAGAGGACGTATTTCTCTCTGGGAAATCTGCTCATTGCGTCACATCTGTCACGAGTTTCCAGTGGGTGGGATAAAAGACGTTGAATCGCTCTGCGTCCACCCAACCTTCAGTGAAGCCACCTTCTTCGTACAGCCCCTGAATTTCAACAGTATCTTCGGAATTGGGCCACGTGCCTTGGAGGCAGAGTGTGCTGCCATCCCTAGGCGCAGTCTCAATCGGCTGCCAGTCGCTCATCTCTATCTCCTATAGCGGGGAGGGGCGGTCAAACCACGAATATCGCGGGTCAGGCTTCCCATGCCCTACGATGCCTCGCTTGTCCGCTTCCTCCACACACTCATCGCAGATTGTCACTTCCAGATAGCTGCCGTCCATCGGGTCGAAGTATGTTGACCCATATGCGCCGCGCGTATGAAAACCCAGCCCATCGTTCGGCTGGTGGCATCCATCAGAGATGTTCTGCAACTTCTTCTCGCATTTGATGCAAGTCAGCATTCTCGGCGCTTCACTCATCTGCCTTCACCTTCTGGAACAGGGCGGAACGGTTCGGGGCTCTCCGGAAATAACCCAATCAATTCAAAGGGGTCTCTAGGGGTAGATTAGGGGTTGTTATCGCGTTGATAACAAACGGAAATTCTACAACCTCCGGGCCCACCATCCAGTCCCTTGTTTTCTGGCGTTTGCCTGTCGTCTCGGAATAAGAGCGACATTTTTCCTGCTTAGCGGGGTAACCATCCCCACGAGATGTCCCAAAAGCACCCGCAGCTTACACTTAGAATCAGACCTTCCTAAGCGGCCGGCGTATCGTTTGCAGGGTATCGAAACCGTCGAACCCCAACATCGAAATTACTCGCTTTTCATCCACGGAATTTTGGGTCCTCATGCGCCCGCCACTGACACAACCAGCCTTGTGGCGCGCCAGCCCGGGAGGCCAAGATTGCTCATACCTGTCGCTGTTTCCTCCTATGAGGAACTGATTGCCAATTTTTCCTGGGATATTCCCGAAAAGCTGAACATCGGCTTCGACATCTGCGATCGTCACGCTACCTCCATTCCAGATGCGATCGCCCTGGTCGAAGATACTGATGGGGCAGCCAAGCGTTTTACGTATTCCGACCTAAAGCGTATCACCGACAATCTCGCGCATTGCTTCGCCGATCTTGGCGTCAAGCGGGGCGACCGTGTGGTCGTTTCGCTGGGCCAGAACGTAGAGGCGGTTTTCGTTCACATCGCCTGTTTCAAGATGGGGGCGATCTCGGTTCCGGTCGCAGGCCTCTACGCCGGAGACGCGTTGGCATTCCGCATCAACGACTGTGCGGCGTCTCTCATCGTCACGGACAGGTCAGGCGCCGACAAGCTGCATGCCCTGAATCAGTCGCACTTCCGTCTTGTGGTGATCCATGACGGTGCCAAGGAGGGCGAGATTGACTTCGATAGCCTGATAGCAGGCGATCGCGGCGACTTCCCGCTGGCGGATACTGGGCCGGATGATCCCGCAATGATCTACTACACCTCGGGTTCGACCGGTAACCCGAAGGGGGCGCTGCACGGGCATCGGCTTGTCATCGGGCATCTGCCCTGTTTCCAGCTCGGCTTCGAAATGGCGCCCCAGGAAGATGACGTATTCTGGACTGCATCCGATTGGTCGTGGCTCGGGTCTCTCGGTGATCTGGTGTTTCCCGCCCTCTATTGCGGCAAGACGGTTATCGCCACGCCCGGCCGGTTCACGCCGGAACTCGCCTACAGGGTCATTGAAGAATACAAGGTGACCTGTCCTTATCTCGCGACGGCGGTTCTGCGCAGAATGAGCAAAGAGCCGTTTCCCAAAAATGCGAAGTTTCGCGTACGCGGGATCATGACCGGGGGCGAGGCGATGCCGCCCGAGGTGTTCAAGTGGTCGCAAGAGGCCTTTGGCGTTCCGATCAATGACGAATTCGGCCTGACCGAAGCGAACCAGACGTCGGTGGGATGTGAAGCACTTTATCGGACGCCTGCCGGTTCGGTGGGCCGCCTTGCGCCTGGCAAAAAAGTCATCATTGTCGATGAAGATGGCAAAGAGCTTCCGGTTGGCCATAAGGGGGAAATCGCGATCTGGTTCGACTCGCCAGTCAACATGCTGGGCTACTGGAATCGTCCCGAGCACATGGCGAAGATGGTGATCGATGGCTGGCTTCGTACCGGAGACGAAGGCCGGATCGATGACCAGAACTATCTCTATTACTACGGTCGCCTGGACGATCTGATCCTGGTCAACGGGCTTCGGGTGGGCCCGGAGGAGGTCGAGGCCACCTTGATGACGCATCCGTCGGTGAAGGAGGCTGCGGTTGTCGGACTGCCCCATCCCAGCAGCGGCCAGGCGGTAGTGGCTGCCCTCGTTCTGAAGGACGATGTCGAGGGCTCCGATCAACTTGTCGACGAGTTGAAGCAATTGGTGAAACGCGATCTCGCAGTGCACTGTTACCCGAAGCGGATGGTCTTCGTCGAAGACATTCCGGTGACGACGACCGGCAAGATCCAGCGCCGGGAAATGCGCAAGACACTCCTGGCGGCCGCAAACAAGAACTGACGGCACGACTGTTCCACCGTCCATGGGGAGTGGGGATCGATGACAGGCTTCAGGATCGAAACGCACGGCGAGGTTCTCGAAATTGTTCTGGACCGACCCAAGGCAAACGCGCTCGATTCGACGACAAGCCAAGCGCTGAACCATGTTTTCGCCGACTTCAACGCCAACCCACACTACCGGGTAGCCATCTTCACGGCAGAAGGCCGGTTCTTCTGCACAGGCGGGGACCTGAAGGAGGCGGCTGCGGCGCATAACAATGTTGATTATGGGCCAAACGGCTTCGGAGGCCTGACCCACTTCAAGGGCTTGACCAAGCCGGTAGTCGCAGCCGTCAATGGTCTATGCGTCGGTGGCGGGTTCGAACTGGTGCTTGCCTGTGATCTTGTTGTGGCGAGCGAGGACGCCCGCTTCATGCTGTCGGAAGCCAAGATCGGAAACGTTCCCTATCTTGCGAGTGTCGAACGGCTCTTGAAGAAGGTTCCGTTCAACGTTGGCCTGGAGATGCTGTATGCCGCGCGGGAAATGAGCGCGGCTGAACTCGCGGTCTTCGGACTGGTGAACTCCGTCGTTACCGGGAACTGCCTGCGTTCAGCGGCTCGCGAGATCGCGGAACGTATTATTGTTTCCGGCCCGCTCTCCATCACCGCCTTGAAGAGTGCGGCTGCGGCGGCCGAAGGGTTGACCGAATTCGCGGCCGCGGACCGGGGAAAGCCGTCGTTGGCCGAGCTATTTGCTTCGGTGATGAAATCAGAGGACGCAAAGGAAGGAGCGCGCGCATTCGTGGAAAAACGAACGCCCAAATGGCAGGGACGCTAAAAGGTGTCGCGATCTTTCAGATTCGCTTAACACGCTTTAGCTCTTTGATTTTATGCATGTCTTTGCCCTGAAACCGGTTCCCACTTTCGGGAGACATTTATGAGTTCACGACCTAGGGGCCGCTAAAATGGTTTCGCTAGTCGCATCGGCTTCAGAGGCGACCTCCTTGAGCCCGCGCAACGCCATAAAAAGCATGGCCGGATCGTAGTGATTTTCCGGGTACATCAGATAAAGTGGGACATTGAACTCCGGCGCGCCCGCGACGGCATGCAACACTCCCTTCTGGATGAGATCCGACACAGCCTTTCTTGACAGATAGGCTGCTCCCCCGTCGCGCATTATGATTTGCAAGCCCAGCGCTCCCAGGCCCACGGTCAGCGCCGGTGCGAAAGATTCTCCCGAAGCCATGCTGAATTGCTGGTTGAAATGCGGTCCCCAATCCACATGAACATAGTTCTGCTGGCTCTCGAAAAGTGACATATCCCGCGTAGTCGAGAGGAGAATCAGAGGCTCATCGGCAAATTTCTCGATGCTCATTCCTGGGACAATATTGGGAACCGACGTGACAATGATATCGAACAAGCCGTCGGCCAAGCTGCGCGTCATGCCCTGTGACCAATCAGCTTCGATGCGCAGGATGTAGCGTGGCGCGTTGGATCGCATCCAGGATATCCAAGGATAGCTATAACGCTCCCATGCCGTTGCCTGGATGGCGATGCTCACAGCTCCCTCAAACGCATCGTCAAGCGCCGCTTCCTGCCTACCCTGCCTCCAGGCTTGCGCCATGCGCAGTGCGTAGGGACGAAAGCGCAGCCCCGCGGCGGACAATCGCATGCCGGAATGCGACCGGATGAACAGCGCCTGATTGATCTCGTCCTCGAGCTGCTTGATGCGCGTGCTGACCGCCGATTGTGTCAAATTCAGATGGTTGGCTGTCTTGATGATCGAACCAGTTTCGGCGACTTCCAGGAAGGTGACTATTCTTTGTATGTGCATGTGCGCGCAAAACTGGTTGAAACAAGTTCGATCAATTGTAGAAACATCATGCAACTTATGAACGATTTTTGGTTGTTGTGTACATATCTATCGTGGCTAATTTCGGCGGTTTCGCAACCCCGCCGCGCCTGACGCCGCTACAAGGCGTGGAGCCGCTACAGCGCAGGAGGCGTCACCATATCTTCGCGACCGACATCCGCCCGCCCCAACTCTTCTTCAGGCAGCCTCTGTTGTTAGCTCAGACATGCGATGGTAATGCTAGTATCGCATGGAGACGCGGCAACTTTCATATTTCATGCTGGCTTGTCAGCATAAGAACCATACGGAAAGCGCAGCGTCATTCGGATTGTCGCCATCTGCGCTGAGCGCCAACATCAGTCTGCTCGAACGCGAACTCGGACTGACCCTGTTCCAGAGGGGGCCGCGCGGGCATTTTCCGACCGAAACGGCGCGTTGGCTGTATCAATTGGCAGAGCCGATCCTGCAGTTGACGGAAGCAGCCGAAACAATCCTCGACCTACCGGCAATGGAACCCATCCGACACATTGATGTGACGTCGCCTTTGCGCTTTATGCTCGGGCGGCTTTCCCGCTCGGCCAGCCTGGCTGCCCGTCAATTGCGACAGTCCCATCCAGGAGTTGTCGCGCGGGTAAAGTTTACAGACAGCGCATCGCGCCGTGACACGCCTCAACCCGCCGCTTCCGATGGTCATAGGGAGCCTGACGGCTGCGTCGTCCTCGACTATGCCGAGGATGGTGGAAACGGTTTGCCGTTGCTTATCGACGAATGGGTTTGCGTGACGCCATTTGATCCCTCAGGCAAAGCAGATGCGGTCACTCCGCTAGACGCGATACGCAAGCGATTACTTCTCGTACCGTCGATGGCGCCAGAATTGATCGAGATGGCGTGCGTCTATTGCCGGGCCAACGGTCTGCCAGACCCCAAGGTCATCGACGAGGATGTCGGCACATTTCCGACGCTATCGCGCGCAACCGAGCCATTTTGCCTGCTGGCCCCGCAAAGCCTCGTCGCCGGCGGCATTGAGCGTCTCAATCTCGGCCAGACCAGGCTTCCTACTCCCCTTTCCAGCCAGATCGTGGCGCGCATCGCCAAAGACGCTCCTGGAGCCGAAAAATATGTTTCGCTGCTGAAGACCAGTCTTTTGGGTCCAGATCCGAATGTCATCTACCGGCCCCGCATATCTCAAAAGCAGATGCGCTATTTCGTAGCGCTGTGCGAGCATTTGAATATGACAAATGCGGCCCGGACGTTGCACGTTGTTCAGCCGGCGCTTTCCAAGCAGTTGCGCAATCTCGAATCGATCGTCGGTCACACACTGTTCATTCGGCGGCGGACCGGTCTCCAGCCCACGGCACAGTCGAAGCGGCTGATCGAATTGCTCGCGCCGGCAGCCAGGCAATTTGACGACATTGCGTTTCAAGCCGCTCATCAGTCAGTAACCAGCCGGCAGCGCATGTCGATCGGATTCATCCCGATGATTAATCACAACAGCCCGCTCGTGCTGGCGATGACCACCGCCCTCGATGAGTGGAGCCGCGACAATCCCGGTGTCGAATTGCAGGTCAGAGAGGCGCCCACGCAGACCTTGCACCAGTGGGTCGATTCAGGCGCAATCAGTTTTGCCGTCGTCGAGGCGCAGGTCTCGCGCACCTCTCAGTTGGACCTCAAAACGCGGGACATGTTCGGACTGGTGTCAAACGCCAGCGCCCCGCTGTGGTCACAGGGGCCCATCCTACTGCGCGAGCTTACTCAGGTTCCATTGGTGCTTCCCGGCGATACGTTCGGACTGCGCCAGATACTGGATCATGCCGCCGCCGATGAAGACATCCGGCTTGCGCCCCGCATGGAGGTCGATTCCCTTACGATGATCCTGGCGCTGATCCGCCGGACCGCGCTAGCGACGATATTGCCGAAACCGTCAGTTCAGCCTTATCTCGACGACGGCGTTTTTCAGTTCAATCCGATTACCGAACCCTCGATCAGCCGGCGCCTTTCAATTCTGTTTTCGACGGAACGAACCTTGACGGAGATCGAGCGTGATCTGATTGCGATCTTCCGCAAGAACCTGGCCCTCGCCGGTTTTGGGCCCGTGGCCGGTGATGCCGGACGCAGGGCGCGTGAATTGACCGATCTCGTATCCGCTGGCTGAGTGCTCCGAACTTTTACCAGGAGTTGCTGGCCGGGTTACCGGTCAGCGCAGCGTCGGCAGCCAGGTCGCAAGCTGCGGGAACAAGACGACAAGCAATAGCGCCGCAGCCGCAACGGGGCGACCAAAACGACGGGACCGGGGCAGGAAGGGCCCGGCTATTCTTTCCAGCGTTTGACTTGACCGCTATCGATGTCGAACAGGTCGAGTGCCCGCCCGACCGTATGGTCAATGATCTCGTCAATGCTATTTGGTTTAGGGTAGAAAGCGGGAACCGGCGGCATCACGATTGCGCCCATTTCTGTCGCCGCAACCATGTTGCGGCAATGTCCCAGATGGAGCGGCGTTTCGCGGAACATCAACACCAGCCTCCTGCGTTCCTTCAACGTGACATCGGCAGCGCGCGACACCAGCGTTCCGCACGCGCCCGACGCGATCTCGCCCAATGTCTTGGCTGAGCACGGCGCAATGATCATGCCTGCCGTCCGGAACGATCCGCTCGAAATCGATGCCGCAACATCGTCATTGGCATGGACGTGGTCGGCAAGCGCATGGACGTCCTTCAACTTCATGTCGCTTTCATAGGCCAGCGCCACCACGGCCGAGCGGGACATGACCAGATGCGTTTCGTAGTGAAGTTCGCGCAGCGTCTTCAGCAAGCATATCCCGTATGGATGGCCGGATGCCCCGGTTATCGCGACGATGAAAGGCTTGTTCGGCAAAGCAGGCATCCAAAAATCAGTAAAGCTTCAGGTCGCGCCGCACACGGTCATATATGTCCTTCGGCGGCGCCACAAATTCCGCCCGGCCGCCTGCCTCGCCGTCGCCGGGCCGCGTGGTCGCGACAATGCCGATCTTTGTCACAACCAGATTCTCGTGCACGGGGTCACACCTGTCGGCCTTTACGCCTGGAAGCACAATGAGGTCTTCATGTCCGCGGAATCGCGCCGCAACCGACCACTCAACCTGTCGCGGATCTTCCGGATCAACATCGTCTTCGACGACTGTCACCATTTTCAGCAGATTGACTAGCCCCATCGCGAGCAGCACCGCGCGTTTACCTTCCCCCAGTCTAGGCCGATGCATCACGATGACCGCGTGCAGCCTGCCCATCCCGCCTTCGGTCACGAAGACGCGGCGCACCGCGGGGATCGCGCGCTGCAGGTCGCGTGTGAGCGTTGTGCCGATGGCCACTGCGCCCAACAGGCAATGCTCCGCCGCATAGCCGGGCAGTATCGCCTGGTAGATCGCGTCTGCGCGATGTGTCACGCAGTCGATTTCGACGCCGATGCCCGGACCATAGTAGACGTAGAAACCTGGAAATTCCGAAACCGCGTTTTCTTCGATCAGGTCAGTCGGGTTCAGCCGTCCTTCAAGGACGATTTCCGCATGAGCCGGAACTTCCAAATCAACCGTGCGGCATTTAACCAGTTGCAGCGGTTCACCGAGCAGTCCGCCGGCGATATCATATTCATCGTCGCCAAGCTCGACATACATCTGGGAGCCCACAAGTGTGGCGCAGTGGTTTCCCACGACGATAGCGATTTCCAGGCCGTGGCCGCGAGCGCGCGCCTTTTCGGCAATGATCGCAAGATGATGGTTCTTAGCGATGCCCGCCATCAGACGGCTGCCGCCTTCCAGCCGCAACCTGGCGATCGAGACGTTGCGCTGGCCTGTTTCGGGGTCCTTGGCGATGATCACACCGGCAGTAATGTAGGGCGCGCCTTCCTTTTCGAACCAGTGCGGAACGGGCATGAGCCGGCCGATGTCGATCCCGTCCGTATGGACGACCTGTTGCACCGGCGCATTGTTGATCATGACCGGTTTCACCAGATTGCGCAGCGCAGACAGACAGAACTGATCAAGCTTTTCGACCTCGATGCCAAGCGCCTGAGCAAACCGCTCGCGATGGTTGAATATATTGCCGACAACCGGCATGGCGGAACCGACTACATTTTTGAACAACTGCGCCGGTCCCCGTTCGCGCAGCGCAAGGACAGACGCGATCTCAAACCTGGGATCGATCTCCCGGCTGACGCGATGCAACTGATTGCGCCCCTCTAGCGTCGACAAAAAACCTCGCATGCTCTGATCTGTCATGGTGCTGCTTCCTTCGGCTACCGCCGTAAGCGCAATAAGACCGGTCTCGTTTAGGTCAATCAACTGGATTTCTCATGGGTGTCCGCGTCAAAACGCAGGACAGCGTCATGGATGACGGCAGCGCCGGCCGCAATCGCGTCCGGCTCTGCCCATTCTTCAGGTGCGTGGCTACGACCATCCCGGCATGGCGTAAACACCATTGCGGCCGGCGCCAGGCGCGCAACAAATGCCGCGTCGTGGCCAGCGCCCGACGCCATGGGGATCGACGTGAAGCCAAGGTCCGCAGCGACCTGAGTGAGCAGGCCTCGCAATGCAGGATCGAACGCAGAAGGCTTTGCGTCGGACAGAAGTCTCCAGGCAGACCGTTCGACTAACTGGCTGGCAGCGATCGACCGCGTCGCCTCATCCAGTTCCGCGATGAACTGATGCACCAGCGACTGGTCCTCTCCGCGGATGTCAAAAATGACGCTGGCGCTGCCCGGCACCACATTTGAGGCATTGGGCGACTGTTCGACTATGCCCGCGGTGGCGACGAAATGTCCGCGTCCCGCGGCGGCAAGCGTGTTGGCACGCTCCCACGCAAAAACGATGGAACGGGCGATGGCGACGCCGGCGTCCTTGCGCAGATCCATTGGTGTCGCGCCGGCGTGATCGGCCCGTCCTTCAAACGAAACCTCCACTCGCGCGATGCCTGCTATCGCCGTCACGATCCCAAGATCAATGCCGCCGCTTTCGAGGACAATCCCCTGCTCGATATGCAGCTCGAAATATGCGGCGATATCCGAGCGTACCGCTTCATCCAGATCCTCGGCGCTGCCGCCGACACGGTCGATCGAATCGCCAAGTCGCTCGCCAGCCGGGTCCCGGTAATCGAGCAGATCTCGAGTGAGCGCGCCGGCCATCGCGCGGCTGCCGACGCAGGAGAGGCCGTGCTCGCTCGGTTCCTCGGCGAGAAAATCGACGATCTCGATTGAGTGCCGCAGTGATTTCCCGGCATCGCGCAAGGACCGAAGCACCTCGATGCCGGCCAGGACGCCGGCAATGCCGTCAAATCGGCCGCCGGATGGAACCGTGTCCGAATGTGAGCCGATCATGATCGTGCCGGCAGCCGGGTCTGTCCCCTGCAGGCGTCCGATCAGATTGCCGCCACTGTCCAGACGCACCGTCATCCCGGCCTCTTCAAAGCGCCGCTTCAGCCAGTCTCTGCCCTTCAGGAACAGCGGTGAAAATGATCTGCGTGTGTAGGGGTGCGCCGGGTCTGTGATATCGGCGAGCGCCATGATGTCGCTCCAGAGCCTGTTGCCGTCCACCGGAAGGTTTGTACGCTGCGCCATTATTGGCTCTCCGGTCGGGCAGGCGTTATGAATTTCCCGTTTCCGGGCTTTGCAAGAACTTCGGCGCCGTCGAAGACAGTTTGCCCGCGAAGATACGTCGCCACGGGCCTGTAGGGTAACTTCAGCCCCTCATACGGGCTCCAGCCGACGACATTGTTGCCGCTGGCCGCAGCATCATAGCGTCGTGGAACGTGCGCCATGACAACGATGTCGGCGTCCCGGCCAAGTTCGAGCGCACCCTTGCGATGACCGATACGAAACAGCCTTGCCGGATTGGCCGCAAGCAGGCGCGCAGCAAGCGCCGGGCTCAGGTTTCGTTCGGTCAGGCCCTTGAGGAGGAGACTGTAGAGCACCTCGAGTCCCGGAGCGCCCGACGAATTCTTCAACATGACCGGATTGGTCTTCCGGTCTTCGGACCAACTGACGTGGTCGGTCGACACAACCGTGATATTGCCTGCGGCAAGGTGGCGCCAGAGCGCCTCAACTTCGGCCCGCGGACGCAGTGGGGGATTGATCTTGGCCTTACCGCCAAGGCGCGAGACATCATGTTCCTCGTCCAGGATCAGATAGTGGATGCAGGCCTCGATCGTCGCGTCGTGTCCCTGCATCCGATAACTGTTGCAAAGCTCGTAACCGCGCCCAATCGAACAATGCACGATGTGGCTTGAGCAGCCGGTTCCAGCGCCGATTTCATAAACTTCGGCGGTGGCAAGCGCCTCGGCAATCGGCGGGCGTGAAAGGCCATGGGCACGGTAGTCGGTAATGCCTGACGCCGCGACGCCGGCTTCCGCGGCGCGCACCATCTCGTCGTTCTCGTTGTGCGCCCCCGCTATCAAACCGTGCTTCGCGATTTCGGTAAAACAGGAGTAAAGCGTTGGCGGCGGGATGCGCGGAAAGCGCTCTGGATGCGTGCCGAATGTGGAAAATTTGAAACCTGCCGCACCAGCCGCCACCATGTCGGCAATATGGGCCGCGCCATCTTCTGGATGGACCGTACCGTAAAGCGCGAAATCGACGCGCGCCTGTTCGCCGGCCGTTTGCGCCTTGAGTTCCAACCTCGCGCCGGTGCAGATCAGGTCGCCGTCGTCATATGGCATGTCGACAATGGTCGTGACGCCGCCGGCGGCCGCAGACCGCGTCGACCAGACAAAATCCTCCTGACCGGCCTGCGAACGCGAATGCACTTGGGAATCGATGGCTCCAGGCATCACAAAGGCCTGACCGAAATTCTGACGTTCCCTGGCTGAAGGTGCGGAACCTTCGCCGATGCGTTCGATTATCCCGTCGCGAATGGCGACATAGCCGTCTTCGCGCACCCGGTCAGTTCCGACCACCCTGCCTGTGATCACGAGATCAAAATCGCTCATCGCCGATCCTCCGCAGTGAGATTTCAAGGAAACAGGGCTCTAACGAAAATCACTTTCTCTGAAGCTTGCGATAACGCTCGGCGAAGCCTGCTTGTCCCTATTGACGGGTGTCTCACCTCGTAATGAAACTCGTGGCCAACGAGTTGCAGCCTACGGGACACCATGACAGTCAATCTGACCACCAGGGCGGACATCAATCTCGACACGTTCAAGCGCGTTGCCTGGCAAGGCGAGGGCGTAACGATCGACGCTCGATCAATCAGCCGCATCACAGAGTGCCGCAATTCGTTCCTGCGGTTGATCGACAGCGACACCGATCTCGTCATCTACGGCGTAACGACCGCGATGGGCGAATTGGCCCGTGAAAAGCTCTCCCGAGACGAACGCGATCGCCACGCGCGCATCAAAGCGTTTGCTGCAGCGACGTCTTTTGGCGATCCCTACCCAGAACGGGTCGTGCGCGGTATTGTGCTGGCGCGGCTGGCCAATTTCCTTGAGGGCCATGCCGCAACGACCCCACGGATCGCCGCTGCGGTGGCGGAAATGCTGGATGGCCGTCCAATGCCGGTGGTCGCATCGTCAGGGCAGGGCGGTGCCGGCGAGATCCTTGCGCTTTATCCGCTTTTTGCCGATCTGACCGCCAGATTTGATCTGGAGGTCAAGGAGCGCGGGTCGCTGATCAACGGTTCACCCTGCGCTGCGGCGCTCGTCGCAGATGCGGCGCTGTCTGCACGACGGCGCGTGCTGATGGCGCACAAGGTTTTCGCGCTATCGATCGAGGCGTTTCGTGCCCCGCTTGAACACTACGATGCGGCACTCGATATCCTTTGGAACGACGAGTACGAAGCGCTGGCTCTCAAAGAATTGCGCCATTTCCTTGCGGGTGCAGGCGAGGGGAGGCGCAACTACCAAGCGCCGGTCAGCTACCGCGTCGTGCCAAAGGTACTCGGCCAGGCGCAGCGTGCGCTTGCCGGCGCTGAGCGCGCCGCTACCATTTCGCTGGCGTCTGCTTCCGACAACCCTGTCTATATTCCCCCGGATGAGAGCCATCCGCTTGGACGCTGCATCAGCACCGGCGGCTATCACAATGCGATGGCTGCTCCGGCTCTCGACGATCTGGCCTCGACCTGGGCGGATATCAGTTTGCTTTGCGACCGCCACGGCTCGAAACTACTGAACGGCAAAGTGTCCCACCTGCCAGATATGCTCATGGTAGGACGTCATCCTAGCGACAGCGACGGCCACGGCAGCGTCGGTTATGTTCCGATGGCGATTACCGGTTATCTGGAGCAAGCCAAGTTGCATGCGCAGCGGACGTTCATCCCTGGTACGGAATCGGCAGGCTCGGGCCAGGATGACATTGCGGCAACCGCCTTCTTCGCATGGGCGAAGGAGCAGAAGGCGGGGCAATGTGTGGATGCGGCGCTCGCAATGCTCGCCATGCTGGCGTCGCAGGCGCTCCACGTCACCGGCAGGAAACCGCCACCGCAACTGAGGCCCCTGGTGGACGAGGTTCGCGTTATCGTTCCCCCGGTCAACGAGGACAGGGTATTGGGACCGGAGCTTGGCCGCCTGGCGGTGGCTTTCACCCGCAAAACGTTCGAAACATAACCTAAGTCCACAGACCGCGGTTACGCCGGATAACCGGCACGGCGATAAAATCAAAGATATTGATGTGCCCTCCATGCCACCATCCAGTCCTCCGGTTTCTGGCACTTCGTATTCATTTCAGAACAAGTGTGTAATATTTATGTAAAAATATGTATTTCATATATATAGTATAGATTTTATCTTATCTTGATATATTTACTACCAAGGTCGAGTTTGTCGTGCAGAGGATTTCACCCCAACCCGTTAGGGGGTGACTATGACCTTTCCCCTTATTTTTCTCTGCTCAATGAGGGCGAGTGCATCTTCGATCCGCTCCAATGGAAAGCGGGCGTCGATGCGCGGCGAAAGCCGCCCGGCAGCAACTTCAGTAAGCAGATATTCGGTATTCTGACGATGGCGGTCTGGGTCGTGTTGCGCCCACGCGCTCCAATGGATGCCGACAACATCGATCGATTTCAGCATGATCAGATTGAGAGGCAGTTTCGGTATTCCGCCTCCAGCAAAGCCCACGACCAGATAACGGCCTCCCCAGCCGGTAGCGCGAACGAGTTTTTCGGTCAGATCGCCGCCGGTAACATCCATCACGACATCCGCGCCATTGCCGTTGGTGAGATGGCGCACGGCTTCCTTCGCGCCCTCGGCGTCGGGATCGACAAAGAGTTCGACGCCTTGCTCGCGCAATTCGGCGCGTTTTGCCTCGCTGCTGGTGCAGGCGATTAGCCGCGCACCAAGCAGGCGTCCAAGCTCGATCGTTGCGCTGCCGACGCCGCCGCTCGGACCCGTAACGACGAGCGTTTCTCCTGCACCCATGTGCGCCCGGTCCCGAAGCGCATAAAGCACTGTTCCATAAGTGACGATAAGCGCCGCCGCCTGCTCGAAGGAAACGGCTGGGGGCACATGGATGACGGCACTTGCCCTGACAGCGATCCTTTCGCGCGCGGCTCCATGGCCGATATAGGCGCAGACACGGTCGCCGACCCGAAAACCGGCAACGTTGGTGCCGATCGAGACGATTGTTCCGGCGCACTCCGCCCCGGGAGAAAAGGGACGTGGCGGCTTTACCTGGTAGCGGTCGCGGATAATAAGCGTGTCCATGAAGTTGAGAGCGGTGGCCGCGACCGATATGACCACCTCGTCCGGCCCGGCCAGAGGCTCGTCGACATCCCGGATTTCAAGTGTGTCGGGTGCGCCGGGTGAAATCGATAGGGCTGCTCGCAACGTCATATTCCTTTGTCGGGACGGTTCGCCGGTCGATTAGATATTGCGGCGCTTGCCTTCCATGAGGTCGAGTACGCCGCGGGCTGCGTTGAGGATGTTGGTGCCTGGCCCAAAGATGGCGGCGACGCCATTGTCGAGCAGGTATTGGTAATCCTGCCGCGGAATGACCCCGCCGGCGACGACGATGATATTTTCCGACCCTTGCGCCCTAAGCGCCTCGACCAATCGTGGGGCTAGCGTCTTGTGACCGGCGGCGAGCGAGGATATGCCGACGACATGGACCTTCGACTTCACGGCGAGATCGGCCGCTTCCTCCGGCGTCTGGAACAGCGGTCCGACCGTGACGTCGAAGCCGATGTCACGGAAGGCCGACGCGATCACCTTGGCGCCGCGATCGTGGCCGTCCTGGCCGAGCTTGGCTACCATGATCCTCGGTGATTCCCGAAGTTTGTCTTTTAGCTGCTCGATGCGGTTTACCAGCGTCTCGTATTCGGGGTCGCCCGCGTAGGCGGACCGATAGATGTTGCTGGCCACTTCAGGCACGGCCACATGGTCGCTGAAGGCATCGCGCAAAGCGTCGGAAATCTCGCCAAGCGTAGCGCGTGCCCGGGCAGCCTCGACAGCGGCTTCGAGGATGTTTCCTTCGCCGGTCTGCGCCACCTTGCGTAAGGTATCGATTGTCTCCTGGCATTTCTTCGGGTCGCGTTGGCGGCGCGTCTTCTCGATGGCGGCGATCTGCGCCTGGCGCACAACCGCATTGTCGATGTCGAGAATGTCGAGGTCGGCTTCCTGTTCGAGTCGGTACTTGTTGGCTCCGACGATTACCTCGTCACCCCGGTCGATGGCCGCCTGCTTGCGTGTCGCAGCTTCCTCGATCATCCGCTTTGGCCAACCTTCTTTGACGGCCTCGGTCATGCCGCCCATGGCCTCGACCTCTTCGATCAGGGCCCAGGCTTTTTCGGCGAGTTCGTTGGTCAGGCTCTCGACATAGTAGGACCCGGCAAGCGGATCGACCACCTTCGTCACGCCCGTCTCGTGCTGGAGAATGAGTTGGGTGTTGCGGGCAATGCGGGCGGAAAATTCCGTCGGTAGGGCGATCGCCTCGTCCAGCGCATTGGTGTGCAGCGACTGTGTGCCGCCAAGCACCGCAGACATCGCCTCGTAGGCGGTGCGGATGATGTTGTTGTAGGGGTCCTGCTCCTGAAGCGACACGCCGGAGGTCTGGCAATGGGTGCGCAGCATGAGTGAAGCCGACGTCTTTGGGTTGAACTCCTGCATGATGCGCGTCCACAAAAGGCGCGCGGCCCGCAGCTTGGCGGCTTCCATGAAGAAGTTCATGCCAATGGCGAAGAAGAACGACAAGCGCCCGGCAAAGGCATCGATATCCAGTCCCTTGGCGAGTGCGGCGCGGACGTAGTCGCGCCCGTCCGCCAGCGTGAACGCCAGTTCCTGCACCAGCGTCGCTCCCGCCTCTTGCATGTGGTAGCCGGAGATGGAGATGGAGTTGAACTTCGGCATTTCCCTGGCAGTGTAGTCGATGATGTCCGCGATGATGCGCATCGAGGGCTCGGGCGGGTAGATGTAGGTGTTGCGGACCATGAACTCCTTGAGGATGTCGTTCTGGATCGTCCCTGACAGTTGCGCGCGCGGAACGCCTTGTTCTTCGCCGGCGACAATGAAGCTGGCGAGGATCGGGATCACCGCGCCGTTCATGGTCATCGACACGGAAATCTCGCCGAGCGGAATGCCGTCGAACAGGATCTTCATGTCCTCGACGGAATCGATCGCCACACCGGCCTTGCCGACATCGCCCTCGACACGAGGATGGTCGCTGTCATAGCCGCGGTGGGTGGCAAGGTCGAAGGCCACCGACACGCCCTGCTGGCCGGCGGCGAGCGCCTTGCGGTAGAAGGCGTTGGAGGCCTCCGCCGTCGAGAAGCCGGCATACTGCCGGATCGTCCAAGGACGCCCGACATACATGGTCGCGCGCGGGCCGCGCACGAAAGGCGCGAAGCCCGGCAGGCTATCGAGATGACCGATGCCCTGGAGGTCGTCAGCGGTGTAAAGCGGCTTTACCGCGATCCCCTCAGGCGTGTTCCAGACAAGCGTCTTCGGATCGCGCTTGGTCTCACTTTCTGCAAGGGTGGGCCAGTCCATGTGTCGATCCGTTCCGTAGGGGAGTCTTTTCGAAAAGCCGATTGTGCCTGCGCCTGTCAGAGCGTCTGGATATCGCCTATCGTTCCGGCCGCGAGGCTCTCTCGCATCAACTTCTTGTCGTATTTGCCGACACCTGTCCGGGGAATGGCCTGCGCTTTGACCCAGTGGATCGGAACCCACCATCGCGGCACGATGTCGGCGATCGATGCCGAAATGGCAGCTGCGTCGAGTTCCGAAAACTGGCTGTTGAGCACCACGACCGCCAGGGGCCTTTCCTGCCATCGCGCATCCGGCATGGCGATCACAGCAACTTCTTGCACGCTTTCATGCGTTTGGATTGCGGCTTCAAGGGCAAGGGACGGTATCCATTCGCCGCCAGACTTGATCGCGTCTTTCAGCCGGTCGGTCAGAGTAACGAAGCCGTCGGCATCGAGGGTTCCCAAGTCGCCGGTCCTGACCCATCCGTCATGGAATTTTTCCGAGTCGTTTTTGGGAAAGTAATAAGCGGTCACCCATGGGCCGCGTATCTCAATCTCGCCGACTGAATGCCCGTCGCGCGGAAGTTCGTTCCCGTCGCCATCGACCACGCGGACTTCAAGCCCACAGGCAATGCGGCCTTGCTTTCGAGCGTACGTCTCTTGTTCCTCCGGCGTTTGCGCCCATGAAGGGATGGAAGCGATGGCCGACATCGACGATGTTTCGGTCATCCCCCAGGCCTGCATCATGCGAATGCCCATGGCGGCATAAGCATCCAGCAGCGATGGGGTTACCAGTGCGCCGCCGGTTGCGATAAGGCGCAAGGAACGCAGAGCAGATTGCGCTTCGGCGCCCAGATGAATGAGCAGGTCCGCCCAGATGGTCGGGACGCCGGCGGCGATGGTTGGCCTTTCGTCGCGCAGCAACTCGGCAATCACCGGCGCGCGTAGCGCAGAACCGGGGAGGATCAGATCGGCTCCGGCCATCATCGCAGCGAACGGCAGACCCCAGCCGTTGACGTGATAGAGGGGAACAGCAGGAAGAATGCGGTCGTTGCCGCTGATGCCGAGCGAGTTGCCCGTGCACAAGCTGTTTGCCTGAAGCCACAGCGAGCGGTGGCTGTAGGCGATTCCCTTGGGCAATCCGGTGGTGCCGCCGGTATGGCAAAGAATAGCTGCGTCACGTTCGTCAACCTCGGGCCGGTCGAGACAGATTTCGCCTTCGGAGAGCAGCGTCTCGTAGTCGACCGTGTCGATATTCGCAGCGTCAAGCATTTGCTTGCTTGCTCCACCCACGAGAACGATGAGTTTCAGGTTCTGGAGAAGCGGAGCGATACTTGCAAAACGCTCGATCATGTCGGCGTCCACCAGAAAGGCAGTGTCTCCGGCTTCTGTGCAGATATGTGCGATTTCACGTTCGTGGAGACGGATGTTGACGGTGTGCAGGATTGCGCCGAGGTAAGGGATACCGAGATAGGCTTCCACATGCTCGCGCGAAGCCGACATGAAGGTGGCGATGCGGTCGCCGGCACGAAATCCACGCTTGCTGAGTGCATTGGCGAGGCGCGACGCCCGTTCGGCGACCTCCTGAAAGGTCATTCCCGATCGGCCCGTTGCGTAATGCGTGATGATCCTCGACCGGCCGTTCACCCGGGCCATATGTCGGATCAGCCGCGCTATGCCGAGTTGGCCGTCCTGCATGGTGCTGCGCATCAAGTTCCCTCCAGCCGACTTTGAACGGCGGTATCAGTCTGGAACGCGGCTTGTGTGAAAGTGCGACGCCGTGCCCGAGAACTACCGCTTGTCAAAATCATTCGATTATTTTAATACTATAAAACGATTGAGCGCAATATGGCTTTTGCCGGGTGTTTGTCGGTCTTGCTGGACTCCGGAATTCACCGACAGGACCTACATTTTACCATGGCCATGCCAATTTAAAACTGATATTTGGTCGGTCGACCGATAAATGTAATTATACCAGTGGAGGTGAATATGTCGTTGGTAGTTTCGGAAGTGACGGACGGGATCGGCTGGATCACGTTGAACAGGCCGGACAAGATCAATGCCTTGTCGGTCGAGGTGGTGAGAACCGCTCATGACAAGGTCGTCGAATTCGAGAACGACGACAGTGTTCGTGTGATCGTCATTCGTGGCGCCGGCAGGAACTTCTCCGTGGGCTACGATATCTCAGAGGAAGTGGCTGCTGGAATATCGCGGCCTGAGGATTGGCACCGGCAGTTGTCCAAGAATGTCGGGCTTTCCATGGCGGTGTGGGCTTGTACCAAGCCGACTATAGCTGCCGTAGACGGCTGGTGCCTCGCCGGCGCGTGTGAACTCGCCATGGCGTGCGACATGATCGTAGCGACAGATCGTTCCCATTTCGGAGAGCCGGAAATCCGCTTTGGCTCCGGACCTGTAACGCTCCTGATGCCGTTCGTTCTTGGTCAGAAGAAGACCATGGAACTGCTGTTGACAGGCGACACGATTAACGCGGCTGAGGCCGAGCGCATCGGGCTGGTCAACCGTGTTGTGCCGGCCGATGCTTTGACTGAAACAGTCCAGACGCTCGCCCTCAAGATCGGACTGACGCCACTCGTTACGCTGCGCATGACGAAGATTGCCCTGACGCGCGCCTATGAAGCGATGGGGCTGCGTAATGCGGTCAATGTCAATCTCGACGTCGCTGCGACGCTTAACGCGGCCTATGCGCCGGAGAAGGCGCAGTTCGGAGAGCTAGTGGCGACGAAGGGTCTTCGCGAGGCGCTTAACTGGCGCGACTCCCGCTACGGGGCGCTCGACGGCGCCAAGTAATTATTCCCATTCAACGGAGTTTGTTCATGGTCGATATCGTTCCCATTGGCTCATTGCCGCCAGTCGGTGAAGTGCCAAAACGCATGTATGCGCAAACCATTCGCTCCAACAGGCTGGGCGATCCGGTCGACGCATTCAAGATCGAGGAGATCGAGGTTCCTACTCCGGGAGAACATGAAGTTCTCATCGCTGTCATGGCGGCTGGCCTCAACTTCAATAATGTGTGGGCCGCAAAAGGAGTGCCGATCGATGTGATCGCCGTTCGCCAGGGACAAGGCTCGCCTTACGATTTTCACATCGGGGGCAGCGACGCTTCCGGAATCGTCTACGCAGTGGGACCAAAGGTCACCCACGTCAAGGTGGGCGACGAGGTTGTCGTCGCGCCGGGAAGCTGGGATCCCAACGATGCCTACGTCAAGTCTGGCAAGGACCCGATGCTGGCACCCAGTGCCCAGATCTGGGGCTACAACACGAATTTCGGCTCGTTTGGCCAGTTCTGTCTGGCCTACGACTATCAGGTCTTGCCCAAAGCCAAGCACCTGACGTGGGAAGAGGCTGCCGCGCCTACTCTGGTTGGCGCCACGGCGTACCGGATGCTGCACGGCTGGAAGGAACACGCCGTGGAGAAGAACGATGTCGTTCTTGTCTGGGGCGGTTCAGGCGGCGTAGGTTCACAGGCGATCCAGATTGCACGGGAGGCCGGGGCCGTCCCGATTGCAGTCGTCTCCGGCGCCGAAAAGGGCGAATACTGCAAATCGCTCGGCGCTGCCGGCTACATCGACCGTCGTGAGTTTACCCATTGGGGGCAGCCGCCGCACTGGACCGACAATGCCGGCCAGAAAGCCTGGACAGCGCAGACGCGCGCCTTTGGCAAGAAGATATGGGACATTCTCGGCGAGCGCCGCAGCCCCCGTATCATCGTTGAACATCCGGGCGAGGACACGATCCCGACCTCGATCTTCTGCTGCGACACGGGTGGCATGGTTGTTATCTGCGCCGGCACGACGGGATACTCGGCCGTGGTCGACCTGCGCTACCACTGGGTTCGCCAGAAGCGTCTGCAGGGCTCGCATGGCTCGAATGTCGAGCAGTCGAAAGCTTACAACGATCTGGTCTATGCGGGCCGTATCGACCCGTGCATGGGCGAGGTGCGCAGCTTCGACCAGATTGGCCAGGCACATCAGGACATGATGGAGGGCAAGCTTGCCCACGGCAATACGACGATCCTCGTCGGCGCGGCAAAAGCCGGCCTTGGTGTGTCGGCTTGATAATCGGGTGGGGCGGTTCGTCCGCGACGAGCCGCCGCTTAGGCGGCGGCTTTCGCCCCAGTGCCGTCCGCCGGCTTTCCGAGCCGCTCACGCAGCCCAGGAACGGCCTCGTCCAGCACATCGCGGCGCGCCGTATAGAAATAGTTGCGCCCTTGTTTGCGCACCGAGATCAGCTTGGCATGGGCAAGGATTTTGACATGATAGGAAACCGTCGACTTCGCTACGCCGAGCTTTTCGATGAGCGTCGTGCACGGCATTTCGCCGGCTTCGTCGATCAGCCTCAGCATCTCAAGGCGCGTCGCCTCGCCAAGGGCGGTGAAGATCGCGGTATAGCGCTCGAAGTCAGGTGTCATCGGGGTGCTCATGCGAATAGTTTCATGGTTTGACATCCATCTAACGAAATACGTTGGAGAAATCCAGACCTGTGCGGCCGTCTCGTGGGTGTCGGGATTGGCCGGCGAAAACGGCGGCAGGCTTAATTAGGCGACTTGGGAGGAAGATCATGGATCATGCATTAAGATTCTATATCGATGGCGCTTGGGTCGATCCCGCGCACCTGAAACGGTTCCCCGTTATCGATCCATCCACGGAAGAAGCCTATGCCGAGATCGCGCTTGGGGGCAGCGTCGATGTCGACCGCGCCGTTGCTGCGGCCCGCCGGGCCTTCCCGAAGTTTGCCGCGACCTCGAAAGCCGAGCGCCTGGAATTGTTGGAAGCGGTGCTGGCCGCTTACATCAAGCGCTACGACGATGTGGCCGCCGCCATTTCGCGCGAGATGGGTGCACCGCTTTCGTTTGCCAAGTCCGCTCAGGCGTGGATGGGCACGGCCCATCTGAAGAAGATGATCGAAGTTCTCAAGGACTATTCGTTCGAGCATATGCGTGGAACGACGCGAGTGGTCCGCGAGCCCATTGGTGTCGTCGGAATGATCACGCCCTGGAACTGGTCGATCAACCAGATCGCCTGCAAGGTCGCACCCGCCTTGGCAACGGGATGCACCATGGTGCTGAAGCCAAGCGAGATCGCGCCTTTCAGCGGGCTCCTTTTTGCCGAGATCATGCATGAGGCAGGTGTGCCCAGGGGTGTATTCAACCTCGTCAACGGCGATGGCCCAGAGGTCGGGGAAGCCATGTCGCATCATCCCGGTATCGACATGATGTCGTTTACCGGCTCGACCCGCGCAGGCGTGCTTGTCGCCAAGGCCGCGGCGGATACGGTCAAGCGGGTCAGCCAGGAACTCGGCGGCAAATCGGCCAACATCCTTCTGCCGGATGTAGACCTTGAAAAGGCTGTGCGATTGGGCGTCAGCGGATGCTTCGGCAACAGCGGCCAGTCCTGCAACGCGCCGACACGTATGTTCGTTCATGCGGATCAGCACTCACGCGCTGCCGCAATCGCGGGCGAGGCGGCGCAAACGTTCAAGGTGGGAAATCCCGCTGATACCGATACGGTTCTAGGGCCTGTCGTCAGTCAGATCCAATTCGATAAGATTCAGGGCCTGATAGAAACGGGCATAAAAGAGGGGGCAACGTTGATCGCGGGCGGGCTTGGTAGGCCGGACGGATTGAACCGGGGATACTATGTCAAGCCAACGATCTTCGCGGATGTCGATCAATCCATGACCATCGCGCGCGAGGAAATTTTCGGCCCGGTCCTGTCGATCATTCCCTATGAAACCGAAGAACAGGCAGTGGAATTGGCCAACGACACGGTCTACGGCCTCGCGGCCTATGTGCAGTCGGCCGACATGCAGCGCGCGCGCCGGGTCGCCGATCAGATGCGGGCCGGGACGGTCTACATAAACTATCCGGCCTGGGACGCAGGTGCGCCCTTTGGTGGCTACAAGCAATCCGGCAACGGCCGCGAATATGCGGACTTCGCCATAGAGGATTTCACCGAGATCAAGGGGGTCGTAGGCTATGAAGTAGCCTGACGCCTCCCTCGATCGCAACCGACTGAACCAAACGGCATGAAGTGTCGGCACGCGCAGATGCGCGCCGATTGCTCCCCCATGCCTTCGAACCAGTGTGCAACCGCGCCAGGCACACGTCTTTTTCGCAAGGCGCCTATCGAGGAATTGGACAGATGTTGAACGGAATTGACGTAATCGGCCTCAACGGTGCTCGAGACGCCATCCGCGAGAATCCGGCGGCTGGCGTGGCGAACTATGGCGTGCTGCTCAACTGGCAGGGCGGGACCAAGATACGGGCTGAGGCAACCCCGATGTCGGTCGGCGACGAAAAGATCGAGCGCAACTTCGCCTGGACCATCGACGAGCCGCCCCAACTGCTCGGCAACAGTGTCGGCCCGACGCCGCAGGAATACCTGATGTCTGGAGTGGCGGCGTGCATCATGGTCGGCTTTGTCGTCAACGCAGCCGTCCATGACATCACCATCAACCGCCTGGCGATCAGGATGACAGGATCCCTCGATCTTGCCGGGTTCCTCAATCTGCGACCGGACGCCGAGATAAAGATGGGCGGCCTGACCTATGAGATCGAGGTGGCAGCAGATGCCTCCAGAGCCGATCTGGAGAAGGTGGCCGAGAAGGCATTTGCCTTCAGCCCGAATGCCATGACGGTGGCTAATGGCACGAAGATCGACGGATCGCTGAAGATCGTTCCGGCCTGATTTATTGCGGGCGCCGGCGACTCCGTAAAACTACGGAGTTTGCTTCGCAACTACCGGATGGACGAATTCTGAGGCCGTATCAAGATACTGCCGCCAGCTTCGCCATGAAGCCGAGCCAATGATACAAATATGATCTGGGGAAGAACGAAAATGAAAGATCGCAAGGCACCGGCCGTTGCCGGTTTGGATAGAGGCGCCGGAGGCTTTTCTTCAATGAACAGGCGCATGTTCCTGAAAAACACCGCGCTCGCCGGAACGGCACTGGCGCTGCCATTCTCCGGGCAGGCGTTCGCGGCGGACGCAACGCTCAAATACATGTGCTGGGAAGGGTACAACGATCCAACGATCGTCGGCCCCTTCGAGGAAGCAAACAATGCGGAAATCAAGTTCGACCTGATTGTGGATTCCCCGGCGGGCTTCGCCAAGCTGGCTGCCGGCGGCGCCAAGGATACCGACCTGGTTTCGACGGATTCGCCGTGGGTAGCGCGCATGGGTCCCACCGATCTGTGCGAATTCATCGATCCCGTTGAATTTGCCGACGTTTTCGAAACCTTTTATCCGCAATTCAAATATCCTTTCGAGCCTCTGACCTTTAACGGCAAGATGACCGGCATTCCTACCCGTTGGGGATGGGTTGGGCCGACCGTCAATACCGAAACCAGTAGCGTCGACGAATGGCGCAGTTACGATGCCTGCTTCGACAGCAAGAACAAGGATAAGATCGGCATCATGGATTGGGGCGACTGGCCCATTATGCCGATGGCCTTGCACGCCGGCATCGATCCGTATGTGGAACTGGATCAGGCGGCCCTTGATGAAATCAGGAAGGTCCTGCGCGCACTTTTCAAGAACTCACGCGCTTTGTTCTCCGACCTTAGCCTGGCGCAGAAGGCTATGCTCGACGGTTCGGTCAAGACGCTGATCGGCACAGGTAGCTACACGACCTCCGCTCTGCGCAAGGCAGGCTACAAGAACATCCTGACTGTCGTTCCTGAACCGGTCGACGGCTTCAAGAAGGGCATTATCTGGCTGGAGGCGACGGCGATCGTGAAGGGTACGGCCAATCCCGACCTGACCAAGAAGCTGGTGCGCTACATGGCCGGCAAAGAGGCTGCGGTGAAGCTGTCCTATACCGATTTCACCTGCAACCCGACGCCGAACCGCGAAGTCGAGGCACTCTACACGGACGAGCAGAAGGCCGTGTTGCAACTCGATTATGCATGGGAAGCCTGGGACAAGAGCGTCTTCCACACCGTGGCGCCCAACGTGGACGATCTTCTGGCCATCTGGCAGGAAGAACTGGCTTCGGCCCAGTAGGTTCTCCGCCTCGATTCCCGCCTCGCTCACAGACGCGAGGCGGGATCCTTTATCCGTCAAGAACCCAATCATCCGTGGAGAAAGCGCATGATCGATACGGTCTGCCAAATCCAGGACGTGGCCAAGAACTATGGCTCGTATCGCGCTGTCCATCCGATCAACCTGTCGGTTGAGCGGGGCGAGTTCATCGCACTCGTCGGACCGTCCGGTTGTGGAAAGACCTCGCTGCTGAAAATCATCGCGGGTTTCGAGCAGCCGACCGAAGGCCGTCTTTTGATCGGCGGCAAGGACATGACGGGCGTGTCGCCGGCGCAGCGACCCACCAGCATGGTGTTTCAGAAGCTGGCCCTGTTTCCCCACAAGACCGTTGCCGACAACATCGGCTTTCCTCTGAAGATCGCCAAGACGCCGAAACCTGAAATCGAGGCGCGCACGAAGGAGATCCTGGAGCTGCTGGAGCTGAAGCCGGAATATCTCGGCAGGTACCCGGCCCAATTGTCGGGCGGGGAACAGCAGCGCGTCGCGCTGGGTCGGTCGATGATCTCGCGGCCGGAATTGCTGCTGCTGGACGAGCCGCTGAGCGCGCTCGATGTGAAGCTGAAGAAGGTACTTCAGGCCGAGTTGAAGCGTCTTCACCGCAATATGGGTGTTACCTTCATCCACGTAACGCATGACCTTGAGGAAGCCATGATGCTTGCCGACCGAATTTGCGTCATGCGCGCCGGACGCGTCCTTCAGGTCGGTATCCCTGATGAAATCTACTATCGGCCGCAGCACGCCTTCGTTGCCGGGTTCGTAGGCGACACCAACCTGTTTGATGTCGAGATTGAAGGCGGGCAATATCGTTCGGCGTTGTTGAACGGGATTTCCGCGCGGTTGCCGGCTCATCAGCGGAATGCGGGGATAAGTGGTCCTGCACAGCTCATGGTGCGCCCTGAGTTCATGAGACTTGAACAGGACCTCGATGCCGACGACATCCGCTTCCGTGGATCGGTCGGTGAGGTCTTCATGCGGGGGTCGACGACCCAGGTAAAGATCTTGTGCGAAGGCGCTCCGGTTCCGATCACGGCGGAATTCTCCGGCAAGATCGAAGCGGCGATGGATGTCGGTGCGCCAATCGTTATCGGCTGGAAAGCCGACGATGCCCATCTCATCACCGCACGGGCGGGCGGTAAATCATGAGCGCCAGCACTTCTCACGCATCCCGATCCATCATCGCGCTCAACGCCCTGCCGATCGTCATCCTGCAGGTGCTGTTTTTCATCGCACCTTTGTTGATAACCATCGCCCTGTCGTTTCAGGAAACAAGGAGCTTCGTTCTTGAATGGAACTGGAGCCTGAAGACGTGGACCGATGTTTTCAGCCGCAGCTACTATTGGCTGATCATGCTGCGCACATTGATCATGTCGTTGGCGACGGTCGGGCTGTGTCTGATCATCGGCTTTCCGGTCGCCTACGTGCTGGCGACGCGATTGAAGCGCTGGGAACATCACTTCACCATTCTGATCGTCTTTGCTTTCCTGACGGATAGCGTCCTCAAGATTTTCGGTTGGGTGCTTTTTCTCGACCAGTCCGGCGTAGCCAATGCGATACTTGGATGGATCGGCTTGCCTCATCTGCCGGCTTGGGCGTTGTTCTCGCCGCCTGCCACCTTGCTCGGCATGGTCTATAACCTGCTGCCGTTCACGATCTTCACTATCTTCTTGTCCGTCTCGATGATTGATCGCGATGTGATCCGTGCGGCCTATGATTGCGGGGCCGGCAAGTTCAGGACGTTGTGGGAAGTCACCTTGCCTCTCTGCCGCAACGGGATCATGGCGGGCGGCGTGCTGGTATTCGTGCTTTCGCTCGGTTGCTTCCTCGAACCCAAGGTGCTGGGCGGCGGCAAATCCCCGATGGCGGCCGAGTTGATCCGGCAGACATTCGAGACGCGTATCAACTGGCCTCTGGGGTCGGCGCTAACCGTTGTCGTCATGGTGATCGCGACGATTACGATCCTGCTTTTTCTGCGTCTGATTGACTTGCGCAAGGCTGGAGCGGTGCGATGAGCGGGAATCTGGAAAACCATGTCGCGTCCGCGATCCTTTATGGCTCGATCATCGCGGCGCTGATTTTCTTTTATGTGCCGATCGTCACGCTGGTGGTGTTTTCCTTCAAGGAGGGTCGCTATCTCAGCATGCCGATCGAGGGGTGGACGCTCGACTGGTATTGGGCCTTGTTCCAGAACCGCGATATCGGAACGGCGCTCTACAATTCCTTCGTCATTGCTGTGTCGGCGACATTGGCAAGCACGGTCATCGGTCTGGGTGCCGCCCAGGCATGGGTGCGCTACAGCTTTCGGGGCAAGACGCTGTTCCAGGCGATTGGCATCGGGCCGCTGCTTTTTCCGCAGTTGCTGCTCGCCGTCATCATCCTGTTCTGGTTCACGGTGCTGTCGGCCCGGTTAGGGTTTTCGAACGGCATCACCACGGCTACGATCGGTCACGTCGTGTATCTCACGCCGTTTGCCACGATCATCATTGCCGTCCAGGCAGCCGGCCTTGATCCGACCATTGAGCAGGCTGCTGAGGATTGCGGCGCAAACCAGTGGCAGGTTTTCCGCGAAGTCACCTTGCCTTTGCTATGGCCCGGGATTTTTTCGGCGGGAACTTTCGTCTTTCTGCTGTCGTGGGGTAACTTCTACCTTTCCTACAGCCTGGCAGGCGGCGAGCGTACTTTGCCCACCTTTGTCTTCAGCGGGATAGCCATGGGGTCGACGCCGATATATCCGGCTCTGGCGTCCATGACCTTTGCGATAGGGCTTTGCCTTCTCATCGTGGCGGATATGATAAGGAGGCGTTCAGCCGCCAGGTTGAAAACGGAGTGAGTCCTCGATGATGCGGGCTATGAGGCTAAAGACCACCAAGCTTCGCCGCGTCAATTGTCTCGTTCTCACTTTCCTTGCCTGCCTCGCAATTCCGCTGGCTGGCGTCTTCGCCGGACCGATTGATGGCCCGAACAACCCGCCGCCGATCTACGATCCTCAACTGCTGTCCTTCGGCCCGTGGAACTATATCGACGGTGACGATCCTGCGTTCGCCTTGCCGGAAAATCATCTTTCCGGATGGACGCGGGTTGAAGCAGGAAGCCCCCATCAAGCGTTGAGCACCGGCATCAGATGGTACCGGACAGAATTCACGATTGGCTGGCAGTATCGAACCCGCAACATGGGCATCGGACTGGGAAAGGTCGATCAGGCCTACCAAGTCTATATCAACGGCCAGTTTGTCGGCGGCGAGGGTGGCTTTGGCAGGAGCTTCATCGATGCCGGGCGCAAGAGTGGGGTATTTCCCGTAGCAGGCAGCAAGCTTTGGTTCAGCTTCCTGAGCTTTACCCGGCCCAACATTCTGGCCGTTCGCGTCGAGACCGTTAACGCCCCCCTGAAGTTCGACGTTGGCCACGTCCAGATGGACGACCTGGACAAGCTGCTGCTCGATTCGAGAACAAGCGACACTTACGTCAAGATTGCGGAAGGAGGCGCGTTAAGCGTTCTTGTTCTCATCGGAGTGTTTTGCGGCTTTCTTTTCCTCTCGGGCGTCAGGGGGCATGCGAACAGGGTATTCGGCCTGCTCGTTCTTTTCTCGTCACTGTCGATCTTCACGGATTCGCTTCTCTTGTACGATTTTGGCTGGAAGACTGCGTTGGCGCAACGACTGGTCTGGCTCTTTCAGGTAGCGGCAGTCCTGGCTTATGTTCGAATGGTCAGGGTGGAGTTGCGCCGTGAAACTTCGTTCTGGGAGCATATCCTCGAATACGCCAGCCTTGCCGTCTCGTTGCTGATCGTCCTTTGGCCGCCGTTTCTGGAGACGCCAATGGCAACGCCGATCGTGGTTGGACTGCCCGTCGTGGCGGTTGTTCCAGGAGTTCTCCTGAGTTTCACGGCTTTCCGGCGATCGACGCCGGATTCCATAGCGCTGTTCTTCACGGCGCTTCTGCTTCTTGTTTCCGCAGCCGGTATCCCTTTCCTGTTCTTTGAGGCGCCTCCTCTGTTTCCCCTGCATTTGGGTCTGCTTACCTGCGCGATCGTGCTGCTCTTGCCGACGGCGCGGCAGTTCGATGAGATGATGCGCCGCGAAATCGTGCTGTCGCGCAGGTTGGTCAATGTGCGGGATCTCGAACGCACGCGTCTTGCCCGCGACATGCATGACGGCATTGGGCAGAGCCTTGCCGCTGTCGGTCTTCAATTGCGGCTGCTGATGCGCAATGCCGATAATCCTAAAATGAGAGGGCTGGCGGAATCGGTGAACAACCTGACGGAAGAACTCAGGCAGGTTATCGGCAATCTGCGGCCCTCCAACCTTCAGGATCTGCCACTTGGCCGGGTTATTGAAATGCATTTCATCCGGACGCTAAGCGATAGCGGTATCGGCTTTACGTCTGGCAAGATCGAGGATGTGGACTTGCCCCTCGATACCAAGGAGCATCTGTTCAGGATTTATCAGGAAGCTTTGCACAATGCCCTGCGCCATTCGAACTGCTCGAACCTGAATTTCAGCCAAAAGCGTATGGGCCAATACCTCACGCTGTCTATCAGTGATGATGGTTGCGGATTCAGGATATCCGAGGAGAAAAACAAAGGGCTAGGATTGAGCACGATGCGAGAACGGGCGCTTTTGATAAATGCCAATCTGGAGATTATCAGTGATCCGAACGAGGGCACTACCGTCAACATAAGGGTACCGATCTTATGATCCGCGTGGTTGTCGTCGATGACCATCAATTGTTCCGGCAGGGTGTGATCACTCTTCTGAACGAAACCAACGACATTCGTGTCGTTGGCGACGCCGGCGATGTTCCCGATGCAGTGCGGATGATAAGGGGCAGGAAGCCTGATGTAGTCATCATGGACATCACGCTCGGGCACGATAACGGCATCCGTGTAGCGCAACAGTTGCATGGCGAAGGTTTAGTCTTTGGGCTGGTGATCGTGACAATGCAGACCGATGCATCGTTTTTCACCCAGGCAAAGGAAGAGGCTTTCGCCGGCGGCTATGTGCTTAAGCTTGATGCTTTTGAAGAATTGGTGAAAGCGGTCCGCGCCGTTGCATCGGGTCGCAAGTTTGTAAGCCCTTCTCTTGCTGCGGACCTGGCTTGGTCGCATGGCGCGGTTTTGGATGGCACGCAGTTGACCAGGCGCGAACTTCAGGTCGTGGCCATGGTCGCCGAGGGCATGTCCAGTCACGAGATCGGAACGCGGCTTGGTATTTCCCGGCGCACGGTAGAAACCTATCGCGCGAATCTGCGGGAGAAGCTGGGTCTCGCTACAAACGCGGATGTTGTCCGGTACGCGATCAAGAACGGCCTCGCCAGGCTTTGAATTCGTAGCTGAGATGCCGGGCGGAGGGGAGCTATTCGATCCTCCTAGAGCGTTTTCCAGCTAACCATGAAACGCTCAAATTTTAAAAGACAGTCTGCAACTACCTTTTGCAGCTTCATTTTTGGTCGGTTGACCGACTTATTAACATCTGTTACGGTCAATTCGATCACGGTGCCTGCAAGAGCGAAAACGTCAAAGCACGGTGGGGGAAATCAACTTTAACGGGAGTAATCTAATGGCTGACGATAAGATTCAGGTAAGTCGACGCTCCATTCTATCTTCCGGCGTCTTGGGCGGGGCGGCCGCTATAATTGCGGGCAGCAACCGGGCGGCGCATGCGCAAAGTTCGGAGCCTATCGTTATTGGAACGGCGGCAGCGCTAACCGGATGGGGCGCTGCAGATGGCATCGATTTCAAGCAGGGCGCCGAAATGGCCATTGAGGATATCAATAGTCTCGGTGGCATCTGTGGCAGGCAAGTGGTTCACGTTGCCGAAGATGCGAAGGAGATGGGTCCGCAAAACAACATTGCGGCGACCCGAGCCTTGATCGACAGGCATGGAGTAAACGCGATAGTCAACGGCTATGTCGTGGGGGCAGGGCCAGAATACGATCTTATCGCCGACGCAGACATTATCCACTTGAATACTGAAACATATGAAACAACCGCTGCCATGGTTCGCGCCGATCCGAAGCGATACTATGGCATATTCAGCGACTCCACGGAAATCTGGTATGGGGTTGGCTTGGTTGCCTACCTTAAACAGTTGGTGGACAGTGGTACATTCAAGCCGATCAACAACAAGATCGCACTTATAACCAGCAACAACCCCTACAGCATTCTTATCGCGCAGGTGGTCCGAGACAAGGCGCCGGAGAATGGCTGGGAAGTCAGTCTCTACGAAGAGGTTGTGCAGCCGATAGCCGACTGGGGGCCGACTCTTGCCAAGATTAGGGCGGATCCTCCGGGCGTTATCATAAATACCCACTTCTTCCCTCAGGATATCGCACAGTTCGCATTACAGTTCGCGCAAAACCCCACCTCGTCCTTGCTCTACATGCAGTATGGGCCATCCATACCCGAGTTCATTGAACTCGCCGGCGATACCGCAAACGGCGTTCTCTGGGCGACGGTTGTCGGTACCCTTCCCGGTGAGTTCGGGCTCAATTTCGAAGCCAGGTACAAGGAGCGCTACGGCGAAAATTCCGGCTTCAGAAATGGCGGGCAAACCTACGACCTGACGATGATATATGCTGCAGCCGCAGCTATGGCTGGTGGGATCGAAGACCCTAAAAAGATTGCGGATATCCTGAAGAACCGGCTCATACACAGGGGAGTGTGCGGCGCTTGGAGGTTCAATACGGATGATCAGTGCACGCGCCCCTATCCGTCCGGCGTCAACGATCCCTCTCTCGGGCTGGCTCATCACTTCTATCAGATCCAGGCCGGCAAGCATGTGATGGTTGCTCCGGAGCCTTGGGTCCAAGGTAAGTTCCAGATCCCTGGCTGGATAAAGTAGAACATGCCCGAGACTGCCGGTGCGACGGTTCTCGAATGCCGATCCGTCACCAAGCGCTTCGGCGCGTTGGTGGCGGTCGGTGAGGTTTCACTCGACTTGCACCCGGGCGAGGTCCTAGGAATCGGCGGTCCAAACGGCGCGGGAAAGACGACGCTGTTTGACCTGATATCGGGCTTCGTCCGCCCGGATGCAGGTGAGGTCTATCTATCTGGGGAAAACATAGGCGGGCTTTCCGCGCATGCCATCTGTCACCGTGGTCTTGCCCGTACCTTCCAGGCCAATGCGGCGTTCAATTCGTTGACGGCTTTCGAAAACGCCTATGTTTCAGCGCATTTTGGTCAAAGCCAGCAGGTTTGGAACGCATTGGCAAGAAGTAATGAAGCAAGGGATCGGGCCGAGGCGGAACTAGAGTTCGTCGGACTTCTCGACCGGCGCGGGGACAGGGCAGATCAACTGCCGGTCTTCGACCGCAAGCGACTGATGATCGCTTCCGCTCTCGTCTCGAATGCAAAATGTCTTTTGATGGATGAACCGGTCGGCGGGCTGACGCCGAAGGAAATCGACTATGTCCTCGACCTGGTCAAAAGAATTCGCTCGAGAGGAATATCCATCATTCTCATAGAGCATGTAATGCGATTTCTCGTGAGCCTGTCCGATCGCGTCATGATTATGCAGCAGGGTAGGAACATTTTTCTCGGAACGCCTGCCGAGATGGTCTCCAACGAAAAAGTGACGGAGATTTATCTCGGAAAGCGGGTCAGCGACCGGATGCAGGCTTTTCTGGCGGAGAAGGCGACGTGAGTGCGCAGCCCTTGCTCGAAGTTTCCTCGCTGGCGGCGGGCTATGGCGCCGTGGGCGTGCTCGCCGATGTGAACCTGACGGTGAACGCGGGCGAGGTTGTGGCCCTGCTTGGCCCGAACGGCCACGGCAAGACCACGTTACTGCGCGCCATTTCGGCCCTGTTGCCCAAAACGGCCGGCCAGATACGTTTTGCCGGCGAGGCGATAGACGGAAGGCGCCCTGACGAGATCGTCGGGCGGGGATTGGTGCATATCCCGCAGGGCGACCTCCTTTTTCCGGAGATGACCGTTCGCGAAAACCTGCTGCTCGGCGCTTTTCTGAAAGAAGCCGGAAAGCATCGGGCGGAGCAACTGGAGAAGGTATTCTCGATATTTCCACGGCTTGATGAAAGATCGGCACAGATCGCCAGCACCTTGAGCGGCGGCGAAAGAAGGATGTTAGCCATCGGACGCGGTCTCATGGCGCGTGCTCGTCTCATCCTGATCGATGAACCGTCGCTTGGGCTGGCTCCGCTCATCGTTGAGGAAATCTACGAGACGATCGGGAATCTCAGACGCGACGGCTATTCCATTCTTCTGGTCGAGGAGAACCCCGAGCGCATCATGAACATGGCCGATCGGGTGTACTTGATGGATCACGGCCGGATCGTCTGGAACGGTCCCGGAGCCGAGATGCTGGCCAATGAGTCCCTGATTTCCACCTATTTGGGCACGTGAAATGGGTATTTTCCTCCAAACTCTCTATTCCGGCCTGGTGATAGCGGCAATATACGCGCTCATGGCGGTCGGTTTAACGCTGATTTGGGGCGCCTTGCGGGTCCTGAACCTGAGCCACGGCGCCCTCATGATGGCGGGGGCGTATGCATCCTGGTTTGCGGTCGCGCAATTGGATTTGCCTTGGTTTTTTGGCCTGCCGGCGGCCTTCCTTGTCGTCGCCCTGTTCGGCATGGTGCTTTACAAGGCGCTGGTCGGCCCTTTGTCGCGTCGACCTGGCGCCGAGAACAACACATTCATCGCTACCGCCGCACTTGCCTCTGCCATGGAAGGCGGGGCCCTGCTGCTTTTCGGGCCGAGAAACAAGGCCCAGCCTTTTGCCATCAACGGTTCGCTCGACGTGCTGGGCGTGCCGGTCACATACCAGCAACTGACCATCATCGTGGTCGCCGTCATAACGCTGCTTACTCTGGAAATTTTCCTGAAGCAGTCCCGTTTCGGCTTGGCCATCCGCGCCACCGCGCAGCAACCAGATGCGGCACAACTCATGGGAATCCGGCGCGACACGGTGTTCTTGCTGGTGCTGGCGCTGTCAGGCGGCATCGCTGCCGTCAGCGGAGTGTTGCTAAGCTCGATCTATTTTATCTCGCCGACTTTCGGGCTGCATCCGATGCTGAAGTCGTTCATCGTGTGCATCCTGGGCGGTTTGGGAAATATGCGTGGCACACTGTACGCCGCTGCCGTGATGGGCCTGACGGAAGCTTTCGTCTCACTTTTCCTGGGAGTCCAGTTCGCGCTTCCGGCCATGTTCGCACTGGTGATCCTCGTGCTGATCGTCAGGCCCTACGGTCTGTTTGGACGCGGTGAGGTTGTCCGGCTATGAACCTAACGAAGAAGTATCTTCTCACCCTCCTTTGCCTGACCGGCGCCTTGGCAGTCACGCCGTTATTCGTGACGAACCGGTATTTTCTGGACCTGATCATTCTGTTCTGCGTCTGGACGGCCGTTGCCAGCCAATGGAATCTCCTCATGGGGCAGGCCGGGATATTCTCTCTGGCGCAAATGGCGATCTTCAGCATCGGAGGCTACGTTACCGCGATATTGGGGACCCATCTCGGCATAGCGCCGGCATGGTCGCTTCTTCCAGCAGGCATCATTTGTGCACTGTTTGGCCTGCTGATTGGCCTGCCCTGCCTACGGTTGAAGGGCGCTTATGTGGCGCTGCTGACGCTTTCTGCGCACTACGTCGTCTATCTCCTGATCTTGGCCGATACCAGCGGCTTCACGGGCGGAAGCTATGGTCTTTATGGCTTCGGAGACTATGGTTTTCGAGCCCTGCTAGGGCCGAGGAAAGAGATTATCGGGGATTACTACATAGCTATAGTTCTCTTCTTCACCATGGTCGCCGTCGCCTACTTCCTGTCCCGCAGTCCGCTTGGCCTTGCGTTCAACGCGTTGCGGGATTCAGAGGCATACGCTGAGGCGAGAGGGATCGGCCGCTACAAGCATCAGCTTCTTGTTTTCACCATCACATCTTTCTTCATCGGGATCGCCGGCTCGTTCTACGGAACCCACCTCAAACTTGTGGATACGACGAGCTTCGATTTTGGAATCATCATGACGCTTCTGGCCATCATGGTCATCGGGGGACAGCGCCATTCCTGGGGGCCGATGCTCGGATGCGCCTTGGTGATTGTCCTCAACGAGGCGCTGCGAGGAATACCGGAGTGGCGGGCGATTGTGATCGCCTTCGTCACCATTACGGTGCTTCTCATCTGGCCGCTCGGAATTGCGACATTCATTGACCAGATGTGGGGCCGCCTGCGACGTCGTCCTGCGGGTGCGCATCTTGCAGGCACGTCCTCCTGAGACAGGCCAACTAATCCCAGCCCATTTGGCGCGAAATGCCGATGGCGCTCGCCTGACCTTATGGAGCGCCTGCCATATGTCGGGCGAGGGATTGCCCTGTTTCGATGAGATAGGCAAGGAGCTCTTCGGAGCGCGCTTCATTCGAGGTGGCGAGATCCTGAACTAGAATGCCGTCGATTCCAGCAAGCAGGAATTGCGCCAGGTCCCTTAGACTAGCTGCGGGCAGAAGATCGTTGTTGGATTCACCCAAAATTCGCTCGTATTGCTTGATGTAACCTTCATATTGCTGCTCCGCGAGCCATGTGGTGCTCGGACGCCTGACGGCATACATCGTCATTTCGAACTGAACGATCTGGAGATGCCTGGTCTTTCTTACCAGTCGCCAGATAGCCATGATCAGTTCTCTTATGCAGTCGTACAAATTATTTGATTTCTTGACCTCGTCATCGAGGAATTTTTCAAGAGTTAGCGTGACGTCTTCAAGTACAGCGAAGAGCAACTCATCCTTGTCCTTGAAGTGATAGTGGAGAGTTGCCAGCCTGACGCCGGCCGCTTCGGCGATCTTGCGTGTCGTTGCGCCGGTTACCCCTTCCTCGGATAGCACGCGTATGGCGCCGTCGATGAGTTTCATGCGTGATGGGCTGATTTTCGGACTCATAAATTTATTTCCAGAAATTTGGTCGGTTGACCGACCATGTAACGTTGGCATATGGTTCGTCAATTGATCTACCAAAAAAAATCGTCGCTGACGAAGGCTGAAGAGCGAGGAAGAGCAATGAAGACGGGATTCCTTTGGCACGAGTATTTTGCGTGGCATTCCAACGGCGTAGCGTGCGGAAATTTGCCTGCTGGCGGGTACGTGGAACCCGGCATGCATTTTGAAAACCCGGCGACGAAGCGCAGGTTTCGAAATCTGCTCGAGGTCACGGGTATTCTGGACGAGCTCGAAATTCTCCCAACTCGTCTCGCGACCGACGAGGAGCTTCTTCGGGTCCATGACGGAGACTACCTTCAAAGACTGAAGGAAATGAGTGATCTCGGATTTGGTGATGCGGGGGAGTTCACGCCGCTCGGCAAGGGGTCGTTCGAAATAGCCAAGCGGGCTGCTGGCGCCTGCATCGTAGCAGCCGATGCCGTTTTGGATCGCTCCGTCCGCAACGCCTACGTCCTGTGTCGACCACCGGGCCACCATGCGGAGCGCTCACGGGGGCGGGGATTCTGTTTGCTGGCGAATGCTTCGATCACGGTCGAACACCTTCGCAAAGTGCGAGGCGTCAAGCGCATCGCGATGGTGGACTGGGATGTTCATCACGGCAACGGTGCTCAATCGATTTACTATTCCGATCCCAACGTGCTGACCATTTCCGTGCATCAGGACCGACTGTATCCGGTCGAATCCGGTTCGCTTGCGGAAACGGGAGAAGGGGCGGGAAAGGGCGCTTGTCTCAACATCCCTTTGCCGGGAGGGTCCGGTCACGAGGCCTATGTGGCGACGTTCTCACGCGTAGTCGTGCCTGCCCTGGAGAAATTCGAGCCCGAAATCATCATTGTGCCGTCGGGTTTTGACGCAAGCGCCCTCGATCCATTGGGAAGGCAGCAGGCGAGCTCAGAGACCTACCGGGCAATGACTGGGCTCCTCATGGAGGCAGCCGAGAGGATTTGCCAGGGACGCCTGCTCATGACCCATGAGGGGGGGTATTCGGAAGCCTACGTTCCCTGGTGCGGATTGGCTGTCATGGAGCAGCTCTCGGGCATCAGGACCGACGCAGCAGACCCCTTTCTGGACTGGGTTGGCTCGATCGGCGGCCACGAACTGAAGCCACACGAAGATGCCGTGCTGTCGCGGGCGGCAGCTTTGATCAAGGATATTCCGTCAAGGGAGACAAGGAAATGACCCGCAAGAATGCAGTCGACGTCAAGAAGTGGAATGCCGAATATCAATGGCAACCCTTTTCCGATCCAAACGCGGTTGCCAACGACAAGCCGTTGATAATCGAGTCCGGCAAGGGCGCAATCGTTCAAGACATCGACGGTAAAGAATATATCGATGGCCAGGGCGGGCTGTGGAACGTCAATGCCGGACACGGTCGCAAGGAAATCATTGACGCCATTACCGAGCAACTGAACCAGTTGCAGTATTATTCGCTTTTCGGCGGCACCACCCATTCGCGGTCGATCGAGCTATCCAAGCTGCTTGTCGACATGACCGCAGAGGAGGGCATGAAGCGGGTCTTTTTCTCAACCGGTGGTTCTGAATCTGTCGAGACGGCGCTGAAGCTTGCCCGCCAGTATTGGAAACTAAAGGGACAGGCTCAGCGCACCAAGATCATCTCCCTGCAGCGGGCCTATCATGGGGTTGGCTACGGTGGGCTTTCGGCCAACGGCACGCCGGCTTTCCGCCGCATGTTCGAGCCGCTGATGTCCGGTTTCTTCCGTGTGGAGAGCCCTTATCTATACCGCAACCCATTCACGGACGACCCATCGGAACTGGCAAAAATCTGCGCCATGATGCTGGAACGCGCCATTATCGACCAGAGTCCCGAAACGGTGGCGGCCTTCATCGCCGAGCCCATCCAGGGCGCCGGCGGTATTATCGTTCCACCTGCCGAATACTGGCCGCTCGTGCGCGAGGTCTGTGACAAATACGGCGTCCTTCTTATCGCAGACGAGGTGGTGACTGGATTCGGCCGTACCGGTAGCATGTTTGGCTCCCGTCTCTGGGGCGTCAAGCCGGACATGATGATCTTCGCCAAGGGGATCAATTCCGGTTACGTGCCGCTTGGCGCGACCATGTTCAACGAGCGTATCGAGCAGGCGTTCAAGGATCATCCGGATGCCGGCTTCATGCATGGCAACACCTATCTTGCGCATCCGCTCGCCTGCGCGGCGGCGATCGCCAACCTTGACATGGTGGTCAAGGAAGGTCTCGCTGAAAATGCCGGAGAGGTCGGCGGATACTTCATGAGCAGACTTGCAGAGCTGGCACAGCGGCAAAAGCACGTTGGAGAGGTGCGCGGTCGTGGTCTGATGATTGGTGTCGAACTTGTCGCCGACAAAAAGAGCAAAACCCGCTTTGCCGATTCCGATTACTTCGGCCATTTCGTTGCGAGGCGCTGCCGTGACAATGGCGTGCTCATCAGGAACGTCTATGACACCTTCATTATCTCGCCGCCGCTAATCCTGACGAAGGCGCAAGTGGACCGCATGGTCGAGGTTATGGACGAGGCGTTGACCTATCAGACGGGCGTGTTCGCTGGAAAGTAGTTGCGGGAAGGTTCAATCGCCATATGCCTCCGGGACGCGGCGTATTTCGGCCCTGAATGCGTCGGAAATGCTCGACGGCGGCAGACACCGCCTTACGCTTTTCTCCTTTTCGGGACCGAAATCCGGCTCGCGCCACGCCCGAAACCTGAATGTCGATTGGCCCTAGCGTTTGGGCGTTTGTAGCGGGGATAGTTCGTTGCTCGGCAAGGCGGGGTCGATAACACTCATCGTGCTTTGCCAGCTTGCAAGCATGACACTTTGGTTTTCGGCTTCGGCCGCCGCCGCGGGACTGCTTGCCAACCATCAACTGTCCGGTCAACAGGCGGGCCTGTTGACCGGCGCGGTTCAGTTGGGGTTTGTCGCCGGGACACTGGTCAGTGCTTTCACCGGTCTTGCCGACCGTTTTGATTCCAGACGGTTGTTCGCACTGGCAAGCCTGTGTGGTGGTGTGATCAACCTTGCCTTGCTCTGGACCGGCATCGATACTGTCTGGACGATTGTTGCCCGCTTCCTGACCGGGATGACACTGGCAGGGGTCTATCCGATCGGCATCAAGATGGCAGCCGAATGGGTCGAGCGGGCTGTAGGTCTGATGATCGGAACACTCGTCGCCGCGCTTACGCTTGGCTCAGCACTCCCCCATCTTTTCAGCGTTGTCAGCGGCCTTTCCTGGCAGGTGACAATTCTCGCTTCGTCGTGCTGCGCGCTTGCCTCGGGTTTGCTTATCCTCGTTGCCGGAGTTGGCCCGCTGCAGAGGCGCACCAAAAGATTCCAGCCGCACCTTGTTCTCGCCCAATTACGCCGCCCGGCAATTTTGCTGGTGAACGCCGGTTATCTGGGACACATGTGGGAGCTTTATGCAATGTGGGCATGGATCGGCGTTTTCCTGAAATGGGCGCTGGCAGAGGCCGGTGGCGACGTTGAGCAATGGGCCGGATTGCTGACGTTTCTCGTCGTAGCGAGCGGAGCAGTGGGCTGCATCGCCGGCGGCCTGCTTGCCGATCGCTTCGGGCGTATCGCTGTTACGAGCGGGGCCATGGCTGTCAGTGGCGCCTGCGCGCTCCTCATTGGCTTCTTGCCGTCGCTGGGCGTCACCGTGCTCGTAATCGTTGCGATTGTTTGGGGAATTGCCGTGATCGCGGATTCCGCACAGTTCTCGGCAGCCATTGCTGAGATTGCAGACAAGGGCTTGGTGGGAACAATGCTGACGATTCAAACCTGCATTGGCTTCATGCTTACCTTCGTTGCCATTCAGCTTATGCCGTTTGTCGTCATGGCGTTGAGTTGGCGATATGCCTTCATGATCCTGGCGATCGGACCCCTACTAGGAATCCTGGCCATGTGGCGGGTATGCGGCGAACCGGAGGTTGCCATAATCGGCAGGAGGATTTCGAGAGGCTAACGAGGTGCAATTTACTACGCATTCTTCTCGGCAATCTGCATCGCAGCCGCTGTCGTCTTCTGGCGTTGGCATTGGCTTGTCATAGCACGGGCGCTCCCCTACTCACGTTCTGGCAGATGTTTTGGTGGTTCCTCAAGGATGACGGAGGATATCGTGGCGACGATAAAGGTGGGCACCGAAGCATTCAGCTTAAGCGTGATGACGCACGCCGATACGCCGCGTGAAAAACTCGATTCGGAAGCACTGGCCATCTATCAGATCTTCGCCGAGCGTGAACGCGAATTCGGGTTTGGCCCAAATGTCGTTGTCGAGTATCCACCAATCGGTGAACCGCAAACCAGCAGCTTTCTCACCGATCCTGCCGGCTACATCGCTACGCGCGTGGCCGAGCTTCAGCAGAACCGTCCAATCTCACACATTGTCGTGCTGACAACCTACGGCCGGCAACTGCTAGGGTCGTTCTCTGCAGCCGGCTACAAGTGTGTGCAGATCGACATGCCGGCCGGGCCTGACCACACTTACGCGTTTACTCTGGATTGGAGTACCCAACCGACGACAGCGTGTACGCTCTATCTCGAAGCGGTCGACGAGGCAGATGACAAGATCCGCCCCACATTTGTCCTCAAGCTGGTTGACAGTGATGGTCGGCTCTGTGGCGGCGCATGCGGTTCGCTCCATGAACGCGACGGCAAACGCTTTGCCTATCTGGCGACCCTGACGCTTGTGCCGGGACTGCCGCCCACAACCGGTACACGTCTCGCCGAGGTCATGTTCGAGACCCTACGCCAACAAGATGTGACTACCCTGCATCTCGGCACACAAACGGCGGGCCACTTTTACGAGAAGCTCGGTTTCCGGGTCACACACCGCCTGGTGAAGGGGTTGCGCACACGCGTGTCAGGTAGCGGGAAGCACCTAAGCGATGACCTGGTGATGATGAGCATCGATCTTTGATGTAGCCCGGCGTGACCGCCTCATGATTTGAGTCGTCGGGATGCATGGTATTGCCTGCAATTCACGCAGCTACCGGCGTCCACGCTGTTCTTGGGCAGTCCGGACAAGTCAAACCCTGGCGAGCGCAGCCTCGATCGTCTCGACGCTGCCACCGGTGAAGTCCTTGGCGAGGTCGCCGATCAGGTTCTCCCTGGTGACGTCATGGAAGTGGCGTCGCAATTCCCCCAGCGTCCGGGGATCGGCGATGACGAACAGCGAGATGATCTCCCCATCCAGCATCAGCCGGTTCAGGTGTGCTGCCGCGCTCGCCGCAAAGTCGTCTTCCTCCAGTCGACGCCGGTCGGGATTGGCGGATGTGCTGCGATGCCGTGCGCCCGAACCCTGGTTGGGTGGCTGAACATCAGCCACGGTCTCCTCGACCAACTGGATGTGGGGTTCAACGCCCTTGTTGCGGAATAGACGCAGTTTCTCGCCATCCACGACGGCAACTGTGGTGTCATTTGGCAGTATCATTTTTCCGTCCTGCGGTTTCGTGCGGCCTTTTCGCCCATTTTCACATATCGGCCCTCGACCGGGGCATCATTGATCCTGGTCAAGCCGCCGATCCGAGATCGGGCGCGTAGGAACGCCTCGCGTCGAGCTTGTGTTATTTAGGGCGACGCCCTTCGATTTCATCAGGTTCTTGAGGTGCGTTTTTCACACCATTTCGACCAGATTTAAGAGCACGCGACCTAGTTGGTCGCCTGTCACGCTTCATTTCGGCGTGTCCACGGTCGTGCGAATCAAAGTCCCGGCCTGAACATGCTCTGTCTTGCCTCAGGCTGCCTCGAGTTCGTCTCTGCCAGTATTCGAGTTTGCCAATGCGAGATTGACATATGCCTTGATCGGCAGGTGATCGGAGGCCAGACGTGCCAGCGGCGTATCGTGGGCCATAATGGGAGAGAGGATGTTCCTGCGGTTTGCGATCATGCGATCGAGTGCCAGGAGAGGCAACCGGGAGGGGAAACTGGGAACGGCCGCAGGCAGCGGACCGAACGCGGCGTCGAATGTGTTGAGCGCGGAACGTCCGTTGAGTCGCCATTCGTTGAGATCGCCCATCAGCAATGCCGGGACTTCGTCACGGGCGTTCATGATTTCCTGGATCAACCGCGCCTGATGGGTGCGAGAACGGCGAAGAAGTCCGAAATGCGCCGCGATGATCCTGACGCCGCCCCCGGCTTCCAGTTCGAGTTCGGCGACGATCGCACCTCGCGGCTCCAGTCCCGGAAGGGCGATCTGGTGAACGTCGCGGACGATGCCGCGCCTGAAAAGCAGAACGTTTCCGTGCCAGCCATGTGTTCGCATATTTCCCGAAACAGGTACGAGCGCGAGACCCGTCTCGCGCTCGATACGCGCGAGGTCGAGCAAGCCTTCCCGGTTGCCGAAACGCCGGTCGGCTTCCTGTAGGGCTATGACGTCCGCATCTATTTCGTGAATGACCCTGAAGGTTCGCTCGGGATCGAACCTTCCATCGGTGCCGACGCATTTGTGGACGTTGTAGGAAGCCACCAGCATGCCCCGCTCGCCCATGCCCGCCGCCGTCGGCGATTGTTCGGCGCGCTGCCGACGCATTCGAAGCTGTTCGAGGACCTTCGTGGGGCCGAACCGGTGCATGATCGTTTTAGTCTCCTTGTCGATCCCGCGCCTAAATCTCATAGCCTGCCTTTGTATCTGGGTATCGGCGAATTCCACTGCAATCGATAGATGAAGTACGGTCGGTTCGTCAAAGATAAGGCGATCCAAGCCACAGTAAACGGTCGATCAAACGCTCCAGGAACGGTCGGGTGCGCAAGCTTTTCACCGTAACCTCCACAGCCGAGCCGATCGCGGCCTCGATGCGCCTTTCAATCTTGGTGGCGAAACCGGCGTCCAGCACTTCGAGATCGATCTCGAAGTTCAGCCTCAGCGAGCGTGGATCGAGATTGGAGGAGCCGACGAAGGTCCAAATAGAATCGACGACAAGCAGCTTGGAATGGTCGAAAGGTCCCTGCGCACGCCAGACGCGGCAATAGCTCCTGACAACCTGGTCGAACTGGGCTGTCATTGCGCGGTCGACGAGGAGGAGATTGTTGGCTGATGGCACCACGATGTCGATGTCGATCCCGCGCCGGGCAGCCGTCGTCAGCGCACTGATCAGCTCGCGGTCGGGCAGGAAGTAGGGTGACATGATGCGGATGGAGCGGCGCGCGACGGAGAAGGCGCCCATCAGCATCTTGTGGTTGGCTTCGAGGCTTGCATCGGGGCCTGAAGGAAGGGTGCGGATGAAGACGGGAGAATCGGGCTCGCCGGACGCCTCGGAAACGATACGCCAGGCATCGCCGTGCAGCCGCTCGCCGCTGGCGAAATACCAATCTTCCGCCGCGACCGAGAAGATGTCCGCGATCACCGGGCCTTCGATGCGGAAATGCGTGTCGTGCGCCATGTCAGCCCCGGCAAATTCCGCGGTGAAGCCTTGGCGAATGTTCATCCCGCCGACGAAGCCGACGGCGCCATCCACCACAAGAATCTTCCGGTGCGTTCTCAGATTGGCGTATGGCAGCCGCAACCCGGTGATGATGCGTCCGTTGAACACGTGGGTGGTGACGCCACCCCCGCTCAGATGGCCGACGATACTGGGAACGGAGTAGCGGGCGCCAACCGCGTCGATCAGCACGCGCACGGCGACTCCGCGCCGTGCTGCATCGATCAAGGCGTCTGCAATGCGTAGCCCGATCGGATCACGGTCGAAAATGTAGGTCTCGAGGACGACGCTGCGCCGCGCGGTGGAAATCGCCGTGATCATCGCGGCGTAGGCGTCGTCGCCGGTATCCAGCTTGGTAATGGCGTTCGCCGTCGTCAGCGCGTGATGGGTTATCCTGTCGCCTGCGATCTTCAGTGCGGCAAACCGCCTGCCGAAGCGGCTGGTGACGGCGTCGGAGGTTGCGTCGAAGCGCGGATGTTCAAGCACTTCGTGTCCTGCCGCCGACCGTTCCGCCGCGATCGAGACGCGCCTGATGCGGTTGATGCCGGCAACGGCGTAGAGCAGCGCCCCGACCAGCGGCGACAGGAGAATGACGCCGACCCAGCCGATGGCCGCGCGCACTTCGTCTTTCGTCATCGCGGCATGCGCGGCCGCCACCGCCGCGATCAACGTCGAGCCGACCGCGAGGATATGAGGCCAATGGGTGACGATCAGCGTCCACATGGCAGACAACTTATGCGCTCATCGGCGCTTTCGTCTATGCAAGGGTATTCAAAACTCGCCCTTGCGCTCACCCAGCCTTTCACCACCGCATCGTGTACCGTCTCTGGCTGCGGCCCATCCCAGGGCCCGCCCGTACAGAACATGCCCGGCTGATCGACAGACCTGTGTCGGGCACGCATTTCACCTAAGGTTCAAATGCCGAGATCATGGACTGGATCAGCGCTCGCGGCCGCGGCGCTCGCCCCGCAGTGCAACATAGATGGCAGGGATCACCAGCACGGTAAGGGCGGTAGAGGAGGCGAGGCCAAAAAGCAGCGAGATGGCCAGACCCTGGAAGATCGGATCGGTAAGGATCACAGCCGCGCCGATCATTGCCGCGAGCGCGGTTAGCAGGATTGGCTTGAAGCGGATTGCGCCGGCCTCCAGCAGCACGTCGGCAAGGGGACGGTCGCTATCGCCTGTGTGGCGAATGAAGTCTACCAGCAGGATCGAGTTGCGCACGATGATGCCGGCGAGCGCGATGAAGCCAATCATTGAGGTGGCCGTGAAAGGAGCGTGGAACAGCCAATGGCCGAGCATGATGCCGATGAAGGTGAGGGGGATCGGCGTCAGAATGACCAGCGGAAGCCTGAACGAACCGAACTGGGCCACTACCAGTATGTAGATGCCGAGGATCGCCACCATGAAGGCGGCGCCCATGTCGCGGAAGGTCACCCAGGTCACTTCCCATTCCCCGTCCCACAGCAGTGTCGTGCGGGTCTCGTCGTCAGGCTGGCCATGCAGTGCGATCGCCGGCCTGGGTAGAGCGCCCCAGTCGATTTTCGCGATGGCCTTGTCGACTGCCAGCATGCCGTAGATCGGCGCTTCATAAGCGCCGGCAAGTTCAGCCATCACCATTTCCGTGGGCCGGCCGTTGTGGCGGAAGACCGGCCAGGAAGCCGGCTCTCGCGACACCGAGACCACGTCGCCGAGTTCCACCACGTCACGCCCGCCCGGCAAGGCGTTGGCCGGCACCGGGGTCGTCAACATGCGTTCGTCGACCACGGACTCACTTTTGGCAAGCGCGATGCGGATCGGGATCGGCTGGCGCCCGCCGCCACGGTGCGAGTAGCCTACGGTCCTGCCGGCATAGAGCGCATTCAGCGTATCGTAGACGTCCGACTGCTCGACCCGATAGAACTCCAGATTGTCTTGGTCGATGGAGACACGCACGCGCTCGGATCGGTTTCGGTAGCTGTCGTCGACGTCGACGATAAAGGGTACGCTGGCGAAAGCCTCGCGCACTTTTGCAGCAACGGCGCGGCGGGTTTCAGCGTCGGGACCATAGATTTCCGCCAGCAGCGTGCCGAGCACCGGCGGCCCCGGGGGCGGCTCCACCACCTTGATCACGGCGCCTTCCGGCAGGGCGAGCCCCTTCAGGCGCTCGCGGATGTCGAGGGCAATGGCATGGCTCGCGCGCTTGCGCTCGCCCTTGGCCAGGAGGTTAACGGCAATGTCGCCCTGCTCGGTGCCGGAACGCAGATAATAATGGCGCACCAGTCCGTTGAAGTCGAACGGAGCGGAGGTGCCGGCGTAGGTCTGGAACGAGACGACCTCCGGCACGGTCTCAAGGCGCTTGACCATTTCCTGCAGCGTCCGATCGGTGTCCTCCACGGAGGAGCCTTTCGGCAGATCGAGCACGACCTGCAGGTTCGCCTTGTTATCGAAAGGCAAAAGCTTCACCGCTACATTTTCGGTGTAGAACAGGGCCAGTGAGCCGAGAGTGGCCGTACCGACGAGGAGCAGGAAAATCCATGCGCGTGCCCGGCTCCTGAGGATCGGTCGGGCAACCGCAACGTAAAGTCGCCCGAGCCGGTCGCCGTCCGCCTCTTGCGCGTGGTCGTGGCCAGCGGAAGCGTCTTTCCTCGCGATCTTGACCATCAGCCATGGCGTGAGGATGACGGCCACGAAGAAGGAGAATATCATCGCAGCCGAGGCGTTGGCCGGGATCGGGCTCATATAAGGCCCCATCATGCCCGACACGAACAGCATCGGCAGGAGTGCGGCTACCACTGTCAGCGTGGCCACGATCGTCGGATTGCCGACTTCAGCCACGGCGTCGATGGCCGCCTGCAAGCGCGAACGGCCATCGTGCATGGCCCAGTGGCGGGCGATGTTCTCGATGACCACGATGGCATCGTCAACCAGGATGCCTATCGAAAAGATAAGCGCGAACAGGCTGACGCGATTGAGCGTGTAGCCCATGATCCACGAAGCGAAGAGTGTCAGCAGGATCGTCGTTGGAATTACGATGGCCACCACGAGCGCCTCGCGCCAGCCGATGGCAATGGCGACCAGTACCACGATCGAGATCGTGGCGAGGCCGAGATGAAAAAGAAGCTCGTTCGCCTTCTCGTTGGCGGTCTCGCCATAGTTCCGCGTAACCGTCATCTCGACATCTTTTGGGAATATCTGGCCGCGCACCTGTTCGAGGCGCTGGGTAATCTCGTCGGCGATGACCACGGCGTTGGTTCCGGGCCGCTTGGCGATGGCGAGCGAGACTGCGGGCGCCCGGGCGAAGCCGCTGTCGGTCCGGCTGATGTCGGTGACGCGGTTTTCTGCCGGCGACGTCGCCAGCACGACCTTGGCCACGTCACGCACGTACACGGGACGGCCGTCCCGCGCCGTAAGAAGGAGATTGCTGATCTGGGGCAGGTCGCGCAGGGTCTGGCCGGCCACGATCGCCCGCTGCTGGCCCTCTTCGCGCACTGTACCCACTCGGAACGACCGGTTGGCGCCGTCTACCTTGGCGGCGAGTTGCTGCAGCGTGATGCCGTAAAGCGATAGTTTCTCGGGATCGGGTTCGATTTCGATCGCTTCCGGCTGTTCGCCGACGATGTAAGTGAGTCCGATATCGGGAAGTTTCGAAACCTCGACCTGCAACTCGCGGGCGAGCCGGGTCAGGCCGTTGGCGGTCCATCGTGCCGCCGTTTCCGAAGTTGGGCGCAAGGTGACGACCACGATCGCCACGTCGTCGATGCCGCGACGGACGATCAGGGGCTCGGGTATGCCGACGGGAATCCGGTCCATGTTGGCGCCGATCTTCTCGCGCACCCTCAGCACTGCCGCATCGGCATCGGTGCCGACCTCGAAGCGGGCCGTGACCAGGGTGCCGTCGTCCTCGGTCTGGGAATAGACATGCTCGACGCCGTCGATGCTTTTGACGATTGTCTCCAGCGGTTCGGTAACCAACTTGACGGCATCCTCCGCCCTCAGCCCGTTGGCTGCGACGTGGATATCCACCATTGGAACGGAAATCTGCGGTTCCTCCTCGCGCGGCAGCGTGGCCAGCGCGATCAACCCGAGCGCAAGCGCTGCAAGCAGGAATAGCGGCGTCAGGGGGGAGGCGATGAAAGCGCGGGTCAGCCCGCCGGCGATGCCGAGGCCCTTCATGGCAGCACGATCCGGTCGCCGTCCTTCAGGCCGGTCAGGATTTCGACGAGCGTTTCGCCTTGGCTTTCTAAGGTTGCGCCGAGGATGACGGCGACGTCCATCGGCCCCGACCCCGCCGCAAGCCGGACGTAGTCGATGCCGTGCAAAGAGGTAACCGCGTTCGGTGGCACGGCAAGAACGGAACGTTTGCCGACCGGGATCGAGACCAGCGTGCGTTCGTTGACGAAATAGCTGCCAATGCCCGACACATCGACATCGGCGATCACGCGCCCATCGGCTATTTCAGGATAGACCTTGACGATTTTGCCGCGGACAGTCGCTTCGGACTTCTCGGAAGCTTGCGCCCGGCCGCGCGCTTCCACTTCCACCGCGGCACCTTCGGCGATCTCGGCAGCATGCCTCTCCGGCAGCGAAAGGCGTAGGTAATAGGGGCCGGTCGCGATGCGGGCGATCGCCTCTCCGGCAAGGATGACCGAGCCTGCGGTCACGGGTACGGTAAGCACGCGCCCGCTGGCCGGAGCCAGCACATCACCCTCGCGGGCTCCTTGCGCGATCACCGCCTTGTCGGCCTCCGCGGCCACAACCTGATTGGTCGCTACCTCCAGCGCGGTTCGAGCCGCATCGAGCCGGCTCTGCGTGGCGACGCCTTGCGTGACGAGTTGCCGGGCGCGTTCCAGTTCGGTGCGCGCATTCGTGAGCTGCGATTCCAGCGCGGCGATTTTGGCGTCGGCAGCGGCAAGCTGGAGCGCGATCTTGTCGTCGACGACCACGCCGATGACATCGCCCTCCTTTATCTCGCTGCCCTCGCTGATGCGGATTTCGCGAATGGTTCCGCCGATGCGGGCGCGCGCAGGCACGACGGTACGGCTCTCAACCTCGCCGAATACGACCTTCATCTCGACGACCGTGGTGGCGCGCACCAGGAAGTCGGCAGCGAAGGTCGCTTGCGATACTGTGGCGGCCGCAGCCGCCATGGCTGCCGGAAGAAAGGATCGGAACATAGGAAACCCGGAAAGCTGGAAAATCTTGAAGCGGTCGACCCGCGTGCCGGGGCACGCGGGTATGCACGCTACTTGAAGGCGATGCCCGACTTGCAGCCGAGCCGCTTGAACAGCATCGCCGCCGGGCAGAAGCCGGTCACCGACGCCTGCAGCATGTTGAGGCCGGCGAAGGCGGTGACCAGGAACCACCAGGGCGAAACGAAATAGCCGAGCGCCAGCGAGGCCAGCACCATGAATCCGGCGAACATCAGAACGGCACGATCGAGGGTCATGTTTCTCTCCTTGCTTGCGGCCCCGGCCTTGATCCGGCACAAGTCGCATCGAACGAGTTGCATTTAACATTCAAAGATTATAAATTCAAGAACATGAATGTAAAAGAAATGATACCCGCTTCCGGCAAGGCTGCCGAATTGCTGCGCAGCCTGTCGCATCCGCAACGCCTGCTGGTCCTGTGCGCGCTCGGTGCCGAGGAGAAGTCCGTCGCCCAACTCCGGCAGGAACTGGACATCGAACAGGTGCCGATGTCGCAGCAGCTCATGCGGCTCAGGGCCGACGGCCTGGTGGAATCGCGGCGGGAAGGAACGACGGTCCATTACCGCATCGCGCGTCCGGAGGTGCTGACCGTGGTGGAGGCGATGCACGAGGCGTTTTGTCGAAGTGTCCCTGCGGAATCGACGAAAAAGACACGGGAGGACGGCACCTGAATCTGCCGCCTGCGCAACCGTGCATTTGCCGAGAGACGCTCTCAGGAAGACAGGTGATGGCCCGTATGTCGAGCCCCGTCTGGTCATGAACAGAAACCGCGACCCTTCAATCGGAACGCCGGAAAGGTTCCCCACGACAACGAAAAGACAGAATGCCATCGCCGCCAGAACGACGGCTCCCATGGACCAGATCTTGCCGACCATGATCTCGAAGGCGGTGACCGGCATGAAGCATGTGGCAGTTTCCTTTCTTCCCCTCAAAGGTGCGCGCATATATCTTTGGGCGGGTTCACATGTCTCGGGGGCCGCACCGTTCCGACAAGCCAAGACCTTGTGATGGCCTTCTTTGGAGACGATGTGGCGAGGAGCGTTCGGTTGCCGGCGAGAGATACTTCAGGGCTGCAAGGCCGTTTCCTGCAGGCGGTCTTCTCTTCCCGTTTCGAGGGGAATGTCGGTTATTTGCTCGCCGCCTGCGCCGTGGCTGCAATGTTTGTTGTCCGGTTGGCTCTGCAGGGCGTCCTGGGCAACGCGATAACCTTCATTTTCTTTGTTCCTGCGATCCTTCTTGCGGCTATTGCGGGCGGCATCGGTCCAGGGCTTTTTGCCCTTGTCCTCTCCCTTATGGGCGCGCTCTACCTTGCGGGGGTCGACGCATCGTCCTGGGTGCAAAGTTCGGTTTTTGCCGTGGTAGGACTCGCAATCGCCTGGATGGGCGAAATGCTCCATCATGCGCGTCGCGCTCTCGACGAGACGGAAGAATCGCTCAGGGCCCAGCAGGATCATTTACGTTCGATCCTGGATGTAGTGCCCGATGCGACCGTGGTGATCGATGAACAGGGACTTATCACGTCCTTCAGTGCTGCCGCCGTCCGTCAATTCGGTTACACGGAGGCCGAAGTGCGCGGCCGCAACGTGAATATCCTGATGCCCGAGCCTTATGGCAGCGAGCATGACGGCTATATTCGGCGCTACATCGGGACCGGCGAGAAGCGCATCATCGGTATTGACCGCGTCGTGGTCGGCCGCAGGAAGGACGGATCGACCTTTCCCATGAAACTGGCGGTCGGCGAGATGAGATCTGCGAGCGGGCGGTTCTTCACCGGGTTCATCCGGGATCTTACCGAGCGCGAGGAGTCCGCCGCCCGCCTGCAGGAGGTACAGAGTGAGCTTGCAAGGCTCGCTCGTGTCAACGAACTTGGCGAGATGGCTTCGACGCTGGCGCACGAATTGAACCAGCCGCTGGCCGCCATTGCAAACTACGCGCAGGGCTGTGTCCGATTCCTCAATAGTCTGGATGACGCCGCTGCCGACCGCATCCGGGGCGCTCTCGAGGAGACGGCGAAGCAGTCGCTGCGCGCGGGTGGGATAATCCGGCATCTGAGGGAATTCGTCACCCGTGGCGAAACCGATGTCACGCGGGAGACGATGCGCAAGCTTATCGAAGAGGCCGGCGCTCTTGCCCTGGTTGGATCGCGTGAGCAGGGGGTCCGCTCGATATTCGATTTTGCGCCGAAAGGCGCGGATGTCATGGTCGACCGCGTCCAGATCCAGCAGGTGCTGATCAATCTCATGCGCAATGCGATGGAAGCCATGAGCGAAAGCGAGAAACGCGACCTGGTCGTGCGGACGTCTATCGAAGGCGGGTATGTCGTGGTCGAGGTGGCGGATACGGGTCCCGGTATCTCCGAGGAGGTGGCCACGCGCCTGTTCCAACCTTTCGTCACCAGCAAGGCGAGCGGCATGGGGATCGGGCTTTCCATCTCCAGGCGGATCATCGAAGCGCATGGAGGCGAGATTTCCGCTAGTCGAAACGACAGTGGCGGGGCGACGTTCAGGTTCACGCTCCCTCTGGCGGAAAAGGAAGTTTCGAATGCAGATTGACAACTACGTGGTTCACATCGTCGACGACGAAGAACCGGTCCGCAAATCGCTTGCCTTTCTCCTGACCATGACGGGCTTTACGGTTCGAGTGCACGATTCCGCTAGCAGCTTCCTTGCCGCGGCAAAGACCATTGGCAAGGCTTGTCTCATCACAGATCTGAAAATGCCGGACATGAGCGGTGTGGAACTGCTGGAGAGGCTGAAAGAAACCGGAGCCTCGATCCCCGCGGTGGTCATCACGGGTCATGGGGACGTTCCGATGGCGGTTGCCGCCATGAAGGCGGGCGCCGTCGATTTCATCGAGAAGCCGTTCGAGGACGAGACGCTGGTCGAGGCGATCAAGCGAGCCGCAAGCCAACTGGAAGAAAGCCCGGCGCCCATAGAGGACACGGCAACGCTTCGTGCGAGGTTCGACAGCCTTTCCGAGCGCGAGCGCCAGGTGTTGTCTGCGGTCGTGGCGGGCCTGCCCAACAAGACCATCGGCTTTGATCTTGGAATCAGCCCTCGCACCGTTGAGGTTCATCGCGCCAACATCATGTCGAAGATGCAAGCGAGGAACCTGCCGCAGTTGGTTCGCATGAGCATGGCCATGAACTCCTCCTCGTAAGCTGTCAGAAGCCTGGGAAAGCGCCGTTTGATCCATCGCAATGCGCCGAACGCGGGCGACGTGATCCAGTACGCATGATCTGCTCTGGATCAGATCGGTGGGTGCGGGAGGATGGCTCAGGTAATCGTCGTGACACCGGACGTTGCTTTCATGCACTCGCTTACTTTCGTTCTTGAAAGCGGCGGCGTCCGTGTATTGTCCTACGGCGCTCTCGATCCGGCATTCGGGTCGACGCAAGCTCGCCATGTCGGTTGCGCCGTTGTCGACGACGAAGCCATAAATGACTGGCAATACGCGCAGGAACTGTTCAGAAGCTTCAGAAACCCCGTTATTCTGCTTGTGGACCAATATTGCCCGCCACTGGATGTGCCGTACGCGAGATGTCTGGCAAAACCGTTTCTCGGTGAACCGCTCATCCAGGCTGTTCAAGAGGCGATCACCGGTAAATTTTGATCCCGCTACGTAGAATCCCGTACGGACACAACCGAATTTCTATCGCTCGGAATTGGGTGGATTGTTTCGCGATCGGTATCGAGGGATGATCCATGACGAACTTTGAGCAATCGCCCCATTCCCACGAACTTGGCAGCATCCTGCTCAAGCGCGACACACCCACCACGCCGTTGGGAAGCGGTCAGCCCGCCACATTCTTCCCGGCAGGCTCGGAAATTTATGCCCAGGGCGAGAAGTGCGGGAACCTCTATCAGGTTGAGTTCGGGGCCGTGCGCATCTACCGTCTTTTGTCGGATGGCCGACGTCAGATATCGGCATTCCACCTGGCCGGCGAGATGTTCGGGTTCGAAGCCGACAAGAGCCATCACTTCTTTGCCGAGGCGATCTGCGGCACCGGTATTCGCATACTCCGTCCCTCGGCTTCCCACGTCGTGGCCGAACTCCTGCCCATGGCACTTCAAAGCCTCGTACGGGCGCAGGAGCAGCTTCTGGTGCTTGGTCGCCAGAATGCCGTAGAACGCGTCGCTGCTTTCTTCCTTGAGATGTCGGAGCGTCAAGGCGGATTGCGTCAGGTCGAGCTTCCGATGTCACGGCTGGATATTGCGGACTATCTCGGCCTGACAATCGAAACCGTATCGCGGGTCTTTTCCAAGCTCAGAAGCAAGGGAGTTATCCGGTTGCCAAGCTTGCGATGCGTGGAAATCGTCAAGTTGCGGACGCTTCAGGATATGGCTGCATAAGCAACCTGCATCGGCAGGCACGCACAGGCTCTACCGGACATCTGGGAACCCAAGGTCGAGGACTCTTAAATGCATGTGGTACCCAATAGCTACCGCGCCCTTTAATCGCGATCTCGAATTGGCGGTTCAGGACCGGGATGGCACCCATGCGCTGGTGTTTCCCTGTCAACGTATCCTGACCGGATGGATTGCGTCGAAAACCCGTGAAAGGCTCGACGTGTCGCCGACGCATTGGCGGGCGTGGAAGGATGGCGGCTCGGAAAATGAGATGAGCTAGCAGGCCATCTAGGAGGCGAGGCGCTTCGGCATTTCCGGCAGTGTCCGGGGATAGCCTTCGATCTGCCGCTGGACGGCTTTGTCCCGGTCGAGACGGCTCGATGATCTGGCTCTTCATGAGCCAACATGAGAAAATTCGAGCCTTTGATCCGGATCAACGCGACGGCTCGGTAAAGTTGACCTTCTTTGTTTACCTGCCGCTACCGTCGGAACGACCGGACGAGCGGTAAATCAAGCCTACGGAGGAGCCGTAGCCGTGACCAGAACGACGATCCTGAATTTTTCGCAGGCAGCACAACAGGCGCAGAATTGGGTCAATGAAGTCGCGGGCGAGTTGAACTGGGATGTCCCGCACGCCTATCGACTGCTAAGGGCGGTCTTGCACGTGCTCAGGGACTGGCTGCCGCCGGAAGAGATGAGCGATCTGGCGGCGCAATTGCCTGTACTGATCCGTGGCATCTTCTTCGAAGGCTGGCGCCCCCTCGGCAATCTTGGCCACGACCGTCGCAAGGGCGATTTCATCATAGCTGTGAGAAGAGAATTCGGCTTCGAAGCGGAAGTTGATTTCGACCGTGCCATCGGAGCTGTTTTTCATCTCCTCGATCACCATGTCTCGGCCGGCGAGGTCGATCAGGTCCGCAACTCCATGAGAAAGGCGCTCCGGCAACTTTGGCCGGCGGACTGAGCCATGTTTTCCGATCGACAAGAAGCAGGACGAATGCTCGCGAACGAACTCGCCGGGCTATCGCTTCACGCACCTGTCATCCTTGCTCTACCGCGTGGCGGCGTACCCGTCGCTGCCGAGGTGGCTACAATGCTGAAAGCGCCTCTCGACCTGATAATCGTTCGCAAGGTGGGCGCTCCGGGCAACCCCGAACTTGCGGTCGCGGCGATAGTCGACGGCGATCCGCCGGACGTCGTCCTCAACCGCGAAATCGTGGAAACATACAATCTCGACGACGCGGCCCTGGCTGGGCTGGTGAAACGCGAGCGGCCGGAACTCCAGCGCCGCCGGACCCTCTATCGAGGCAGCCGGTCGCCGCTTTCGATTGCCGGGAAAACCGCGGTTCTCGTTGACGATGGCGCGGCAACCGGCACCACGATGAAAGTGGCCATTCGCGCTCTCAAAAGGCGATCGCCAATGGCGATCGTCGTGGCGCTGCCTATTGCTCCGCCGCAGACCGTAGCCGAACTCAGCCAGGAGGCGGATCGTGTCGTGTGCCTGGCGCAGCCGCTGCATTTTCGGGCGCTTAGCTACTATTATCGCAACTTCGAACAGCTCGATGACGACGACGTCCTCCTTTCATTGGACCGCAGCCAGGCGGGGAGGGACGTCGCGACGAACAAACACCGGAAAACGGCTATGGGAAATTCCGTCACGGGAGACGCCAAAAAGAAGCGTTAGAAGCGCGAGAAGGAGGCGGCCATGTTGATCAGGACCATGACGACGCTTGAGTGCACGAAGCTGCTGGATGGCAACCGGTTGTGCAGGATCGCTTGCGCCAAAGACGATCAACCGTACGTCGTGCCTGCCTATTTCGCTCATGCCGACAACCACCTCTTCATGTTCTCCATGCCGGGCAAGAAGATCGAATTCATGCGGGCGAATCCGCGCGTATCGGTGCTTGTTTGCGAGCACGGCAAACACCGGCAGTGGAAGAGCGTCATTGTCTATGGCGGATATGAAGAACTGCCTGACGAGATAGGCCACAAGCGCGACAGGGACCGCGCCTGGTCGATATTGAGCAAGTACAACGACTGGTGGGAGCCGGGCGCGCTGAAGCCGCTTCTGCCGCCGATCTCAAACGAAATGTCGCATGTGTTTTTCCGCATCTCGATCGAACAGATTTCCGGGCGTGAGGCGAAGGAATAGTCGGGCGGTGCATGACGATTTGGGTGTGTCGGCAGTCATTTCCGAATGACTTGTCAGCGCGCGAGGAAAACCGGGATCGGAGGGTTTTCGAGCATGGAGCGGGTCACGCCTCCGAAAATGCGCTCGCGCAGCCGCGAGTGGCCGTACGCGCCCATGACCAGCATCTGCGCGTCCGTGTCGACGGCATGCCGGCGAAGGACATCGGCCACGGAATGGGTTTCGCTCGGAAGGCGGTCGACGGTGACCTTGGCGCCATGGCGCGCCAGGAAGGTCGCCACGTCGGCCCCCGGTTCCTCGCCATGGGAACGCGCGCCTTCGACAGGGTCGACGATGGCCAGTCGCACCTCGTCCGCCGCGGCAAGCAATTCCAGTGCTTCCCGAACGGCTCGCGTGGCTTCGATCCTCGTGTCCCAGGCGACCAGGACCCGTTTGGGTTCGAGTGTAGGCCGAGCGCCTTCAGGGATAAGCAAGAGCGGCTTTCCGGACCAGAACAGCGCGCCTTCGATGACCTTTTCCTTCAGCGTTTCGGTGTTCAGCAACTCCGGTCCGGCGACCGTCAGGTCGGCATAGCGAGCCCGCCGTCCAACCATCTCGTCGGCCCACCCAGCCTCCGGATATTCGCTGACGACATTACCCGAAACGGCGCTGGCCGCCACGAATGTCGATATTTCCGCCTTGCGGGCATTCAAATGCTTCAGGTCTGCTTCCCGCTCATGGAGCCAGCTATCCGATACGACGGCGGCATACTCACCGATCGGCGGCGGAGCGGCCAGAGCCATGACAAGCACCGACAGGTGCGCTTCGGCTTGTTCGCAAAGACCCGCCGCAAGCTTGAGATCTCCTTCCCAAGCGGTTTCCGGCCCGGTGACTGTGAGGATTGTCTTGAACGTCATGACTTCGGTCCTCGGCATTTAGAATTTGCGCAGAAGGGATATTCATTCTCGCCGCCGCATTCATTGCGATGAATCAAATCTGCCATCCGGTTGCTATTGATCCCGGTCAAGGAAAGCGGGTCGTCTGTCGTGGAATCTGAATGTTCGTCACCACGACCTAGAGAGGAACGTGATATGAAACTTCAGGTTCTACTTCCGCTCGTGACGTATCCCGGCCCGGTTTCGCCGCATGTCGGATCGAATGCTGCTATCGTTTCGGCACAACTCGAAGCGGAACTGCATGCCCTTGCGGTGAACGCCGATATACCGCCGGTGTCGAATGCACTTTCAACTTTCCTTATGAACACGCCAGAAATGATCAGACAGGCGAACGCGCGGAGTCGCAAGTATGGCGAGGACATTCTTCGCGTCGTGACGGACCAAGCCAAGCTGGCGAATGTCAAGCTCGTTACCGATCGTGCCGCAACCTCGCTGCCGCTGCTGGCCGATCTCGCGGCTGATCGGGCACGCTATTTCGATTTCGTCCTGATCGGTTGGGAGGCCGCGAACGAAAGCACGCATACGCTGGCCGAGGATGTGATCTTCGGCTCTGGCCGCCCGGCCATCCTGCTTCCCGAACTGGTCAAGCCGGCTGCTTTCGATCATGTGGCGATCGCATGGGATGGAAGCCGCGTCGCCGCAAGAGCCGTCGCCGACTCGATGCCGCTGTTGCGGAAGGCGTCGAGGATCACGGTTTTGACTGTGACCGACGAAAAGGATCTGCCGGAAGACGACCCCGGCGCCCGGCTCGCGATGGGATTGCAGGCGCGCGGTCTTCCCGCCGAGGCTCATGCTGTGCTGGGTGGCGGCGGTGATATTGCGGTGACCTTGCAGGAAAACGCCATCCAATTGGGTGCCGCCTTGCTGGTGATGGGCGGCTACGGCCATATGCGATTACGCGAATTCATCCTCGGCGGAGCGACCGACGGAATTCTGCGCGATCTGCGCCTGCCGATCCTGATATCGCATTGATCCGCGCCGTCTCGATGACGAATGAGAAAACCCGCGCCGGTTTCAACATCGCCCTGCTGATCATCGCCCTCGCCGGACTCGCGGTGGGACTCGGCCTGAGCTTGGCCGGGAACGCTGATTTCGCCCGAATAGCGTGGATGGCGGGCGTTGTTCCCGTTCTCCTTGCGCTTGTCGTGGAGATCGTCCGCAGCCTGTGGCGCGGCGAGGTCGGCCTCGACGTCGTGGCGGCGCTGTCCATGTCGGCAGCGCTCGCTTTCGGCGAAACACTCGCGGCGGCGGTCGTTGCGCTGATGTATTCCGGCGGGACTTTTCTGGAGAGCTTCGCCGAAGGACGTGCCCGGCGCGAAATGCACAACCTTCTCTCGCATGTTCCCCGGACCGCGACCCGCCAACGCGAGGGTGGGCTGGACGAAATTCCTTTGGATGAAATCGTGCCCGGCGACCTTCTCCTGATCCGGCAGGGAGATGTCGCTCCCGTCGACGGGGTTATCGAGAGCGAGCGAGCCGTGCTCGATCAGTCGGCGATGACCGGCGAATCGATGCCCGTCAGGCTTATGCGTGGCCAGGAGGTGATGAGCGGCTCGACCAATGCGGGCGAGGCCTTCGATCTGCGCGCCAACCGCCGCGCGGCGGAAAGCACATATGCCGGCATCGTGCGTCTGGTCGAGGATGCGCAACGTTCGAAGGCGCCGATGTCGCGACTGGCGGACCGTTATTCGATCCTGTTCCTCCTCGTCACTGTCTCGCTCGCCTTCGCTGCATGGTGGACGACGGGGGACCCCATCCGCGCGGTCGCGGTTCTGGTCGTCGCGACACCATGCCCGCTTATCCTCGCGGTACCCGTCGCGCTGGTCGCGGGCCTGTCGCGCGCCGCGCATTTCGGCGTGTTGATCAAGGGCGCCAAGCCGCTTGAAGCGCTCACGCGGGCGCGGACGCTGATCCTCGACAAGACCGGCACGCTGACGGACGGGCGCCCGCAGATCGTCTCCATCGAGGCCTATACCGCCTTGCCGGCGGCGGAAGTGCTGCGTCTGGCCGCTGCGGCCGATCAGGCGTCGAAGCACCCGATGGCTCAGGCGATCGTTGCCGCGGCGCGTGCGAAAAATATGCTTCTGCCCGTGCCGACCGATATCGGCGAATTGGCGGGCGAGGGGGTCACGGCAGGAGTGGACGGACATTCCGTGATCGTCGGCGGAATGAACTTCGTCATGCGCCGGATTGCGGCGCCCGCCGTCCCGAGGAGACCGCGGCAAGCGGGCTCGGCCCTTGTCGCCGTCGCCGTGGACGGGCAGCTTGCCGGCCTGCTGGTCCTTGCCGACAGGCCACGCCTTGAGACAAAGGATTTTCTCTCCGGCATCCGTCGTAACGGTATAGGCCGGATATTGCTTGCCACGGGCGATCGCCAGGCCGTTGCGGAGGCGGTGACCAAAGACCTCGGTCTCGACGGGGTCCGTGCCGAACTGACGCCGGACCAGAAAGTGCTTCTGGTCCTGAGCGAGCGCAAGAACGGGCCGGTGATGATGGTGGGAGACGGGGTCAACGACGCTCCGGCGCTTGCGGCGGCCGATGTTGGCGTGGCCATGGGTGCAAGAGGGGCGGCCGCTTCCGCCGAGGCGGCCGACGTTGTCCTGCTGGTCGACGATCTCGGAAGGCTCCTTGCCGGGCTCGAAGTGGCCGTCCGATCCCGGCGTATCGCGCTTCAGAGCGTGGCGGCAGGCATTGGCCTTTCGGTGGCCGGCATGGTCGCGGCGGCCTTCGGCTATCTCACTCCGGTACAGGGCTCTCTGCTGCAGGAGGCGATCGACGTGGCGGTGATCCTCAATGCGCTGAGGGCGCTACGGATTTCACCGGACAGGCCGCAGCGGACAACGAGCTTCCGCGGCGAAACGCATTAGCCGATCCGTGTCCCGAGCGCGTGCATGGCGGAAATCCATTTCCTGCGCTTGGCGTCGCCTGGGCATTCCACATGCGGCGCGGCATAGCGGTTCTCCGGATAATCGAGCGAGGTTACGCAAGGTCGCGAACCGGCTCCTCGATCGCGATCAAGGTAGGCGCCGCTTGGAGAGCCGCCGCTCGCGCGAGAAGAACCAGCTCTTGATCGCCTCGGATGCTGCCAGATAGGCCAGCGTGATCACGACAAGACCCGCCATTATCTGCGCCGGCAGCGGCACGAAGCCGAACCGGGCCGCACCCGGCAGGTAAGGGATTGCGACAGCCAGCACGCCGACTGCCAGCGAAAGCCACGAAAGCAGCGCGCTGGGGCGGCTTTTCCAGAATGCTTTACGCGTGCGCACGATCAGCACGATGGCCAGTTCCGTGATTAGCGATTCGACGAACCATGCCGTCTGGAAGATCTGCGCAGTTGCCCCGGCGATGAGAACGAGAAAGCCGAAGGTGATGAAATCGAAAGCCGAGCTGACGAGGCCGAAAGCGAACATGAAGCGGCGAACGTAGCCGATGTCCCAGCGTCGCGGCGTGTGCACCTGATCCGCATCGACATTGTCGGAGGCAATCGCCAGCGACGGCACATCGGAGAGGAAATTGTTCAGCAGAATCTGCGGTGCGAGCAGCGGCAGGAAGGGCAGGGCAAGCGAGGCGAACGCCATGGAGACCATGTTGCCGAAATTGGCGCTGGTGGTGATGGCGATGTACTTCATGGTGTTGGCGAAGGTGCGCCGCCCATCGTCGATGCCGCGCAACAGGACGCCGAGGTCGCGCTGCAGCAGGATCATGTCAGCAGCCTCGCGCGCGACATCCACGGCCCCATCGACGGAGATGCCGATGTCGGCTTCGTGGAGCGCCGGCGCGTCGTTGATGCCGTCGCCGAGATAGCCGACGACATGGCCGCGCCGGCGCAGCGCGGCGATGATGCGCTCCTTCTGGTTGGGATCGATCTCGGCGAAGATGTCGGTACGCGCGGCGCGGGCGAACAGCGCTTCCTTGGTCAGCTTCGCCAGTTCGGTTCCGGTGAGGATATGGCGGTGCGGCAGGCCGATGGTCTGCGCCAGATGCGCGGCGACATAGCGGTTGTCGCCGGAGATGACCTTCACCTTGATGCCACGCGCGGCGAGCGCCTTCAGCGTCTCGGCCATGCCGGGCTTCGCCGGATCCTGGAACAGAAGGAAGCCGGCGAAGGCAAGCTCGGCTTCATCCTCGCGGCCGTAGCTCACGCGCGACGGAAAGCGCCGCGTCGCAAGGCCCAACACGCGGAAGCCCTGCATGCACCAGCCTTGCACCTTCTCGTCGATCGCCTTCGCCTGCCGCTCGTTCACCGAACAGGCTTCGACAACGTTCTGGACTGCACCTTTGCAGATCAGCAGATCCTCGCCGGTATCCTTTTGATGTACGATCACCGACAGCCGCTTGCGGATGAAATCGTAGGGAATCTCATCGACCTTGGCATAGGCGGTGAGATCGTCGTCCGGGCTCCTGCTTGCCGCGATACCCTCGTCCAGCGGATTTGCCATGCCCGATTGCAGCGTCGCATTGAGCAGCGCCCACAGCCTCACCTGCGATGAATCCGCCCCATCGGCATCGAGGCAACCGTCGAGGCGGATCGTTCCCTCGGTCAGCGTTCCGGTCTTGTCGGTGCACAAAAGGTCCATGCTGCCGAGGTTCTCGATGGCGTCGAGCCGGCGCACGATAACGCCGCTGCCCGCCATGGTACGCGCGCCGCGCGCCAGCGTGACGCTGATGATGGCCGGCAGCAGTTCCGGGGTCAGGCCGACGGCGAGCGCCAGCGAAAACAAGAGGGAATCCACGGCCGGGCGGTGCAGCAACAGGTTGGCGAAGAAGACGAGAATGACGATGACCAGCATGATCTCGGTCATCAGGTAGCCGAAACGGCGGATGCCCCTGGCGAAACCCGTTTCCGGCGCGGCATGGGCGATCGCGCCGGCAATGGTCGCGAACTCCGTCCGCTCGCCGGTGCGCACGGCAAGCATTGTGGCGGTGCCGCTGCGTACGGATGTGCCGGTGAAGACGGCATTGCTGCGCTGGCCGATCTGGGCATCCGGCGCTGAACGGCCTGGCTCCTTAACCACCGGAAAGGTCTCGCCGGTGAGCGCCGCCTCGCTGACGTTGAAGTCGCGCGTCTCCAGAAGCACGCCGTCCGCGGGGATCAGGTTGCCGGCCGAAAGCCGGATGACGTCGCCCGGCACGATGTCGCCGACGGCAACGGATGTCTGCTGGCCATCGCGCAATACGGAAGCCTTGCGGGCAATACGCGCCGTAAGCGCCTCCATTGCCCTGGAGGCTCCATATTCCTGTGTGAAGGAGAGCACGCAGCTTGCCAGCACGATGATGCCGATGATGACCGCCCCGCTGCCTTCGCCGACGAAGGCTGAGACGATCGCCGCGAAGATGAGGATCAGCACCAGCGGGCTGCGGAACTGCCGCGCGAAAGCGGCGAGCGCGGAGGCGCGTCCCATTCGACTGACCGCGTTCGGGCCGGCTTCACGAAACCTGCTTTGAGCGTCGCTGGAAGAAAGGCCTGACTGGCTTGAACGCAGATTGGTCAGCAGCGCTTGCGCCGGCACCGACCAATACGCTCCAGCCGTCGAAATATCTTTCTGTTCCACAAAGGGCACTCCGCGGCAGCGCTATGGGCTGGGCCGCCCATCGCGAATGATGGGGCCACTGCGCCGGACAGGATATAGCGTGTTCTGTCAGCTCGCCATGAAGCGATTTCGACCCGTTTCGTCGAGCAGCGAGCGCGTCACGCCGCCAAAGGCCCATTCCCGAAAGCGGCTATGGCCGTATGCGCCTGACACGATCAGGTCGGCGCCGCTATTGTCCAGAGCCTGGAACAGCTCGAGATGTTCATCGGCGCCCTCGATCAGCTTCGGCCGCGCTTCGATGCCGTGCGCTCCAAGAAAGGCCATGACATCTGCGAGGCTTCCGCGGATCCGTTGGTCGACCTCGCTGGCGACTGTCACAACTGTCACGGTCTCGGCCGATTTCAATAATGGTAGCGAATCGGCGAGGGCGCGACGTGCCTCGCGCGTATCCTTCCAGGCGATTGCGATGTTCCTTGCCTGCACCTGTTCGGTGTCACGTGCGACAACCAGCAGTGGCCGTCCCGCTTGAAGGGCGATACTGCCGGGATCCGCCTGCCGGTAAGCGTTACCCGTCGCCGCGCCTTCAACAGCGCCCATCACGATCAGGTCGGCGGTTCGCGAGGCCTCCGCCAGGGCGCGCGTCGGATTGTCGAGGGCTTCACGCCATTCGGTCAGCACCTTACCGGCGATCAGCTTGCCGAACCTGTCGTGGATATCCTTGAAACGGGACTGTATGTCGTCGCGCATCTGCATCCATGTCTCAGCGGCCAAACCTGAGCTTTCCGGTCCGGCCATAGGCATTGGTGCGTCAGCAGCGCAAAAGCCGATCAGCCTCGCCTGGAATCGTCCTGCGAGGTTGGCCGCTGCTTTCACGACGGGAACGATAGGCCCGTCGATATCAAGGTTCACGATTATGGATTTATAGCTCATGGGGTTCGCCTTTTCGCCGTCACCGCGCGGGTGATTTCACGATGAAAGGAAATCTATAGCCCATTTGGGATACTACCTTGATGCCGATCAAGAACGGCGACGTTCTTCGCTGTGGGCGTTAAACGCTCTAGCCATGCCGAGCCAACGAAAATTCGGCGATCAGGGCTTCTCCACCCGAGAGACCTGATAGGTATGCATCTTTCCTTTACTTCCGATCGACACATACTCTCCGGTCACAAAACGCTCTTCTGCCAGGCGAAAACCGATCTCGTCATCGTCGTCGCCTTCCGCGTAGTCGAAATACCACTGACCACCCGGCTTGCGCCGCAGGCGTCCGATGCCGACTTCCGCGTCGCCGGCGAAACGTCTGACCCTGCATGCCGCTTGGTTCGCTTTCCACATCGCCGGATCAAGCCTGCCGCTCTCGTCCAGCGGGACGAGGAGATCATAGCCTTCGTTCCGCTCTCCTTGAGGATGTTCCCGCTCACGGGCAAGCAGAAGCCTGACATGGCGGAAATTCGGCGGTAGGTCTTTTGCAAGCATGGTGATTTTCCCTTTCTGCATCCAGGATGCATGGCGATGCGCGTCGCCGCCTTGATCGACGTCAAGTACGAAGACCGCCGGGCTGGATGTGGGTTCCACGCTGACCGGCGATGATTTCGGTGGCGTCTTCCAGCCTACCTATGGCGGCTGGCTTTCCGCTCTCGATTGCGAACGCCACGGCCGCCTCGACCTTCGGCCCCATCGAACCGGCGGCAAACGCCGTGGCGGAGAGGGCGCTCGCCTGGACCCAGCCGAGCGGGCGGGCCTGCGGTGTCCCCCAGTCGAGATAGACTGCATCGACGTCCGTCAGCATGAGGAGCATGTCCGCGCCGAGTTGTCGCGCCAGCAGGGAGGAGGCAAGGTCCTTGTCGATGACGGCCTCGATGCCGATGATGCCGCCGTTGTCGAGGTTGATGACGGGGATACCGCCGCCGCCTGCGCAGATGACGATGACACCGCGCTCGACAAGAAAGGCGAGCACTTCGGCTTCCATGATTTCCAGCGGCTTCGGCGACGGCACCACGCGGCGCCATTTGTCGTTGTCGGGCGCGACCGTCCAGCCGCGCTCGGCAGCGAGCCGGCGAGCGGTGGCTTCGTCGTAGACCGGGCCGATCGGCTTGGTCGGCGTGGCGAAGGCGGGATCGCGCGGATCGACCCGTACTTGCGTCAGGAGCGTGGCGACAGGCCCGTCCTTCACCACATTTCCCAGTTCCTGCTGGATGACATAGCCGATCATGCCGGCTGTCTCGGCATCGAGAACATCGAGCGGAAAGGGCGTGTCGGGCGTGGCCGCCGCCTGTAGCGCGAGCAGGCCGACCTGAGGCCCGTTGCCGTGCGTTATTACCAGCGAATGACCGGCTCTCACCAGTTCGGCAAGCTCCACGGCCGCCCGACGCACATTGGCCCGTTGGTTTTCGGCCGTCATCGGCTCGCCGCGCTTCAGCAGCGCATTGCCGCCCAGTGCAACGACGATGCGCATCCTCAACCGCCGATCGTGGCGACGAGGATCGCCTTGATTGTGTGCATACGGTTCTCCGCCTGGTCGAACACGATAGAGGCCTCGGACTCGAACACCGTGTCCTCGACCTCCATGCAGTCGATGCCGTATTCGCTGGCAACATGCTGGCCGACTTCCGTTTCGGTATCGTGGAAGGCCGGCAGGCAATGCATGAACTTGGTGTATGGATTGCCGGTCGCGGCCATCAGATCGCGCGTGACCCGGTATGGCGTGAGGAGGTCGATGCGCTTGCCCCAGCCGCTTTCGTCCTCGCCCATGGAAAGCCAGACGTCGGTGTAGATGAAGTCGGCGCCTTCGACGCACGCGCCGATGTCCTCGTCCAGTCGGAACCGGCCGCCGCCTTGATCCGCCAGTTCCCGGACATGCGTGCAGAAATCGCTGTCGGGCCAAAGCTCTCGGGGTGAGGCGATGCGCATGTCCATGCCCACCTTGGCGGCGCCAACGGCCAACGATAGGGCGACGTTGTCCCGTCCCTCGCCGACGAAAGCGATTGTCATGTCGGACAGGTGCTTATGGGTGAATTCGCGCATGGTCATGAAGTCGGCCAGAACCTGAGTCGGATGTGCTTCGTCGGTCAGGCCGTTATAGACGGGCACGCCGGCATAGGCGGCGAGTATTTCGACCTGATGCTGGGAGAAGCCGCGATATTCGATGGCGTCGTACATGCGCCCCAGCACGCGCGCCGTGTCCTTCATCGATTCCTTGTGACCTATGTGGCTTCCGGACGGCCCGATATAGGTGACATGCGCGCCCTGGTCGTACGCGGCCACCTCGAAGCCGGAACGGGTGCGGGTTGAATCCTTCTCGAAGATCAACGCGATGTTCTTGCGTGTCAGGCGCGGAACTTCGATGCCGGTCTGCTTGGCGGCCTTGAGATCGGCTGCCAGCCTGAGAAGATAGCGGATTTCCGCGCCGGAAAAATCATCCAGCGTCAGGACGTTGCGGCCATGCAGGTTGACGGGCATCGGGCTCACTCCTCGGTCAGATCGGATCGCGCGCGATCGGGCAGGTCATGCAGTGGCCGCCGCCTCGGCCACGGCTCAGCTCCGCGCCCTCCACGGTGATCACCTCGATGCCGGCTCGTCGCAGCAGCGTATTGGTGTAGACGTTGCGGTCGTAGCCGATGACCACACCCGGCTCGACAGCAACGACGTTGTTGCCGTCATCCCACTGCTCGCGCTCCGACTGGTAGCTGTCGCCACCCGTGGCGACTATCCTGAGCGCCTTCAGTCCGAGCGCCTCCTTGACGACCTCGGTGAAGGGCTTTTCCTCCTCGACGACGTCCACGGCCGCCTCACCCTCGCCGGGACGCAGCGAGAAGGTGCGCAGCCGCTCGACGACCGGAGGATACATCGTCACAAGATTGCGGTCGCAGAATGTGAACACGGTATCGAGATGCATGAAGGAGCGGTCACGCGGCATCAGCGCGGCGATGACGCGGGTGGCCTCGCCGGCTGCGAACAGGCTGCGGGCCAGCCCGCCGACAGCCTGCGGTGTGGTGCGTTCGCCCATGCCGACCAGCACGACGCCACCACCGATCGGCATGACGTCACCGCCTTCCAGGCTGACGCCGGGACCGGGATTGTCTGGCGATACGAAGGGCAGGCCGGCGTCGCGAAAGTTCGGATGAAACCGATAGACGGCTTCGACATTGGCCGCCTCCGGCTTTCGCGCCGGCCAGTACATCGCGTTCACGGAGATGGACCGGTAGATCCAGCATGAACTGTCGCGGGTAAATAGCTGGTTGGGCAGCGGCGGCAGCACGAAATCCTGCGGCAACAGGGTCTTGCCGGTGAGTCCGGTCGGGCGGAACGGCAGTTCGGCCCGCGCGATGCCGCCGACCAGCACGGAGGCAAGCTGCTCCGCAGGCATCTCGTCCAGCCAGCCGCGCAGTTCGTCCACCATGTCGTAGCCGACGATAGCGGCATCGACCCGGCGGTCGAGCAGCCAGTCGCGTGCCTCGGCGTCAGCCACAGTCTCGGCCAGCAACTCACCGAAGGAGTGCACGGTCACGTGGCGCTCGCGCAGCGCATCGACGAAGACGTCGTGCTCCTGCCGCGCCCGTTTGACCCAAAGCACGTCGTCGAACAGCAGCGCCTTGCAGTTGTCGGGGGTGAGCCGGCGCAGGCTGAGGTCGGGCCGGTGCACGATCACCTCGCGCAACCGGCCGGTTTCAGAATGAACGCCGAGATCTGTCATGTCTCATCCTTTGGGCAAGTCGGGCTGCGTCAGAGCGCGCTGACGGCGCCGGTCCACATTTCATAGGCGGCATAGAGGCCGACGGCGACGAGTGCGGCCGCGAGGACGGCTTCGACCGGATGGAAAATACGCTCCCGGTTCTCGCGCCGCGCCCAAACGTAGAAGACGATGCCGGGCGCGTAGAGGACGGCGCACATGAAGAGGTATGAGAGCCCGGCTGCGTAGACGAGCCAGAGACCGTAGACCGTGGCCACGAGACCCATGAAAAGCGCGCCGTTGCGGCTCTCCCCGGCGCCGTAGCTTTCGCCCGTGATGGCGAGCTTGGCCGCATAGGCACCGGAGAAGATGTAGGGCACCAGGATGGCGGCCGAGGCGATGTAGAACAATGCTTGGTAGGTGCTTTGCGCGAACAGCGTGATGATGAGGAATGCCTGCACCAGAAGATTGGTGACCAGCAGGGATGTGGAGGGCACGCCGCGCTCACTTTCATGGGCGAAGAATTTCGGCATGGTGCCGTCCTTGCCCGCCACGTGGGGCACCTCGGCGGCCAGCAGCGTCCAGCTCAGGAAGGCGCCGGCCACCGAGACGACCAGCGCCAGGTTGATAAGAATGGCGCCCCAGGGGCCGACGATGGCTTCCAGCACACCGGCCATGGAGGGGTTTTTCAATGCCGCAAGCTCGGCTTGGTTGATGATGCCGAGCGACAGCAGCGACACCAGCGCATAGAGGGCGAGGCAGGTGAGGAAGCCGAGCACGGTTGCTGTTGCGATATCCTGGCGCCGTTCCGCGCGCGCCGAGAAGACGCTGGCGCCCTCGATGCCGATGAACACCCACAGCGTCACCAGCATGGTGCTCTTGACCTGGCTCATGACCGACCCGATGCTGGCATTGCCGAGGCCGGAGAAGTCGGCGTTGAAGACGTCCACCTTGAAGGCGATGGCAATAATGCCGATGAACAGGACGATGGGCGCGATCTTCGCGATGGTGACCACGAGATTGACGATCGCAGCCTGGCGTACGCCGGCCAGTATGAGGATGTGGATGAGCCACAGCAGGACCGAGGCGCCGAGCACGGCTTGCCATGTATTGCCCTCGCCGAAAGATGGATAGAAATAGGACAGCGCGGAAAAGACGATCACCGCATAGGAGACGTTGCCGATCCAGGCGCTGATCCAGTAGCCCCAGGCGCTGTTGAAACCGATGAACGGCCCGAAACCGGCCTTGGCGTAGGCGTACGGGCCGGCGTCCAGTCTCGGCTTGCGCACGGCGAGCGACTGGTAGACGAAGACGAGCGCCAGCATGCCGACGGCGGTTATGCCCCAACCGATCAGTATGGCGAGCGGCCCGGCCCCCGAAGCCATGTTTTGCGGAAGGCTGAACACGCCCGAGCCGACCATCGAGCCGATGACCAGCGCGGTCAGTGCGCCGAGGCGAAGCTTCGTCTGGCTTGGGGACGTAGTGGAAGCTGCGGAAGCAGGAGAGATATCGGTGGTGGCCATAGCTGATCTCCGAGAGTTCGGGCCATTTACCGAAAGAGTGTGCCCTCTCGGACGGCTTTGCCTTGACGCGCATCAAATGTCGCCTTGCGCAATTTCCGCCTGCGACCGGGCGGCTTGCAGATTTGCGGCAGGTCAATGCGCGGGCCCGTCTCGATGCGATAAAAGCTTCCGAGGATTTCATAGGGGTCCGCACGATGCTCAGGTTCTTGCTGGTCGCAGCTATATTGCTCCCGGGCGCGCTGGCGAGGGCGGACGACTTTCAGCAAATCGATTACGGGCGAAAGCTGGTTGAGGAGAATTGCTCACGCTGCCATGCCGTGACGCCGACCGACAAAAGCAGCCATCCGGACGCGCCGCCGTTCCGCACCCTTTCCAGGCGCTATCCCATCGAAGATCTGGCCGAAGCGCTGGCCGAAGGCATTTCGACCGGGCATCCGGAGATGCCCGAGTTCGTTGCCACGCCAGAGCAGGTCGGCGCCATTATCGCCTACATCAAGAGTATCAATCCTTGACACGCGATGATGCGATCCGTTCGGTGACCTGTTGCGAGCCATTGCGGAGCATACTCGTCGGCATTGCATCGGATGGCGAGGGGACACAGACACAAGCCCTGACACAGGCCATTGCGCTTGCCCAGGCAACCGACAGCGCCGTTTCGCTATACGTTTTTGCGCCACCGCCGGCGGCACCATTTCCGATGCCCGCGGCGACTGCGTCCGTGTGGCTTGCGCACGAGGCGGAACGGCTTGAAAAGTCCACATCGTCCGTAACGCACAAGGCCAGCCAGGCAATCTCCGACGCTGGACTGGAGGTCGTCGCCGAGCACGCGGGCTCGCCTTTTGACTCGCGATCGGGGCGTTTCGTCCGTTTGGCGCGCGTGCATGACCTCGCGATCCTCGACGCCGCCGACATTTCCGATGCTTCGCAGCGTTCGGTGATCGAAGACGTTCTTTTCGACAGCGGCTGTCCCTTGCTTCTGTTTCCGCGCAACGCCGGCACGGCCAGACCGCAGCGGATCGCCATAGCCTGGGATGGCAGCGCCCGCTCCGCGCGTGCCGTCAAGGACGCCCTGCCTTTTCTTGTTCATGCGGAAACGGTGGTGGCGGTTACGGTCGAGGGTGAAAAGGATCTCTCCCGGATGGCGCCCGGTGCCGATCTTGCCATATTCCTTGCGCGGCACGGCGTTGAATGCAGCCTCGCCACACTGGCGGCAGAGGCGGGCGACGTTGCCGGACGCCTTCGTTCTTTCGTAACCTCGCAGGGCATGGAAATGATCGTAATGGGCGCATTCGTCCACTCACGCTTCCGGCAGGCGATTTTGGGAGGGGTTACCCAATCGCTGCTTGAGCATTCCCCGGTTCCCCTGTTCCTGGCTCACTAGGACCTGCCTGCATTCCGAAGATGCAGTTATGGTTCTTCGCGGTTCGCAAGCGGCCATAGCCTAGGCTGTGTGCAAAAGATCCAGGGATACCTTGACGATGCCGGGATCGTTCTTGTCGACAGCAAGCTGAAAGCCGAACTCGCGACACATTTTCAACATGCCTGAGTTCTCGCTCAGAACCGTGCCGTCGATCCGTTTCAGGCCGTCTGCCTTGGCATAGTCGAGCAGATGCCGCAGCATCGTCCAGCCGAGGCCCTGTCCCTTGAGGTCACTGCGCACCAGCAACGCGTATTCGGCCGTCTCATGGTCGGGATCGGCGAAAATCCTTGCGACCCCGCATAGATTGCCGTCTCGATCCAAAGCCACGAACGCCATTTCGCGATCATAGTCGAGTTGCGTCAGGCGGATCAGGAGTTTGTCGGAGAAGTGCTTGCTCAGGCTGAAAAAGCGGAGCCGCATGTCCTCCTTGTCCATTCGGTCGAAGAAATCCGGATAGAGGGCCACATCGGCTGGCCGGATCGGCCGCACGTGATAGGTCCGGCTCCGAACCACCAGGTCCCGTGCCCATTCCGCCGGATAAGGGCGGATGATCAGCGCAGGGTTGGGGCCAAGCTGTTCGACCGTTTCCGGGTCTATCTCGAAGCGTACATCGAGCGCGATCACCCCCTCGCTATCGGCAAGCAAGGGGTTGACGTCAGCTGCCACGATACATGGAAAGTCGACGATCAATTGCGACAAAGCGTTAAGGGCACGGATGATCGAAGCGCGGTCCGCCGGCTTGCGCCCCCTGAAACCCGCAAGCAAACGGCTGACTTGCGTCTGATCGATCAGGCCGCCGGCCAGGGCATCGTCCAGTGGCGGCAGCGCAATTGCGGTATCGTCGACGACCTCCACGGCAACTCCGCCTGTTCCGAACATGAGGATCGGGCCAAAGATGGCATCACGACCGATCCCCATGATCAGTTCTTGTGCCTGGTTGCGTTCTATCATCGGCTGGACGGCAAACCCGTCGATGGAAGCTCCCGGCGCATGTTGGCGCAGATTCCGTTCGATGATACGGGCGGCATTGCGCGCGCCTTTGGCGGTTTCGATATTCAGAACGACGCCACCGACATCGGATTTGTGCGAAACGGATTTCGAGAGCAGCTTTATGACGATCTTCTGGGAACCTTGCAAGAGCTGTTCCGCGGCTCGCCCGACGTCGTTTACAGACCTGGCTACGATGGTTTCCGGCACTGGAATGCCGTAGGCTTTCACGACCGCCTTGGCCTCAGGCTCGGTCAGAATCCGACGATTTTCCGACGCTACTTGCCGGAAGATGGAGAGAGCAGCGGCGCGGTCGACCGATGTCCCCGCAGCGGCTGCCGGAACGCGCTGCAGCAAACTCTGGGCCCGTGACCATCTGGTCAGGTAGTCGACCGCTGCGGCAGCGGCGGCGGGTGTTTCGTAGCTCGGAATACCCGACGACTGGAGCAGTCGGCGGCCTTCGCGCGCGGTGGCCGCGCCCAGCCAGCAGGACAGAATAGGCTTGCCGCCGATGACGCCTTCTTTCGCCAACGAGGCGACGGCGGCGGCTGCGTCGGCGGAGGATGCGATGCCGGTGGGGCAGTTCATGGCCAGCACCACGTCGACGGAAGTATCGGCGGCGACGGCGGCGATGGCTGTTCGATAGCGCTCGGGAGCGGCATCGCCGATGATGTCCACCGGATTGGCTCGCGACCAGTTTGCCGGCAGCATCCGGTCAAGCGTCTCCAGTGTCCCGGTCGACAGTTCGGCCAGCTTGATGCCGAAATCCATCAAGCGATCAACAGCCAGCACACCGGCTCCGCCGCCATTGGTGACAATGCCGACCTCAGTCCGTTCCAGCGGTGCAAAACGGGCGATTGTCTCGGTGGCGTCGAACAATTCGGAAAGATCGTTGATCCGCAGGATTCCGGCGCGTCGCAGCGCGGCGTCGACCACACGATCGGCGCCAGAGAGCGCTCCCGTATGCGTGGCCGCCGCCTTGGCCGCTTCGGCGTGACGCCCCGGCTTGATCGCGATAACGGGTTTTGCCCGTGCGGCTGCGCGCGCAGCCGACATGAACTTCCTGGGGTTGGGAATGGATTCGAGATAGAGGACGATGGCGCTGGTCTTGGCGTCTCCCGCGAGCAGGTCCAGACAGTCGGCAACGTCGACGTCGGCCATGTCGCCAAGTGAGACGACCTGCGAGAACCCTACTCCATTGTCGGCCGCCCAGTCGATCAGCGAGGCCGCAATCGCACCCGACTGGGACAGAAGCGCAATATCTCCCGGTGCGGCCGCCATGTGGAAAAAGCCGGCGTTGAGCTTGGCGTGCGGCAGCATGAGACCAATGCCGTTCGGTCCGATGATGCGCAGGAGATGGGGTCGGGCGGCATCGAGCATCTTCTGCCTCAAGCCGTTCTGTTCGGTCAGGCCGGCCGATAGGACCACCGCGGCGCGCGTACCCTTGGCACCGAGATCGCCGATGAGGCCGGGCACTGTGTCGGCCGGGGTCATGATCACGGCGAGATCGGGAATCGAAGGGAGATCCTTGACCGCAGCGTAGCAGGGGCGGCCATTCAATTCGGTGTATTTCGGATTTACGGACCAGACATCGCCGGCAAACCCGCCTTTGAGGATGTTGCCCAGCACGACCGATCCCACTGATCCTGGCCGGCAGGATGCTCCGATAACTGCAATCGATTGCGGCGCGAAGGCATGGTGCAGGTTTCGGATCGTCACCTTCAGTTCTCCGGGCGGACAGACTGCTCATTATCCTGTTTGACCGCATCTTCGTTGACGTCGATCAAGGGAGTTGGATTCTTCTCGGCCTCATGGGTATGCGTGTTAAAAGGGTCGATGCACACGCGTCGCCGGAGGCGTCGAACCTCAGTTTTTTCTATCCGTTGCCGGCGGCTCCGATGAGACGTCGCCGGTGGGTTCGAAGGACGGCACGTCGCCCTTGCCTTCGGTGCGGTCGCGGTAGAGGACCGCGCGCACCAGAAGCATCAGTGAAACCGGTGTCGTGACCACCATGAAGATTGCGATCAGAACCTCATGCACCACCGGGCGGGACTGAAGCGCGGAAAAGCAGATGATCGAGGCGATGAGGATGCCGCCGGCGCCCCATGTCGTGCCGAGCGTCGGCGCATGGACCCGTTGGTAGAAGCTTTCGAATCTCACAAGGCCGATAGCGCCCAAAAGGGTGATGCCGGAACCCAGTATCAGAAAGAATGCCGTAATCAGGGCAACCCAGATCGGCAGATCGGCAAAGGGGCTCATTCGATCACCTCGCCGCGCATGAGGAATTTTGCCAGCGCCACGGTGGATACGAAGCCGAGGAGCGAGATTATCAGGGCCGCTTCGAAATAGATCGTGGAGCCGGTGCGGATGCCTATCGTCAGCACCAGAAGCATGGCGGCGACGTAGAGGGCGTCGAAACCGAGGACGCGATCTTGCGCGCGTGGTCCCCGGGCAAGGCGCAGCAGCGCACATGCCATCGCGCCGACCAGGAATATCTGTGCGATGGTGACGGCCCAGATCATGATGATGCCGCTCATTCGAAAATCTCCAGCAACAGCGATTCATAACGTTGCTTGATCAGATCGATCCACGCTTGCTCGTCGACCAGATTGAGGATGTGAATGCGCAAACGGCCGCTGCCTGCATGGTACTCAACCCATGCCGTTCCCGGCGTGCTGGTGATGATGCAGGCCAGAACTGCGAGGCCGGTCGGGTCGCGCAGTTCAAGCGGGATCATCACGAAGCCGGACCTGAACTGTCTTCGCCTGCCTTGCAGGATGATGCTTGCGACCTCGATGTTGGAACGCAGTACATCGGCAAGGACGAGTGCGACCAGCTTTGGGATCAGGCCCCAGCGCCGCAATCGCGGCTTGTCCGGCTGGAGTGCGACCATGGCGTGCGATGCCATCAACGCAACGATACTGCCCAAAACGAGGTGGCCGGCGGACAACCCATTGAGCAGGAGCCACATAATCAGCAGCGACGTTGCCAGCAGAGGGTAGGGCAGCAGACGGCTCATTGCGCCGCTCCCGATCCGGGGCCGGGTACGCGGGGAGCCGACAACACGTCGCGTATATAGCGGGCCGGCGCATGCAGGGACTGTGCGGTCGCGTCCATGTAGCGCATGGCCGGGCCGCCTTGCACGGTCAGTACGCAGCAAAGAAAAAGAAGGATTGCCACCGGCGCGATTTCGATGAGCCTTACGCGCGGCACAGTTTCGTCTATCGGCGCCCAGAAGGTGCGGATGCCGGTGCGTGTCATGGCGATCAGCGCGGACAGGCCGGCTAGGATGATCACCGTTACCAGCGCCCACGCCGTGCCGGCGACGCTGCCGCCCTGGCCCGGGCCTTCGGGATTGAACAGGGCGCTCAGGATGGCGAACTTGCCGATGAAGCCCGAAAGCGGCGGCAAGCCGGCCAGCAGCAATGCGCAGCCTGCAAAGCAACTGCCCAGGACCGCAAGCGTGGCTGGAATGGTGACGCCGACCTCTTCCTGGACGTCTTCCTCGTCCATGTCGTCGCCATAGGCTTCCATGGTGACCGCCAGGACGTTGGCGGCCGGGTTCTGCGCCCGTTCGATCAACTCGATCAGCAGGAAGAAGGCGCTGATCGCAAGCGTCGAACTGACCATGTAGTAGAGCGCGCCGGAGGTGACGGTGACGCTTTCCGTTCCGATTGCCGCCAGCAGCGTGCCGGATGAGACCAGCAGGTAGAAACCGGCGAGCCGGCCCATCGACTGCGAGGCCAGCACGCCGATTGCGCCGAAAACGATGGTCGCCATGCCGCCGAACAGCAGCCACGAGCCGCCGAAGCCGGAGGAAGCGCCCGCATCCGCGCCGAACAACAGCAGCGACAGCCTTAGTATGACGTAGATGCCGACCTTGCTGAGGATGGCGAAGATCGCGGCGACCGGCGCGGCCGCCGCCATGTAGGCATTGGGCAGCCAGAAGCCGAGCGGCCACATGCCGGCCTTGATAAGGAACGCGACGCCGAGGATGGCGGCGCCCGCCTCCAGAAGCATCCTGTCGTGTTCGGCCACCTGCGGTATGCGCCCGGCCAGGTCAGCCATGTTCAGCGTGCCGGTGACGCCGTAGATCAGGCTGACCCCGATCAGGAAAAGCGAAGCGCCGGCCAGGTTGACGACGATGTAATGCAAGCCCGCCTTTACCCGGAGCGCGCCCGAGCCATAAAGGACAAGTCCGTAGGATGCCGCCAGCAGCACTTCGAAGAACACGAACAGGTTGAACAGGTCGCCGGTCAGGAATGCGCCGTTGAGACCCATCAGCAAAAGCTGGAACAGCGTATGGAAATGCGGGCCGCTGCGGTGCCAGCGCGCCAGCGAAAACACCAGCGCCGCCGAGGCCAACACCGAGGTCAGCATGAGCATCAGTGCCGACAGCCGATCGAGCACCAGCACGATGCCGAATGGGGCGGCCCAGTTGCCGAGTAGGTAGACGCCGGTGGTCGCGGCATTGGCATCCGCCGGAGGCGCATCGGCAAGATTGAGCAGCACCAGCGCCACGAGCGTCAACGCCATTGTCGAGACGACGTTGATCATCGCCTTCAGCACATGGCGGCGCTCATCGAACAGAAGCAGGATTGCGCCTGTTACGAGCGGCAGCACGATCGGCACGATGAGGATCTGGTCGAGCCAACCCATCAGTTCGGCTCCCTGCCGTCGACATGGTCGCTGCCGGTCAAGCCGCGCGACACAAGCAGTACTACAAGGAACAGCGCCGTCGTGGCAAAGCCGATGACGATGGCGGTCAGCACGAGCGCCTGCGGGATCGGGTCGGCGTAGTCGCCGGGATTGACGGTTCCGCCCGATCCGAGCACCGGCGCCGCATCGACCCGCAGCCTGCCCATGGAGAAGATGAACAGGTTGACGCCGTAGGATATGAGCGAAAGACCGATGATGACCTGAAAGGTGCGCGGCCTGAGCATCAGCCAGACGCCGGAGCCGATGAGAACGCCGATGGCAAGCGCGAGCGTAAACTCCATCACACGCTCTCCGATGCAGCTTCGGCGGCGATGCGCGAGGCTCGCAGCCGGCGGATCGACTGGTGGGCAAGCGCGATGAGCATGAGCACGGTCGCGCCGACGACCAGCGAGAAAACGCCAAGGTCGAACAGGGCAGCCGTGGCTGCCGGAACCTTTCCAATCAGGGGTAGGTCCAGATATTGCGAATGCGATGTCAGGAACGGGTAGCCGAAAAGCCATGAGCCCATTCCGACCAGGGCTGCGAACAGCAGGCCAAAGCCGATCCAGTTGACCGGCAGCACCCGCAGCCTGTCTTCGACCCAGACCGTTCCTGCCGCCATGTATTGCAGGATGAAGGCGGCAGCCATCGCCACGCCCGCAGCAAATCCGCCACCGGGAAGGTCGTGTCCGCGCAGGAAAAGATAGGCCGCAAGCACGATGATCACCGGAAACAGCCATTGCATGATGACCGATGGCACCAGAAGGTAGTCGCTTACCGTGTCGCCCGCTTCGCGATCCGGCCGGGCTTCGTCGAAGTCCTTCTGGATGCGCTGCTGTTCAGGCCGTTCGACACTGTCGGGAGCCGGACGGAAGCGGCGCAGCAAGGCAAACACGGTCAAGGCGACGATGCCCAGCACCGTGATTTCGCCGAACGTATCGAAGCCGCGGAAATCGACCAGGATCACGTTGACGACATTCTTGCCGCCGCCTTCGCTGTACGCGTTTTGCAGGAAGTAGTCGGCAATTGTCGCGGGTGGCTTGCGTGTCATCATGGCATAGGAAATCAGCGTCACGCCCAGACCCACGGCAATCGCCGTGACGAGATCGCGCATGCGGCGCAAGCGCGCTCCAATGGTCACGATATCGGCCGACTTGTCCTCGAAGCGTTTCGGCAGCCAGCGCAGGCCGAGCAAAAGCAGAACGGTCGTCACGATCTCGACCAGCAGTTGGGTCAGTGCAAGGTCAGGGGCCGAAAGCCAGAGGAAAGTGAGGCAGGTGACAAGGCCCGCCCCCCCGAGCAGGATTGTTGCCGCAAGCCGGTGAAACTTGGCCTGGTAGGCCGCGCCGAGCGCACAGGCGATGCCGATCGCCCATATCGCGGCGAAGATCGGATCGGCATTTGCTATATTCAGCCGGCCCGGATCGAAGCCGAGCGAATAGAGCGGCCACAGCGCGGCGGCGAAAGCCGCGAGGACCAGCAGGCGTAGCTGCGGCTGAAGCCGGCGCGTGCCAAGCTGGCTTTCCAGGAAGCGTGCCCATCTCCACGAAACGGTGACCATGGCACGCTCGAAGATGCGCTGCCCCTTGAGCTTGCGAAAGATCGGCGGACCTTCCTCGCAATGGGCGAGGTAGCCTTTCAACAGCAGGTACAGAATTGCCCCGGCAAGCAGCGCCACGACGCTCATGATCAGCGGAAGCGTGAAGCCGTGCCAGACCGACAGGCTATATTGCGGTGTGGCCGGACCCAGCACGGAGGTGACCGCGGCATGCAGGAACGGGCCGACGGTGATACCGGGGACGATGCCCACGATCAGGCAGGCCAGAACCAAGAGTTGCATAGGAAACCGCATCAGGAACGGCGCTTCATGCGGTGTATGCGGCAGGTCTTTCGGCGGCGGCCCGAAGAAGACGCCGTGGATGAAGCGGATCGAATAGGCGACGGCAAACGCGCTGCCAAGCACGGCTGCATAAGGAGCTGCCGTATCAAGGATCGATATCTGGTGCGTTTCGACCGCCTCGGCGAAGAACATCTCTTTTGAAAGGAAACCGTTGAGCAGCGGGACGCCGGCCATGGCGGCACTTGCAACCATGGCAAGGGTGGCGGTGATCGGCATGAAGCGGAACAGGCCGCTCAAGCGCCTGATATCGCGCGTTCCGGTCTCGTGGTCGATGATGCCGGCGGCCATGAAGAGCGATGCCTTGAAGGTGGCGTGGTTCATCATGTGGAAGATCGCGGCGACCGCACCTAGCGGACTGCCGAGGCTGAGCAGCATGGTGATCAGGCCGAGATGGCTGATGGTCGAATAGGCAAGCAGGCCTTTGATGTCTTGCTGGAAGATCGCGAAGTAGGCGCCGAGGACAAAGGACATCATGCCGGCAAGGCCGACGATCCAGAACCATTCCTGGCTACCCGCCAGCACCGGCCAGAGCCTTGCCATCAGGAACACGCCGGCCTTAACCATGGTGGCCGAGTGCAGATAGGCCGACACCGGCGTCGGTGCGGTCATGGCGTTGGGCAGCCAGAAATGGAATGGAAACTGCGCGCTCTTTGTCAGCGCGCCGAGCAGGATAAGGACCAGCGCCGGCACATAAAGTTCGTGCGAGCGGATCAGATCGCCGGAATCCAGGACACGCTCGAGATCGTAGCTGCCGACGATATGGCCAATCAAAAGCACGCCGGCCAGAAGGGCAAGGCCGCCAATGCCGGTGATGGTCAAGGCCATGCGCGCGCCGTCGCGCGCGCTGGCGTTATGATGCCAGTAACCGATCAGCAGGAAGGAAAAGATGCTGGTCAGTTCCCAGAAGATGACGAGCAGGATGAGATTGCCCGAGATCACTATTCCAAGCATGGCGCCCATGAAGGCCAGCAGGAACGAGAAGAACCTCGGAACCGGATCCTCGGGCGACATGTAGTAGCGTGCGTAGAGCACGACGAGGAAGCCGATGGCGCTGATCAGCGTCGCGAACAGCCAGGCAAAGCCGTCCATTCGCAGTGTGAAATTGAGGCCTAGCGTGGGGATCCATTCGAGGTCGGCGCGGATTGCTCCGCCTGCGGCAATCGCCGGATATGCCGCCGAGGCCAGAACCAGTTCGCCGAGAGCGACAGCGCCGGCCAGCCAGACTTCAGCGTTGCGTGCATTTGAAGGCAAAAGGCCAGCAATGAGGCTGCCGACGAACGGCAAGACAATGATCAATAATAGCGATGTGTCACCCATCATTCCGTGCAGTTGCTCATATAGGAAATCGGCGCCCATTGCCTGATCTCGCCCATTATGGTTGACTTGGGTGCAATTCGGCAAGGCATTAATTTGATGAATCTACTACCAGAGCAATGCCGGGCGGCTCGTGGTCTGCTCAATTGGACGCAGGAACAGCTGGCGAGCATTGCCGGCGTGTCGCGAAGCACGATCAAGGATTTCGAGTGTCACCGCCATACGCTGCATCGCGCGTCGGAGGATTCGCTCGTCAAGGCGCTGGAGGAGGCGGGGGTGCAGCTTTTGTCTTCAGAAAGCGAAGGGCCGGGCGTGCGCCTGAGGCATCACAGGTGATGTCCGGATTCTGATGGTGCTGGACGCTTCCGCTTTTGTCTTGCGAGCCTTCCGGCGCTGAAATTCTCTTTGGTCTGGAAATGGGTAGCCGACGCCGTTGGGGGCCACGGCGCCGGCTGGACAGCCTGTTGCCAGGCTGGAGGTCTCCGTCCCCTTTTTACGACCGAGGTTTTTCTTTCTTCGGGTCGTAGTGGGCGAAGGTTACGATTGTTGCCGGGAGGCGCTTC
>CAZROU010000008.1:87038-104246 GCA_964601795.1 uncultured Mesorhizobium sp. | reverse complement strand
TGAAAATGAATGACATTTCCTGCGCTCTTTCTCCGCGTATCCGAACAGATGGCCTCACACCATTTCGACCAGATTTATGAGTTCACGACCTAGGGCGCTTCATGGATAGGGAAGCGTCGTGGAAGACTGGATTAGATCAGAGGGCAGTGCTGGCGCGAATGTGGCGCCACAAGCGCTTCGGCTGTCCGTCCGGCAGCAATTCGCCGATCATTTGATGGGTATCAAAGCATCGCCCTAGCTTTTCGTACAAGGGTTTCCACACAACCCAAGGAGACGAAATGTATAATCATATCCTGATAACCACAGATGGTTCGGACCTCGCCCAGCGAGGTGTCGATTATGGGGTTTCTTTAGCCAAAGCGCTCCATAGCAAAGTGACTGTCATTACGATCTCCGAACCTTATCCGCTGCAAAGTGCTGCAACCATAGGTTCTTGGACTGACGCCCAGAGAAAACATTCAGAAGCAGCTTTTGCACGTGCAAAAGAGGCTGCATCTCAAGCCGGTATTGAGATGGAGACATTGCATGAAACCAGTGCCCTGCCCGCACAAGCGATTGTCGATGCGGCCACTGGCATGGGCGCGGACCTGATTGTCATGGCCTCTCATGGTCGCCGCGGGGTCAGCCGTATCCTGTTGGGCAGCCAGACCGCCGAAGTCGTGCACCATTCGAAAGTACCGGTGCTCATTGTAAGATAAGGCTGCCGTTTGAACATGAACCGGAAGCGGACGATCCTATATGGCATGACGCTTTGAGCCATCCCGACAGAACAACTCGGGAGCCACTCTCGTTATTCGCGAGAGTAGGGCACGCCCAGCATGGCGGGCGCGCTTGCCTGCGAGCGGCTTGCCATCATCGCCACGATCGCCACGACGTAAGGCAGCATCAGCATCAACTGGTAGGGGATCGCGATGCCGATGCCCTGAATCTGCAACTGTAGCGCATCGAGAAATGCAAACATGAGCGTTGCGGCGAGGATCGAATAGGGTCGCCATTGTCCGGCGATAACGATGATAATGGCGAGCCAGCCACGTCCATTGGTCATGTCGGGCACGAAGCGAGCCGCCGACGCGACGGACAGGAACGCTCCACCGAGTCCGGCCATCAATCCGCCGAACACGACCGCCGCATACTGGATCGGCGCGACCTTGACGCCCTTGACGTCGAGCGCCTTGGGGTTCTCGCCGGCGCATCGCACGATCAGCCCAAAACGGGTCCTGAACAGGAAAAACCAGACTGCCGGCACTAGGAGGAACGCCACATAGGTCAGCAATTTCTGGTCGAACAGGATCGGTCCCAGCACCGGAATATCGCTCAGAACTGGAATTTGCACATTGCCGAAGAATGGAATCGTTGGCGTCTGGCCTTCCCCCGCGAATGCCGCGCGCAGCCAGTAGGTGGAAAGCCCCGCACCGAGAAGGTTGACAGCAAGGCCGGTAACGATCTGCTCCACCTTCAGCGTGATGACCAGGAAGGCAAAAACCAGCGCCATCATCGCGCCGGTGAAACATGCCACGAAAACGCCGAACCAAAGAGATCCGCTCTGATAAGCGCCGAGATAGCCGGTGAAAGCGCCCATCAGCATCATGCCTTCCAGGCCCATATTGTAGACGCCGCTCCGTTCGGCGACGAGTTCTCCGAGGGCAGCCAGAAGCAGGGGCGTGGCTATGCGGATAGCGGCCGCGGCCACACTCATCAGGATCGAGGCCTGGAGCAATTCCTCAAGCATGGCTCATCCTCCGGAGTCGAAAATGACAAGCGGCCCATCCGGCAAGAAAAAACAGCAGGAGAACGGCCTGCACGGCGTAGATCAGCGCCGAGGGAACGCCGGTCTTGATCTGCATCAGCGTCGCACCGTTGAGCAGTGCGCCGAAGACGATGGAGGCGATCACCACGCCAAGCGGGTGCAACTGGCCCAGGATGGCGACGATGATACCGCTGTAGCCGTAGCCGACGATTGCCCCTTATTCCCAATACTTAATCTAAACTTTTAAGTTTTGTTGAATAAAACCGCTCTGATAATTCTGCGGAAATTATACCATCTCCCTTAGCTCGATATACAACTCCCTGAACTAATCTCGTCCTCGGTTAGCCGAGGACAGGCAGATGTTTCACAAGAGGATACGAGTAGCGGGAAGGTGGGTTGGCAGCGCCCTCACCGCAGCCGTCACCGCTTGTATGCTGACAGGGAGCATTGCTGGCGTCGGCAATGACTCTGCCTTAACCGACAAGCAACTCGACTATATAAGCACCGGCTCAGTGGTGTCGGGAATATTTGCTTCAGTGGCATTCCCCTTCAAACCGGGCATGGCGGTGCGCTGGGCAGAGATCGAGGCGAATGTAGACAGGCTGGCGACGGAGGATTGCGACGGACTTGCCGCGTGTCGCATTCGTTTGAACCTGCTTAGGGATACGACCGATTCCATTCAAGATCAGCCCCTGCTGGGTAAAATCACTGCCATCAACAAAGCGATCAATCGCCTGATCGACTATCGCAGCGACAAAGATATCTATGGCGTACTCGACTACTGGGCGACACCTAAGGAAATTCTCGCATCAGGCAAAGGCGATTGCGAGGACTTCGCAATCCTGAAGATGGCCGCTCTCAGGGCTGTCGGCTTGCCGGCGGATAGCATGGCTCTTGTGGTGCTTCGTGATTCAAGCCGGAATTTCTATCACGCGGTGCTTGCGATATCGACGTCGAGCAATACTTATATCTTGGACAACCTGCGCGATGCTGTGCTGACCGACAGGCAGTTACCGCAGTACCAGGCGCTCTATTCCCTCAGCATGCAGAAAGCCTGGGTTCATGGCTACAAGACGGGTTCGGAATTCGCCATGCAGAAGCGTCCGAAATCGCTGGAAGCCGTGCAGCCGGGCGAAGGCGTCCGCGATCCATCCTGACAAGCAGCGTAAATTTTTGCGATAGAAGCACTACGGCAAGACGTAGCACAGGATGATATCCTGTCCCGTGACGGGCGCCAATATGGAACTGAGATTGCCACGCAAGCGCCGGTCGCCCAGACCGACAACGAAACCAACGGTGGTCGGTGTGTTGCCATTCGTCTTCAGGCTTGCCGCCAGATCTGCCAGATGAACATCTAGGGCAAGTCGAAAATCCCTGCCGATAGGGCCTGGTGCGGCATATGAAAAGCGAGCCTGAACGAACGCCAGGAAAGATTGATTGTAAGCAACAATGCGCTTGTCGAGACCCAAGGCGAAGGCAGCACCCGGCGAAGCCCGGACGAGGTTAGCGACGAGAGATGGGTTGGAAATCTGACGGGCTGCATTCAACTCGCCTAGCGCCCATTTGAGGCAGTAGACACGGAGCAGCGAGGTCGCGTTCGTCACGTCAGGCGCTTGGTCGACGATCGCTTTTACGAGGGTCCCTGTCTTCTGCGAAGTTGCGTTCGCGATATCGCGCAAAGCCTGCCAATAGGCGCGTTCGAGACGGATGCCACGACGCGTGTCTTGGTCCTCCACTACCCGGAAGACGGGTTCAGCGTCGCTGGCAAGTGAACTGGATTCCGGTTCTCCGGCTGCAGAAGCCACGCTATCGCTCCCGCATGGCTTCTGTTCTGGCCTTGTTGATTGGTTTCAGCAGATACTGAAGGACAGTTTTCTTGCCTGTCATGATATCGACGGAGGCGATCATGCCGGGAATGATGGCGTGCGACTTGCCGTCATGAACGATCTCGGATTTGTCGGTTTTGACCTGAACGAGGTAGAAGGTCTCTCCGGACTTCTCGTCGAACATCGAGTCCGCGGAAACGTTGGAAACCTCACCAGCAAGTCCTCCATAAATGGAGAAGTCGAAGGCGGTGACCTTCACCAGCGCCGGCTGTCCAACGCGGATGAAAGCGACATCCTTCGGCGAGATGCGTGCCTCTATCAATAAGACGTCGGAAGTCGGAACGACTTCCGCAACCACGGTTCCCGGCTGCACGTAGGCGCCTATGGTGGTGATCTCCAGGCGGTTCACCACGCCGTCGACAGGCGAACGCAAATCTGTTCGCTGGACCCGATCGGTCGCGCCGCGAATGGTTTCCATCGCGACGGAGAGGTCGGCTAGGACCTTGGTCTTTTCAGCCAGCGCTTCCTGCTGGAAAACCAGCGTCAGCTCGTCCACTTGAAGCGAAGCTTCCTTGATGGAGCCACGAATACGGTCGAGGGATTCCTGCAGCAATTTCAGTTGGCCGCTCGAGTCCGTCAACTCCTTCTGGATGCGCAAGAGGTCGGTCTGCGGCGCAAGTTTACGGACAACCAGCGGCTCCAATAGTGCGGCCTCCTTCTGCGAGACTTCGATATTGGCCTCCAGACGCTGGATGCCGACAAGAGCCTCATCCAGTTCCTTGCGGCGCTGCAGATGGCGCTCCTGCAAAACTGAAAGCTTGTTCTGGAAAGCATCCCGTCGCGCCTTCAACAGTTGCGCCTCGTTGTCGCAAACTTCCGGGCTGGATTTCCTGACTTCCTCCGGGCAGGTCATGGGCGAGACCATGTCTCCCGTCTGCTCCAGTTCGAGACGCGCGATCTGTGCGCGCAGCGCGCGCGCACGTGCCTCGAGCTCGCCCAATGTCGAGGTCGTCGCGGTGTCGTCCAGCCGCACGATGAGTTCGTCCTTCTTGACGATCTGCCCGACTTTCACCGCGATCTCCTGCACGACGCTGGACTCGCTCGCCTGGATGACCTGGGTGCGTGAGACCGGGATCACCTTGCCCTCGCCACGGGCGATTTCCTCGACCTGCGTGATCGCCGCCCATGCCACGAACGAAATGATAAGCAGAATTACGACGATGAGACTGGCTCGCGCCCAAAACGGCGGTTTGTCGGTCATTGCCGCTTCCCCTCGGCCTGAGCGATACGAGATGCCGGTTGGTCGCCGAGCAAAATCATGTCGGACGCGCCGCGTTCTTCTGGAGTTGCTCTATCACGGCCTTCTTGGGACCGTCTGCGATCACGCGTCCATTTTCCAGAACGATGAGACGATCGATCAATTCCAGCATGCTGTAGCGATGGGTCGAGATGACAAGCGTCGTGTCCGGACTGATCGCTGTTGACAGTTGATTGATCAACCTGCGTTCCGAAGCGAGGTCCATGGCGCCAGACGGCTCATCCAGGAATATGATCTTGGGCCTGGCCAACAACAGACGTGCAATCGCCATGGCCTGCCTTTGCCCACCGGACAGATTGCTGCCGCGTTCACCGACCTGCATGTCATAGCCGCGGGGATGGCGGGAGACGAACTCGTCGACGCCCGTTTTTCGCGCAACCTCGATGATTTCCGCATCGGTCGCGTCGGCGCGCCCCATCAACAGGTTTTCCTTGACCGATCCCGAAAACAGATCCGCCGACTGGGAAGCCACCGACACAGCTGAGCGAATGATGGCCGGGTGGTATTGGCGTACATCGATGCCGTCTATCATCAGGCTGCCGGCCGTCGGCGGGTAGAGACCTGCCAGAAGGCGGCCAAGGGTGGTTTTGCCGGACCCTATCCTGCCGATAATACCGACACGCTCGCCAGGCTGGACAGCAAATGTCAGGCCATTCAGCACCTTTTGGTCGGAGTTCGGATAGACAAATTCCACGTTCTGGAAAGCAAAGCTCCCGGTGTGGATTTCCCGATTTACGAAGCCTGTGCCTGTCGGGCGATCTTCAGGCTGTTCCATCACGGAATTGAGGATACGCAAGGAAAGCATCGCCTGCCGCATCCTTGAAAGGGTCATGGCGATCTGACCCATCGGCGCGACAGTACGGCCCGAAAGCATAACCGCCGCGATGATTGCCCCAGAAGACATCTGGCCTTTGGAAAACTGGTAGGCACCGGCGATGATGATGACGATCGACACCAGTTGCTGGACAAATTGCGTCCAGTTGGCCGCAGATGCCGATAGCTGCTTGATCTCTTCCGAGGTCAGCGACGCCTTCTTTGACAATTCGTGCCATTTGCGCAGCAGCATCCGTTCCGCGCTCAACGACTTCACTGTCTCGATGGTCGAGATCGTCTCGACAAGAAGCGATTGCTTCATCGAAGATTCGTTGGATGCGGCGGCCACCCTGCGCCCTATCCTGTGCTGGGAAATCAGCCCGATGCCCAGCGCGATGGCAAACGCAACGGCGGGAACGATCACAATCCACCCGGCCACGAGATAGATCACGATCAGAAACACAAAAACGAAGACCGTATCGATCAACACGCTGATGGTGTTTGAGGTAAAAAACTCTCGCACGAACTCGTATTGCGTGATGCGGCTGGCGTAGTCGCCCGTCTGCATCGGCCTCGACGCCATGGTCGCGTTAAGGACCTTCTCGAACAAAAGATATGAAAGCTTGATATCGGCGCGCCTGCCCGCATAGTCGATGAGGGCCGAGCGCGCGGTTTTCAAAAGTAGGTCGAAGAGGATTGCGCCGGCGACACCGATAGCAAGCACCCAAAGCGTCGATTTGGCATCATTGGGCAAAATGCGGTCGTACACATTCATGGTGAAGAGCGGCGAGGCCAACGCCAGAAGATTGATGAACAGCGCCGCCAAAGCGACCTGCGCATAGGATCGCCAAAACGGCAGCAACGCACTGGCCAACCAGTGCCTCCGAACGATCCTGCCATCCATGCCTTCCACGGCGGACTGCATCGTATCCGCGCTGACAATGCCGAAGGACAGAACCGCCCGTACTTCCTCCTTACGCAGCGGGCCACCCTGAACCTGGGAATTGGCCAGCGCCAACAGCGAGGAATCGAAATCCCCTCCCACCATATTTTCAAGCAGGGATAGGGCCGATCCGTCGTTCAGGAGAAGAATTGCCGGTAGATCGAGGTTATCGGAGGTCAGTTCACGCCAACCAAGGTCTCTCACTTCGAGACCGATGCGGTCGCTCAACCGTTGGACGTCCTCGAGGCTGGGCGATGCCTCGTCGAAGGGAATGCCTGAAAAAAGCACGACATCCGAACCGGGTCTGCCAAGAAATATTGCCGCCCGTTGAAAGGCAGCCCTGAAGGGTTGCCCTCTCGCCGGGACATCGACCTCGGTAGCTTCGGCCCGTACAACGGACAACTCGGGCGCCGAATTCATGAAAGCCTCTCGCTATACGAGACGACGCGTGCTGCGAAGAAAGGCAAGCAGCCTGCGTTCCATCGGACAAATGGCTGCCAGCGTTCGAACCGCTCTATCCATTGCAGCCTATGCCGCAAAGACTTTCCCGCTGGTTACTTGATAGGGGCAAGCAGATCCAGCGGTAAGTCGTTGACCTGCTGCGAAGGCAGACGACGATAGGTTTCAGTCGGAGCAGTTTCCGGAACGTTAAATTCCTTGCGCGCGTAGGCGTCGGACTGCTTGGCGGCCTGCAAATTCATCGTGCTCAACAACGTTCCCGTCGCCGCGAGCAAGCGGTACTCGGCAAAACGAGCTGCGAATTCCGCGGTCTTCGCCAGGATATTGACGGTGTAGCGCGAGTTCTGTGCGCCGAGAACGTCAAGCAGGGAACGGCGGCCAACCGCAAGCTGATCGCGGTAGGAACTCACCAACTGTCCGTTCGATGCGGCCTGTTCCCGGAACGTGCTTGCCAGATCCATCTGGCGCAGTCGGCGGTCCCACGAGATGCGGACTGCTTCCTCGACTTCCCGGTAATTCTGATGAAGCACGAGGCGCTGTTCGCTGGCCCGGCGGATTTGTTCCTGTTCGTTGGCGATGTCGATGCCACCACGATACAGGTTCCATTTGGCAACGACGCGCGCCTGTAGATCGGACGTGCGGCCCTCGCTGCCATCGATGTCGTTTCCTGTACGAGCCCGACCTTCGAGGAATATCTCGGGCAGCATCTTGGAGCGCGCAGCATCGACCTGGGCGTCGGCAACATCGATGTCCGCATTGGCAACCTTGATGCGAGGGTTGTTGGCCCTCGCCAGCCCTATCGCCGCATCAAGCGACTTCGGAAGCGCCGAAGCCATGGAAGCAGGCATCGAGGCGTTGGAGAAAGGCTTCCCAACCAGTTTCAGGAAGCGGATCTTTGCGGCTTCAAGTTCCTCTTCCGCCTCTTTCATGCGGGCCTTCGCGGCCAGCAACCGCTCCTGCCCTTGCTGACGGTCGGCCTCGGTTAGCGTACCACCAGAAATCAGCGAGCCGATGTCGGATATAACCTGCTGGTGGAAACCCATATTGCGGCGAGATTCCTCAACGATCTGCGCTTGCAGGAGAATCTCCAGATATTCGCGCACGACCTGCAGCCCGAGCGTTTCCGAACGCTCAAGGACGCGGAAAGCCGCGCTGTCGACACGAGCAGCCTGACGCTCGAGTTCCGCCCGACGCCCACCACCGTCGAAAAGTTTTTGTGTAATGGTCAACCCAACTTCAGACGGATAGAGCGGATCATCATCGATGCCGCCAAGCCGCCGGGAAGGATTGTCCAGGTCGCGGGCGCCAACCGATGCTTCCAGATCGACGCTGGGGAGATAGAGACCCCGCGCCTGACGCAACTCGAACTCGATCGCTTCGCGGTTTTCTGATGCCTGGCCGATTTCAGGATTGGATTCCAGAGTTACAGCCATCGCTTCCTTGAGCGACATTGCCTTGGCTCCTACCGGAGCAAGCGCGGCTCCCGCAAACAGCGCTGCAGAAATGACCCGTAGTACTGAGATACGCATTGCCCGCCACCCCACTCATACAGAACCGCATTAAACAGCAGCTTCAGAATACCAATCCCTCGTACCGTATGCCGATTGGATTAAGAATCATCAACCCCCGCTGCGGTGAACGCTCCGCGTCACAAGGAAATCCTGATTATTGTTGCGATTTCGCCACACATATACATAAGATTTTACTGAACTATAACCACGCTTCCAATGTTAGTTTTATTGTAGAGCTCAATAATATCCTCATTTGCCATTCTTATACAGCCAGACGACATCGCTTTTCCCAACGTCCACGGCTCGTTAGTTCCATGTATTCTATAAAGTGTACCTCCAAGGTAGAGTGCACGAGCACCAAGGGGATTATCCGGCCCACCTTCCATGGTTGCAGGCAATATTCTCCCATTGGCCGCTTCGCGCTGTCGCATTTCTTCCGGAGGTGTCCAACTCGGCCATTCCGCCTTGCGGCTGATCTTTTCCGACCCTCTCCAACTGAAACCTTCCCGACCGACCCCGATGATGTAGCTGGTCGCCGTACCATCCCGGTTGACGTAGAGCAGACGCCGCTGGCCGGTATCCACGATAATAGTTCCTGGACGCGCGCGCCCTTCATAGGGGACGATCTGTGGCGGGACAGGCGCGACGTTGAGCCTGCGTGCAAGCTTGTTGTTGTCAACGCGCTTCTTGACCCATTTACCGGTCTTCGCGTCGAATTGGCGGACTTCGGTCTGCGCCGAGGCTGATACAGCCGGTTGGACCCCTGAAATCGAGGCGACCAGGCAACTGACGCAGATGATAGCAACCCATGCGGCAGCACGGGAAATCAGGCTTGATGGCATTGAGGCTGCTCCGCAATTCGGTTTCCGTTACCCAGACTTTAGCCAAATCGATCAAATGTGAAATGTCGACGCAACGTCAACTTTACGCCGGTGCATTATTGAACTGCGGATAGAAAAACGGGGATGTGACAGGACGATGGACTGGGGATCAGCGAAGACCTTCTTGTTCCGCAACAAGCAGACCCTTTATTGGGCAACCGTAGGAACGGTTGCCGGCATTGCACTTGCCTTGGCTGCGTATGGCATTTTCAATGCGGCGTCACCCTCGCTCGCCGCGGGCAGAGAACTTGGCCTCACCCTGACCGTTTCGATTCTCGTCGGACTGCCGCTGGCAATCACCTGTGGGTTGCTTGCATCGAAGGCCGCCATATTGCGCAGGCAGGCGCAAAAATCGGCACAAAATGACGGCCTGACATCTTGCCTCAATGAGCCGACTTTCTCAGCACTTGTCGATACCTACTCCAATCGCAACTCCGCGCCCGGCAGCAACCCGCTCGGCACCATCCTGCTCATCAACGTCGATGATCTCAAAGTCATCAACAGCCGTTTCGGCTTCAGTTGGGGGAACGAGGCTCTCAGCAGCGTCGCGGCAACGATCAGGACCACCGTGCGCAACGGCGATATCGTCGGCCGCGTCTCCGGCGACCAGTTTGGCGTGTTTCTCCCTGGTGCGAACGAGACCGATGCGCGCGGTGTCGCCGAACGTATCCACGACAACGTGACGAAGATGCAATTCTATCCTGCAGGCACCCACTATCCGATGTCCATCCGAGCCGGCGCCGTGATTGTGTCCAGCCGTATCGGCTTCGACGACCTCCTGCGCACTGCCGTAGGAACACTGGCCATGACACAGGCGCCTGGGCACGACTGGATCGAGTATCAGTTTCTGAATACTTCAGCTTCCGATCAGAACGATAGCCGGCTTCAATAGCGGTCGTTTTTCTCCGGCTGCCGGATAAAAAAACCTGGCCACCCGAGCGGCGGCTCTCAATTCAAAATCCGGAAGGCGCACCGTCCTGAAGCACGAGCTTGCCACCGGACAAGCGATAGATCGCCAATCGCCGTTCAACATGGCCATCAGCGTTGAAGCGGAATGTTCCAGTTGCCCCGGTAAATCCTGAACTTGATCGCAAAGCGACCGGCTTCAGTGCGTCAGATCCCTTGGTCCGGACGATGCCGGCGGCGACTGCCACCGCATCGAAACCGTAAGCAGCCTCCAGGGAGAGCGGGCGCGCATAGGCAGACTGGAAGCGTCCGGATATTCGCTTCAGGGCATTCTGGTCGATCAACGCAAGCAGTGATCCTTCCAGCACCGGTTCGCCATAGGTACTCGCGGGCCAGACGTAAGTGCCAAGGAATGGAACGCTGGCATCAAGCCCACCACGTTGGCGCAATGCAGGCGCGGCAATTTTGGGCGCATCGGCGCCAATCAGCAGGACGGCTTGCGCCTCGCCAAGTCGCGCAAGCTTGGCCGCGCCATCCGCCGATGTCGGGTCGGTGACAATGTCGAGAAGTTGTACACCTGCCTTCTTCAGCCCAGCGCGCAAGCGCTGAACCTCCGCGGTGTCGAGCGGACGGGTCGAAACGACCATGATCTTGGCACGGCCCGCACCGGCCGCATATGAAGCGATCTCGATAGCGCCACCGATTTCATCGGATTGGATCGCAACCGCAGACGCAGACGCATTTGCGGCCAGAAGCATTGCAGGCTGCTTGGACGAGGTGTCCGCAAGCGCCTTGGCAAGAGATGGTGGCCCGATAAGCATCCTCGTCCCGCCGTCGGCAGATAGCTTGATCTGATGGGCGATGGCGACCCCTTGCGCCCGCAGATCATGCGCCACCAAAGTCAATTGCCCTGCACCGAGTTCCTTGACCGCAAGTGCTGCGCCATCTCGATAGTCATTCGCGGAATTTGCGATGCTGGAATCCAGAAAGATGTCGATACGTGCTGGTCCACTGCCAAAGGACTGCAAAGCGACAACAGGTGCGCTCGAGCTGGCACCGGCATCCGCCTTAGCACTTTCAAGCGCTTCAGGCCCCGCGGACGACTGGCAACCGCCAGTCAAAACCGCCAGAGTCAGTGCAAGACAGGAGATGCCACGCCGGATATGGAACAGGCCCATGCGGGCGATCAGTTCATGTACTGAACCATGCGGGCGTGAAAGCACTCGCATTTGTTGAGCGTGTCCTCATCGCGGTAGTCGGCCTTGAGATAGCCATAGGCTTTGCCGCAAGCCACCTTGGCCTCAGATGCCCAAGTGAAGGCTGGCCTGCGCGAATTGATCCACTGGCTGTCGTCCGCCACGCTGACGGCTTCGTTCATCAGCTTGACGACGTCTTCCTTGAGAGCCGCGTTGCTGGTTTCGCCAAGCAAAGTGGAACTCGTTGCCAACTGACACTGATTGGAACCGACGCCGAGATCGGCAGCCTGAACTGGCAGAACCACTGCGAAAATAGCGGCCGACGCCAGGATTTTACGCACCGAAATCATATCAATCGTTCCCCGAATTCTACCCACCCTACGACGGCTACAACTACAACAACCAATGCGTGAATTCAACACCGGCCCACCTCGAAGGCAGGCCGGCATCGTCCATGTCAAGGGGTGTGATTGACCGTAGCTGCAGCCAGGTCGTCGTCATAAAGGATCTTCACGCCAGCATCGGCGTTCAGATGGGCAACGGTGACGAAATCAGCATTGTTGCCAGACCCGTTCTGGTTCACCTGCAACTGGTCGGCCGCACCACTGCCACCCTCCACCGTGCGAACGAAGTCCCCGATGTTCCCGGCATTGACGTTACTGCCCAACAACTCGGAGAGATCAACCACATCTCCTTCACCGATTTTGTAGTCGGTGATGATGTCGGCCATCTGGGTGCCAGCAGTCAGTGCCGATGGGTCGATCACGAACGTGTCGGCATCTGCGCCACCGGTCAACGTATCCTTGCCAAGTCCGCCGGCGAGGATATCGTCACCCGCCCCTCCGTTGAGGATGTCGTTACCAGCCCCGCCGATCAGGTAGTCTTTGCCACCACCGCCATTGAGCGTGTCGGCTCCGCTGCCGCCAATGAGGACTTCGTCGGCATTCGTGCCGGTGATTGTGCTGCTGTTGACAGCTTGAACCGTAACGGCGCCGGTATCATGACTAATGCCATCGCTAGCGACATATTCGAAGGAGCCATTAGCGAAGACATTCGGCGTTACCTTCACCGCCACGTTGTCGAAATCGATATCAGCGGTCTCGTTATTGGCGTCCTTGGCGGTCATCAAGCCACCGAGGTCGAGCGTATGAGAACCGGCACTAAGCTGGACGTTGTAAGTCACGGTCACCCAGCCTGAATCTTGCCCAACGTTAGTGTTGCTGACCCCCTTGAGTTCGTGCACGAAGCCGTCGCTATCCAGATTGGACCCATCGATCCGCGCCAGCACTTTGACGTCATCTCCGTTGTCGGTCTGTCCGCTAAGCTGGACGCGGTACGAGAACGAGATTGCGACAATACCTGCTGTTGCAAGATCAAACGTGCGCTGGAAGCCGCCGTTCATGTTGGTACGAGAGGAATTGCCCCCACCCAAATCAAGGTGCAGTGCACCATTGTTGCCACCTTGACCGGCATTTACACGTGAGCCATCCGCATCGCTACCCGTTCCGCCATACAGATTGTCCTGATAGGTAAAGCTGCCTGAACCTGACGAGAAATTCTCCTCAACCACTATCGTCTGAGAGGGGTTCGTCGGATCGAATACCACCTCGCCAGGCTTTGCCACCGTGCCTCCCGAAGCGCTGCCGACGGACTGGATATTCAACGAGCCGGACTGAGTGCCACCACCATCATTGTGCAGCAACGCCGCAGTCGGAATGACGATCGGAGAGCCGTCCGCGATGTTGGTCAGAACGATGTCATCCTGAGCCGTCATCGGAGCCACAACATTGATGGTCAAATTGGCGTTGGATTTATCTCCGTCGCCGTCGACAAGCGTGTAGGTGAAAGTCTCAGTCCCCGCATGACCCTGGGGCGCAACATAGCTCCACTCGCCGGTCGCGAAGTCGAACGTGAGCTTGCCACCCTCTGGTGTTGCGACATTGTTAAGCTTGGTGCCGGAGATGTTGGCGCCCGGACCATCAGGGTCGATGACGTTGTTGCCATCCCACGTGTAGGTCACGCTGCCAATCTTGATCGACATAATGCGGCCTGGACCATCCGCACCGAAGACATCATCATCGGCGGTATTGGCCTGCCCGTCGGTGCCTTCCAGCACATTACCGGATACGTCCCCGCCAACGATGGCATCGAGAAGTGTCTGGATAAGCGCATCGAAGGTGTTAGCGCGCAACGGCGTCTTGTCAGTATCGGCATCGAGATCTACGTCCTTCAGGCGCTGGTCGCTGACACCGTCACCTATGCCGACTGTCGTAACGTTGACCGGATTTGCCCCATTCAGGAATGCGGTCCAGTCCGTCTTGGTCTGATTTGCAAGCGAATGCCCGCCCATTCCCGTTTGCTCGTTGGGGTTGCCATCACTGAGGAAGAAGACTTGGTTGCTCCAACCCGCCAGCGGCGTGTAGACGTCCATAGTCTTTTCAATGCCGGCCGTGAAATCGGTATTTCCACTATATGGACGGGTACCGCCTTCGGCAGGATTCAGCGATTTGATCAGGTTGGAGAAACTGGTGTAGTCGGTCGCGGCCGTATACGATCTGGCGTCCCCGGAGAAAGCGACGATCTGTATCTGCACGTCACCGCTGGTGCTGTTGAACAGCGCCTGACCAGCGGAGCGGACCGCCTGCAACATCTGGTTCAGTTCGGTGTTGTCGATACTGCCCGAGAAGTCGAGGACGAACACAGCATTAAAATTCTGCCCCTGCCCCTCGACAACCGTGGCAACGTCGTTACGCGCGGTCGGACCGTCGTCGGCGAACTGGATATTGCCGCCAAGGTCGATCGACTTGGTCGAAATTGCGACATCGCCGTCACCATCGGTGACAGTGGCAGTAGCGTTCAGCTTGACCAGGCCATCGGCCAGCTTGGCCAGTTGCTGATCATAGTTGCCGGTATCGCCGTTCGCGACGTGGTCGATCTCGGCATTCTGGGTCAGCGTGACTTTACCCGTCGGATCCACCGCGATCTTGAACACGGTGTTTGCGGCTGAGATGCCTGCCGTAGTCGTGGCAGTCGTGCCGACGACTTCCCCACCCACCACAAAGAGCTTGATCGCGGCACCGTTGCTCGAAAGCCCGGCAGACATGCCGGATGAGGTGATGCCAAGGCTATAGGTCCAACTGACCGCACCGACACCATCGGCGCCCGGCGTGACCGTTGCGGTAAAAGCGCTTGCAAAGCTCGCGCTATCGGTATCGCTGGCCGCACCGATCGTCTCAGCATCCTGGGTGGTCAAAGTGACCACCGGATCGTTTGTCACCAGATTAAGGGCCGGTGCGTCGTCGACGATGTTGATACGAAGGGTGCTGGTAGCCTCCTCCTTGGTGCCGGAAGCGTCATTATCCACGACCTTGACGGTCAGATCCTCGAACAGATTCTGATCGTTCGTCGACTTATTGTGAACTTCGTTGTCGCTCAGCTTGTAGGTATAGCTGACAGTATAGTTGCCGTTCGCATCAGGACCGCTGACACTATTGACGGTCAGTTGGTTCCCAAGACCAGTGGTAATCGTCGTTGGGCCTGACAGGTTTATCGCATGCCCACCAATGGTCAGCGATGAGATCCCGTCCTTGGAATTGACGGTGAATGTTCCAGCCTGCGATGCGGGATATGCCACATCGCCAGCATGCGAACCGTCTGCAAGACCCGCCTCATAGACCGTGGCGTCGCCGTTGGCCACATCGAGATCGCTGATCCCGGGCGCACTGTCCACCTTGACGTTTATTGTCAGCGAACCCTTGGCATGATCGCCGTCATCGTCGACCAGCGTGTAGTCGAATTTCAGTGCACCACTATTGTTGGTCGGTGCGTAATAGTCCCAGTCTCCGGCCTTGTTGAGGCCATTATCGACGAAGTTGAAGATCAACTTGCCGCCGAGCGCGTCGGTGATGACGACCTGTGGGTGCGTACCGTCAAAGGTATAGGTATGCCCGTTGTAATCGACCGATTGCACATGACCGCCATCGGCACCGAAACCACCACCATTGTCGAAAATGTTGCCACTCGGGTTGCCAGGGAGCGAGCCGGTAAGCAGGACGTTGAGTTCGGAAGCGTTGTTGATAAGCACTGGCGGCAGGTTCGCCTCTCCCGGCGCCCAGGACACAGGATCCAGGTTGGTTGTGTTGACGCCGTTGCCGACGCCGATGGCGTAGGACACGTCAACCTTCCCGTTCAGGAAGTTTTCCCAGACCTGCTGCTCGCCGGAGTCGATACCGCTGCTCGACGGGTTAGGCGCACCATCCGAAATGAAGTAGGAGATAGTCTTGGTCGCGTCGGACGGTCCTGCACCCCAGTTGTTGCGGACCAGATTCAGGGCCGCATCATAGTTGGTGTTACCGTTGGAGCTCAGGCTGTTGATGTATGCGATCGCATCGGCCTTGCTGGTCCAAACTGCCCCGCTTTCAGTATTGATCGAGGCGCTTGAGCCAAAGTTCACAACCATGATCTGGTTGAAATCTACGTCGGGGTTGTTCAACAGGTTGATCGCCGCAGCCTTGGCAAGTTCCATACGCGATCCGCTGCCGCTACCCATGCTTCCGGACGTGTCGATCATCAGCACGATGTTGACACTTGGGCGAACACCGGCCTGCGCATCGACCACCACGTTGGTACCGACCGGGATGTCGTCGATCACAGTTATCGATGCATCGAGCGGCACGTTGGTATCCGCTACCGGGCCACCGTCATCGCTGACCGTCACGCGGCCATTGAGGTTGATGGCAATGATGTTTTCCACGTTATCGGCATTGTCGACCGGATGGTGGTCGACCTTGCCGTTCAGTGTGAAGGTATAATTGCCAGTGTCATGGTCAAGCGTCAGCGTGAACACCTTGGTATCGGTGCCATTCTGGTAGCCGCTCCCGCCACCATTGTTGACGTAACCGATGAGGTTGCCGCCATCCATCGCAAACAGGACAGGTTGGCCGCCCGACGTCAGGGTTTGACCATCTGTACGCACAACCGTCGGATTTCCGGAAAGCGCTGCGAAATTGAAGGTCAAGTCGCCGTCGATGCCACCCTGGATCGCGTCCGCGAAGCTACCAGTCACCTGGTTGGTAACCGAGCCAAACCCGTTCTCGTCGGTATCCAGACCCTGGACGTCGTTGACGTCCTCCAGTCCGCCCGGCAAACCATGTTCTTCCTCGACTACGCTGTTGATCGCTCCACCGATGACGAGCGGCTGATTGACATCGATGATGTTGATGACGTGGGAGTCCGTATCCTGATCGCCGTCGCCGTCAGTCGCCTTGATCGTGAAGCTTACGTTCACACCACTGGTCGAAACCTGGTTGGCCGTGAAGCTCCAGCTTCCGTTTCCGTTGGAGTCCGGCTGGAAGAGCGTCATCGTTCCCTTGCCGGGAACATCGAACTCAAACTTGCCATCGGTCCACACGATCGTGTGGCTGTTTCCGTCAGCCGTAATGGTAAGTTGGCCCGCTGCTACACCATCCGCACCCGCCGTCAATGTCCAGTTGCCGGTCGCAGTGGTCCCCTCGTTCACGTTGCTCGAGGTAGGGGCTCCAATGTCATTTCCACCAACCGTCACAACAGGAACGTCGTCGGAGACGCTGACATTGACCGTGCCTTCGGC
>CAZROU010000008.1:62988-86938 GCA_964601795.1 uncultured Mesorhizobium sp. | reverse complement strand
CAACCGTCACAACAGGAACGTCGTCGGAGACGCTGACATTGACCGTGCCTTCGGCCGCATCGCCGTCGGTGTCGGTGGCAACCACCTTGACCGAACCCAGCTGGGCAAGGTCGTCGACATTGACGCCCGGATGGCTGTCATAATTGTCCAGAAGCGTCGCCGTCACCTGCGCATCGTTGCCGTTGCGCACAAGCTCAAGCCGCACGATGTCCGTCGCGCCATCGCGACCGACGATCTCGGTGTCCGAGACGCGGACCCAGGTCAGGCCGCCGCCAAGACCCGAGACGTCCTGACCGAACGCGATCGTGGCGATCGCATCCGAACCCGGCGCGAAGCTGATCGTGTCCCTGGCGAAGTCGTCGCCGGCCGGCGTGCTGCCGTCGGCAAGGTTCTGGTCGTCAAGACCAAGCGCGATCGCGCCGCCGTCGGGACCGGCCACCGTCGGGCCGGCGCCGTCCGTGATCGCGATCGTGTGGCTGTCGGTCGTCTCGTCGCCATCGGCGTCGACGCCCTTCAGCGTGAAGCTCACCTGCTGCGCGACGCTGTTGTCCAGGCCGGCAGCCGGCGCAAACGTCCACGTCCCGTCAGACGCGATCGTCAACACGCCCTTGCCCGTGTCGATCGCGGTCCCGAACGACACAGCCTGCGGCGCACCGCCGCCAATCGAGATCGTGAACTGCGACGGTGCAACACCGTCCGCACCCTCGACCAGCGACCACGTGCCGCCTACCGCAGCCGCACCCTCGACAACCGTCACAGCACCGTCAACCGTCACAACAGGAACGTCGTCGACGATGTCAATGTTCAACGTCGCGGAACCAGTCAGCCCGCCGACGTCGGTGACCGTCAGATGGAATACATCCTTGTTGTCTTCCAGGTTGGTTCCGTTGTTTGCATCAGGGCCGTCGACAGGATTGGTCAAAGTGTAGGTATAGGTCGCCTTGCCGGTAGCCGGGTCATAGCTGTCGATGGTCAGGGTGCCGAAATCGCCAACGATGGATTTGACGACGGAATTGTCTGCGAGCTGACCGACGGTGAAGGTTTGACCGTCGATGGTGACGCTGACGATATCGCTCACGCCATCCGGGTCGGAGAGCTGGAATATTCCATGCACAACGGCGCTACCGTTTCCTGCCGCCGATCCGGCCGGAAGACCGGCTTCATTCACGATACGATCGCTTAAGCCGATGCCGCCGGAATTGTTGGGGTCACTTGGATTGCCGGGATCCGGATCAATCGACGGACCCCGATTGGTGCGGCCAGGGAAAAGTTCGCGCCGTTCGAGTTCAGGAAATTGCAGCGCGGTCGGCGGGAGGAGATCGATGATCGGACCCGCATCACCAATTCCGGGGAATGGCAGATCGAAGTTGCCGCCGGCGCTTTCCGAACCCGAAGCCGATGCTGTGAGCGTACCGTCGGGGCCTGCCGCCACGTTGATATCGTTGGCCTGGAGCGCGGCGACGAGGGCTTCCTGAGGAATCTCGACATCGTATATAATGAAAGTAGGCACATGCAGCGCCGCATGCTCGATGACGATACGGGTGCCATCGGGCTGAACCAGTACAAGGTTGTCGCCATCGATCTCGATGCGCTCGATGGAGGTGCCGGCCGGCAGCTTGACGGTGTTGTTTTCCGCAACGGCAACGACCACCACGGCAGGGGTTCCGCTCGGAGCCGCGGCTTCGACGGGGATCGCAGGCGCGGTTTCAGCCTGTGCAACCTGGATTTGCTGTTCACCCTGGAATGCGATCGGGCGCTCAACCTGCTCGTGCGCCGTATCGGAAGGCAGATTCTCAGTGAAGCTTTCGGTAGCCATCGCCAAACCCCTTTTTACTGACGACACCGAATCCATGAAATTCGCATCCGATCAATGGGGAAGAGCGCGAGGCAATATAAGGGAGTATGTCGAAATACGGAATATTTAGAGCTGGTTAATACTTAAGATAGTCCTAAAATTGTTAGAATCTGGGCTGCTCGATAGGGGTCAGCCAAATCGGTTGCGGCCGATACGCCTCGCGAATCGGTTCGTCGGTATGAGGATGCTCTACAGCTTATACGGGTATCCGGCTTGCCAGAAAATCCATTCCTTCCCGGCAAAAAAGAGCTTCGTCAGGCACCTGATCGGGCATGAGCGCGTGGTTCACATACTTGGTGACCAAATAAGGATCGAGACCCTCATAGCCGCCTTCCGAGCCATAGCCGCTCGACTTGACGCCCCCGAAAGGTGCCTCCGGCAAGGACGCGCCGAAATTGTTGATGCCGATAGCCCCGGCGTCAATATCACGCACAAGTCTGGCCAGAAGAGGGTCAGAGTTGCTCAAGACATAAGCCGCCAGACCCGTAGGGCAGCGCATTGCCTCTCTTATGACGCCGTCGCTTTGGTTCTTGAGCCGTATCAGGCTTCATTGTGGTCGGCGTATCTCAAGGATAGAAGCGATCAAATCGCCGAGCGATGCCGTAACGGTCTGAAGATTCGAGTTTATGGGGTAAATTCACCCTGCAATGCGGTGCGTGGGGGGAAATGTCTTTGCCGCTTTCGAGTCGGCCTGACATCCGTTGCAGCCAATTCTACGGCTGCCAGGGATCTTCAAATTTGCACGAGCCCAATTCGCTTGGGGCTATAATTTCGCCTTGGTGCTCCGGGGAGTTGCGAGCAGCAAACTTGTTTCGCTGCCGGTAATTCCGGGAATCAGCCTGATCTTGCGCAGTACACCATCCAAGTCCGCCAGCGTTTCGGTGCCAAGGTCGATGACGAGGTCCCACCGGCCGTTGGTGGTGTGGATCTGCGAAACTTCGGAAAATCCACCCAGAGACTTGATGACACGATCGGCAGCATGCCCCTCAATCTCGATCAGCATGATACCGCGAACAGGCTGGTCAACTGCATCAGCGCGCAGAATCACGGTGTAGCCGACAATATCGCCGGACTTCTCCAGACGCGCCATCCGTGCGCGCACCGTGGCTCGCGAAACGCCGAGATCCAGCGCCAGATCGGAGACGCTGCGTCGACCGCGATGGCGCAACAGCGTCACAAGCCCTTTGTCCAGATCGTCCATCTGCTTTCCATTTCGATAATCAATTCCGCCGAATTGGGCACCCATTCTAATAAACTTGTCAATTGAACCACTTCATTTCGCCAAGCCTTTCCAGTTCAATGCAGCTTTCCTTCGTCGAGGGCAGCACATGCATTGCAAGATTTTGGGAGCGCCGGTTCAGGATGGAACCGGTCGCATGGGTTGTGAAATGGGGCCGAGTGCGTTGCGAACCGCCGGCCTTGGGCAAGCACTTGTCGATCTTGGCCATACCGTAAGCGATGCGGGAACTGTCGTTTCGACCCCGGTCCCGGTAGCACAGCACAACAACAAGGCATTGAAGGCTTTGCCTGAGATTTCAGCGTGGACCGCCGCCATTGCCGAGGCAGCATATGTGGCAAGCGCCGACGCCATGCCGATCTTTCTGGGCGGCGATCACAGCATATCGGCAGGCACAGTGTCTGGTGTTGCCCGCCGGGCAGCCGAAACAGGTCGCCCCCTGTTTGTCCTATGGCTCGATGCACATCCGGATTTCCATACGCTCGATACGACGGCAAGCGGCAATCTACACGGCGTGCCCCTTGCCTATGCATCCGGCCTGCCCGGCTTCGAAGGCTATTTCCCTGCCCGCGTGGCTACCGTTGACCCCAAGCGCGTGTGCACGCTCGGCGTCCGGAGCGTCGATCCGGCAGAGCGCGAAGCGCTTTCCCGCCTCGGCGTTACAGTTCATGATATGCGCACCGTCGACGAACACGGCATGGCCCCGCTGCTGCGTGCCTTCCTGGAACGTGTCCGGCAGGAGAACGGATTGCTGCATGTCAGCCTCGACGTGGATTTCCTCGATCCCTTCATCGCGCCTGCCGTCGGCACAACGGTTCCAGGCGGGGCGACCTTTCGTGAGGCACATCTCGTCATGGAAATGCTGCATGACAGCGGACTGGTCACAAGTCTCGACCTTGTCGAACTCAATCCGTTCCTCGACGAACGGGGACGGACCGCTATCCTGCTTGTCGACCTGACCGCAAGCCTGATGGGCCGTCGCATCATGGACCGGCCGACGAGGAGCTTTTGATGACCATTGCCAATTTGAACATCGTGCCCTTCGTCAGCGTCGAGAACATGATGAAGCTTGTTCTCGATATCGGCGTCGACCGCTTTCTCACCGATCTTGCTGCCTATATCGAGGAAGACTTCCTGCGCTGGGAGTTGTTCGACAAGACGCCGCGCGTCGCCTCGCATAGCCATGACGGTGTCATCGAGTTGATGCCAACCAGCGATGGCCAACTCTACGGCTTCAAATATGTCAACGGCCACCCCAAGAACATGCGCGAGGGCCGCCAGACCGTCACGGCCTTCGGCGTGCTTGCCGATGTCGGCTCGGGCTATCCGATGCTGCTCACCGAGATGACGATCCTCACCGCGCTTCGCACGGCCGCCACGTCGGCGGTGGCGGCCAAATACCTTGCGCCGAAGGGTTCCGACACGATGGCAATCATTGGCAATGGTGCCCAGTCGGAATTCCAGGCGGTGGCCTTCAAAGCCCTGCTCGGCGTCAACAAACTGCGGCTTTACGACATCGACATCTCAGCCAGCCGCAAATGCGCGAACAACCTCAAAGGACTTGGCTTCGACATCACCACATGCGCGACCGGGCAGGAAGCGGTCGAAGGCGCGCACATCATAACCACGGTGACAGCCGACAAGCAGTACGCGACGATATTGACCGACAACATGGTCGGCACCGGCGTGCACATCAATGCTGTTGGCGGCGATTGTCCCGGCAAGACCGAACTGCACCGCGATATACTTTTGCGCTCCAACATCGTTGTCGAGTATCCGCCTCAGACGCGCATCGAAGGAGAAATCCAGCAGCTTGCAGCCGATCATCCAGTGATCGAGTTGTGGCAGGTGATGACAGGCAAGGTAGCAGGCCGCGACGACCCCAGAGATATTACCCTGTTCGATTCAGTCGGCTTCGCCATCGAAGATTTCTCGGCACTTCGATATGTCCGCGACCAGCTTCTTCACACGAAGCGTTTTGAAGAACTCGATTTGCTCGCCGATCCGGACGAACCCCGCGACCTGTTCGGCATGCTGTTGCGCCAAGCAGCGAAGCAGTAAGCCCAATTCCTCTACTGTGTGGTTATCTGCCTGCCCGACAGTGGGGTGTTCGATTTTATCGAGCGCCTTGAACGTGTGCCTTTGAGCCGAACCTACTGGCCATGCGCGCAGACCGGGGCCGCACCTCGTCCGGAATCCAGCGCCCGACGACGGAATCCGGCTTGACGCTCGACACATAAATGGAATAAATATTTCAATATATATTGATTTTGGTTCTTACGTTCCGTTCTCACGATAGGGAACGGATGTAACGAGGAAGCGGGAGCAATTCCTCGGCCAGCCGAGGATTCCGGAACAACAGGTGCCGCCGGACACCAACAGTGGGAGGAGATGTGACATGAGGAAACTGCTTTTGGGCGCCGCACTTTCGGCGCTGATGACAGGCTCGGCATTTGCTGAAAACATCGGTGTGTCAATGGCGCTGTTCGACGACAATTTCCTTACCGTATTGCGCAACGGCATGATCGACTATGGCAAGACGCTCGACGGCGTGACCTTGCAGGTCGAGGATGCGCAAAACGACGTCGCCAAGCAGCAGAGCCAGGTACAGAACTTCATTGCCAGCGGCGTCGACGCCATCATCGTAAACCCGGTCGATACGGACGCTACCGTTGCCCTGTCGAAGATCGCGGCCGATGCTGGAATTCCCCTCGTCTATGTCAATCGCGAGCCCGTGAACGTCGACCAACTGCCTGAAAAGCAGGCTTTCGTTGCATCCGACGAACGTGAATCCGGCACTTTGGAAACACAGGAAATCTGCCGCCTGCTCAAGGAAGCCGGCAAGACGGAGGCGAACATCGTCGTCATGATGGGCGAACTTTCCAACCAGGCCGCGCGCCAGCGTACCCAGGACGTTCACGACGTTATCGCCACGCCGGAATGCTCGTTCATGAAGATCGTGGAAGAGCAGACCGCCAATTGGCAGCGCACCCAGGCTTCCGATCTCATGACCAACTGGTTGTCGGCCGGTGTCCAGTTCGACGCCGTTGTCTCCAACAACGATGAAATGGCGATTGGGGCGATCCAGGCGCTCAAGGCCGCCGGCAAGGACACCACCAAGGAGATCATCGGTGGCGTTGACGCCACGCAGGATGCACTTGCCGCGATGAAGGCTGGCGACCTCAAGGTCACCGTGTTCCAGGACGCGGCAGGTCAAGGCAAGGGAGCAGTGGATACCGCGCTCAAGATCGCCAAGGGCGAGAAGGTGGACACCAAGGTCTACATTCCGTTCAAGCTGGTGACGCCTGCAAACGTCGACGAATATCTGTCGAAGAACTGAGACAGATCGACGGTTTTGCCTGGGCGACGCAGACATCGCCCAGGCACCGAAGCATCGGCGCAATGACTAAACATATGCCTGTTACCGATCAGGCAGGGCGGGCAACTGTCTGCCGCGCATAGACTTACTGTGACGTCAGGGGAGACGAAGGCACATCATGACCGAGGTGGCGAACCCAACGAAGGCCTCCGAGGCCCTGCCCGTCCGGCGCAATCGCCCAGCCGAGATCAATGTGCTGATAGGGCTGGTGGTCATCGCCCTCATCTTTGAAGTTCTTGGCTGGCTGATTCAGGGACAGAGCTTCCTTGGCAATATCGAGCGACTGAGGATCATGATCCTGCAGGTCTCGGTCGTCGGCATCATCTCCGTCGGCGTCACACAAGTCATCATCACCGGAGGCATCGACCTGTCGTCGGGGTCGGTCGTCGGCGCGACGGCCATGATTGCCATGAGCTTCGCGCAGGTCAGCACCTACCCCCGCGCCGTCTTTCCCGGGCTGACCGACCTGCCTGTAATCGTGCCGATAGTGGTCGGCCTTGGCTGCGGGTTGCTTGCGGGTCTGATCAACGGCTTGTTGATCGCCTACACCAGGATTCCGCCATTCATAGCCACGCTAGGCATGATGGTCACCGCGCGCGGCATCGCCAAATGGTACACCAAGGGCCAGCCCGTCTCATTCCCTACGGATAGTTATGCCTCAATCGGCGCTGGCATGACCCCGGTCCTGATCTTCATCGCCGTCGCAATCCTGTTCCAGGTGATCCTGCGCTACACGCTCTATGGGCGGCATACCTACGCTATCGGCTCTAATGAACAGGCCGCGCGTGTTTCAGGCATCAATGTCGAGCGGCATCTCATCCTGGTCTACGTCATCGCTGGCTTGCTTGCCGGTCTTGCCGGCGTGGTGCTTTCAGCGCGCGGCCTGACGGCGCAGTCCGGCATGGGCGTCATGTATGAACTCGATGCCATCGCCATGGCGGTCATCGGCGGCACTTCGCTGGCTGGTGGGCGCGGCTCCATTGTCGGCACGACGCTCGGCATGCTGATTTTCGGCGTCATCATTTCGGGGTTCACCTTCCTGCGCATCGACGCCTACTATCAGGAGATGCTCAAAGGCCTGATCATCGTCGGTGCTGTCGTGCTCGACGTCTATCGCCAACGCTATCGCGGCAGGAACTGACATGAGCGACACGCAGAATGATATAATTCTCAAGACGATTGGCTTGGCCAAGCGCTATGGCGGCGTCCATGCGCTTGAGGACGCCAACTTCGAATTGAGAGCCGGCGAACATGTCGCCATTGTTGGCGACAACGGCGCAGGAAAATCAACATTCGTGCGCCAGATCACGGGCGTCGAACAGCCGAGCGCCGGCGAAATTTACTTCGACGGCGAGAAGGTCGAGTTCAAAAGCCCGATCGAGGCGCGGGACTGCGGTATCGAGACGGTGTTTCAGAATCTCGCATTGGCGGATGACCTCGACGTGCCGTCCAACCTATTTCTTGGTCGCGAGGAACGCTACTTCAACCTCGGACCGTTCAGCATCCTCAACGAACGAAAGATGCTTGCGCATGCGCAGGACGCGTTGCGAACAACAGGCGTCAAGATTCCAGACCTGAGAAACAAGATCCGCAACATGTCCGGCGGCCAGCGGCAGTGCGTGGCGATCAGCCGGGCGGCGAGTTTTGCTTCTAAGCTCATCATCATGGACGAGCCGACTGCGGCACTTGGCGTCCAGGAAACGGCGCAAGTGGAAAACATCATTCGAACACTGAAAAGTCGCGGCATTCCGCTTATCCTGATCAGCCACAATCTGAGGCAAGTGTTCGACCTCGTCGATCGCATCTGGGTCTTCCGGCGCGGCCGTATCGTCGGCGCCGTCGACCGCAGCAAGACCGATGGCAACGAGATCGTATCTTTGATCACGGGTGTGAAGACGGCCGTCGATGCGCCTAATTTTGCCTGAGGCCGGACACGCCATGGAATTCAGGAACGTTGAAATGGGGGTATCATGACTATTCGATTTGGCCTGCTTGGCGCGGGCCGCATCGGCAAGGTGCATGCACGCGCCGTCGCCGCCAATCCACAAGCACGGTTGGTGGCAGTCGCCGACGCAGCCGAAAAAGCGGCCAAAGAAATCTCTGCAAACTACGGCCCGGAAGTCCGCACCATCGATGCCATCGAGAAAGCCAAAGACATAGACGCCGTCATCATCTGCACGCCGACTGATACGCATGCAGAGCTGATCGAGCGCTTTGCCAAAGCCGGCAAGGCGATCTTCTGCGAGAAGCCAATTCATCTCGACGTCAAGCGCGTGGAGAAGTGCCTGGCCGTGGTGCAGAAGACCAAGGCGACGCTGATGGTTGGGTTCAATCGCCGTTTCGATCCGCATTTCGCGGCGGTGCGCAATGCAATCGACGACGGGGCTATCGGCACAGTCGAAATGGTGACGATAACGTCTCGCGATCCCGGCCCGCCGCCACTCGACTACATCGCGCGCTCAGGCGGCATCTTCCGCGACATGACCATCCACGACTTCGATATGGCCCGCTTCCTGCTGGGCGAAGAGCCGGTGGCGGTCAGCGCGCATGCCTCCGTACTCGTCGACAAGAAGATTGGTGCGGCCGGCGATTTCGACAGCGTCAGCGTCATCCTCGAGACGAAATCGGGAAAGCAGTGCCTGATCTCAAACTCGCGGCGCGCGACCTATGGCTATGACCAGCGCATCGAAGTGCATGGCTCGAAAGGCATGATCGCGGCGGAAAACCAGCGACCTGTCTCAATCGAACTCGCCAACGACAAAGGCTACACCCGGCCACCGCTGCATGACTTCTTCATGACCCGCTACATCGATGCCTATGCCAACGAGATCGCCGCGTTTATCGCCTCGGCGACAGCGGGCAAGAAGGTGAGCCCCGACGGGCAAGACGGGCTTGCAGCACTCAAGCTCGCCGACGCCGCGCTGAAGTCGGTGAAGCAAGGCAAGACCATACGCCTCGATGCGGCGCGTTGACCGGGACACGTGAAGATGAACGGACCGGACAACCGCAACTGCCAGACGCGCGCCATCGTGACCGGCGGCGCGCAAGGTATTGGTTTTGCCGTTGCCGAGGCGCTTGCAGATGAAGGCTGCAAGGCGCTGGCACTGGTAGGGCGCTCTCAAGATAAGGGTGACAGGGCGGCTGCGGCTTTGCGCGACAGGGGCGTGGACGCGATATTCATCAGCGCCGACGTGGCCAATGTTGCCGACTGCCAGCGCGTGGTCGCGACCGCGCTCGGGCATTTCGGCAGCATCAATGGCCTCGTCAATGCAGCGGCGACCTCGGCCCGCGGATCGTTGGTCGACACTACGCAAGATCTGTTCGACCAGATCTTCGCCACCAATGTGCGCGGCCCGTTCTTCCTCATGCAGGGTGTGGTCAGGCATCTGCTGGAAGCCAAGACGCCGGGATCGATCGTCAACGTTCTGTCGATGTCAGCCCATGCCGGACAGTCGTTCCTGACACCCTACTCAACCAGCAAGGGCGCGCTGATGACGCTGACCAAGAATGTGGCGAGCGCCTATCGCATAAATCGCATTCGGTGCAACGCGGTACTGCCCGGCTGGATGGACACCGAAGGGGAAGCCATTGTGCAGGCGAAATTCCACAATGCTCCAGCGGACTGGCTGGAAAAAGCCGAGGCTGCCCAGCCGATGGGACAACTGGTGAAGCCCGCACAACTCGCCCGGCTCATCACCTACATGCTGAGCCCACAATCCGGCGTCATGACCGGATCACTAGAGCGACGTGCATTCAGACATACCCGGCGGCTTTGAAGTAGTTCTGGCATTCGCTTGGCGGGTAGAGGGCACAGATGTCGCCGATGGCCTGCCAGAGAGCGTCGATGGTGCGGATAGCGAGAGCCCTGAGATGAGCCTTCAGCTTGGAGAAGGCCATCTCGATCGGATTGAGATCGGGGCTGTAGGGCGGCAGGAAGAGCATCCATGCGCCGCGAGCCTTGATGGCGGCCTCGGCTTTTTGGCTCTTGTGGGCGGCAAGGTTGTCGAGGATGACGACGTCGCCTTTCGACAGCGTTGGAGCGAGTTGGGTTTCGACATAGGCCTCGAAGATGCGCCGGTTCATCGGCCGGTCGACCACGAAGGGTGCGGTCAGGCCGAAGCATCTCAACCCGGCGATGAAGGTCTGGGTCTTCCAGTGTCCGAACGGCGCCTTGGAGCGCAGCCGCTGGCCCTTCGGGCATCGGCCGCGCAGGCGCGTCATCTTGGTGGTCGTCCCGGTCTCGTCGATGAACACCAGGCGATGCGGTTCAAGCCGCATCCTCGGCTGGCGGGCGGTCCACGCCTGACGCGCGGCTGCGACGTCGGGCCGGTCCTGCTCGCTGGCCAGCAGCGTTTTTTTTGAAGCGGTAGCCGTTGCGGATCAGCCAGCGCGAGATCGAGGACGGATCAACGACAATGCCCCGCTCGGCCAGTTCGGCGGCGATCTCCGGCATGGTGATATCGTCCTTCTCAGCCACCCGGTGCATCAGAAAATCCCGGTGCGGATCGAGCTTGGAATAGCGCCACCCGCCTTCCGGCTTCGCCTTCAGGCTGCCGGTCGCGTGAAACGCCGCCATCAGCTTCACCGCGAACGATATCGAAACCCCGAAATGTGCCGCGGCGGCATGGCACGACCCGCCATCCTCCACAAACCGTGCAACACGCTCACGAAGATCGAGCGAATAGGATCGCGTCATCGCAAATCACCTCCAAGCGAAGTGAACCACGAAAACCACGCCGCCGGAATCCCTCTCGATTCAATCAGAACGCCCGATGCTCTAGTGGACTACGACCAGAACATCGCCGGCGTGGTCGGGGAGTAGATGCAACAAGCCGAGGTCACCTTACCTCGACCCACCTGCCTTCGTCGAACGACTGCGCCATGGCATGAACGGTCCGCTCGATTTCAAGTCCTTCGGCGAAATCGACGGTTCGTGACGCTCTGCCGGCAATGCGTTCAAGCAACTCGCGGCACTCGACAATCTTGAGGTCGTTGAAGCCAAGCCCGTGACCGGGAGCAGGGACGAATGCGCCGTAAGGGCCGTGCGACGGCCCGACAAGAATAGTCCGGTAGCCCTGTTCTGACGGACGATCGGATGTCACGTAAAGCTGAAGCTCATTGAAGCGCTCCTGATCGAACAGGATGGAGCCCTTCGAGCCGAATACCTGCAGCGCGATCCGCCCTTTGCGGCCCCATGCCGAACGGTTCACCTGCAAAGTGGCGGCAATACCGTTCTCCAGACGCATCAGCACGCTGGCGATGTCGTAAGTTTCCACCGCCCGCCTCTCGGCGCTGGCTGTTGCGCGATCCTTATATGGTTTGGCCATGTCACACATGACGCGCGCGACCCGCCCGAAAAGGGCGGAAATCAATGACAACGGATGCACGGCGAAATCGTCCAGCGCGCCATATCCCGACGCCGCTTCATGCTTCCAGAAGAACAGCGCCTCGGGATCGGCCATGAAGTCTTCGTCCATCTCGATGCGCAGATGGTTGACTTCGCCGATGGCACCCTCCTCGAGCAGCTTGCCGATATGTCGTATGGCCGGGCTCTGGATGTAGTTGTAGCCAAGGATCGCGACCCTACCCGACTGGCTTGCGCTCGCAGCCATCGCTTCGGCATTGGCAAAGGCTGGCGCCATCGGCTTTTCGCACCACAAGTGCTTGCCTGCCTTAAGTGCCGCAATCGCCATCTCAGGATGGAATTGATTGGGTGTCGTCAGAGAAACAACATCAACCTCCGGATCGTCAATCACCGCCCGCCAATCGCCCGACGATCTGGCAAACCCGAACTCCGCAGCTCGGCGGCGCGCAAGCTCTGCATTGGCTTCGCCCAAATGCACGAGTTTCACTCGACCGACATCCGGGAAAACGGTGCCGACCGCGTTCCATGCCATCGCGTGGCACTTGCCCATGAACCCGGTGCCTATAAGGCCCACGCCAACCATTTTGCTCTCCGTTTCGGGAACCCGATATGGATCGAATAATCCATTTTATTTCACAATGGAACATATCACTCATTTTCTATGACATTCTTGCGCAGGCCCGCTATGATGAGGCACAGAGGGGTCAACCAACCGACTGGAACGGACATGGACGAACGGGTGCCCCGCGACTTCGAGACATTGCGAGCCACGATCCTGGAGCGGCGACACAGCCTGCCGAAGCGCATTGCGCAGATTGCAGCCTATTCGCTCGACAATCCCGACGACATCGCTTTCGGCACCGCCGCCAGCATAGCGGCTACTGCCGGCGTCCAACCGTCAACTTTGGTGCGGTTTGCCCAGCAGTTCGGCTTCGACGGGTTTACCAGCCTGCAGTCGGTCTTTCGCGACCGCCTGCGCGAGCGCAATTCATCCTACGATGAAAGACTGCTTGCGCTACGGACACAGGCCGAACAGGAAGGCGGACACCGGGCCATTTTCGACGGCTTCATAGCGGCGGCCACCACATCGCTGGAAGACATTTCCCGCTCATTGAACGAAGAGCATCTCGAACAGGCCATCGCCACGCTGGCCAAGGCCGACACGGTGTACGTCCTGGCCAGACGCAGATCATATCCCGTCGCTTCCTATATCGCCTATGCGCTCGGCAAGCTTCGGATCAGGAACCAGTTGGTCGAGTCAGCCGCAGGACTGAGCGGCGAAATGGTAGGCTTCGCGACCGCCAAGGACGCCGCGATCGCAATCAGTTTCTCGCCCTATGCACCAGTCACAGTGGAGGAATCCCGTTTCCTCTCCGAACAAGACGTTCCCGTCATCGCCATCACCGACAGTTCCTTCTCACCGCTGGCGCAGTTCGCCAAGGTTTGGTTTGAAGTCGCGGAAGCGGATTTTTCAGGCTTCCGGTCGCTCTCCGCAACCATGGCTCTGGCTATGGCGCTAGCCGTTGGCGTCGCCGAAAAAAGGCGCAGCAACACGGAGAGTTGAAGCTAAGCGCCATCCATATTTCATAAAAGAATATGTATTCCATGTTGACTGTAATTTGGAATTAATATTTCATATTGCAAGGTGCAACCAGCGGGTTGCCCGACATCCAGCCGACGAGGTTGCCGGGAGTTGAGCATGAGCGAAGCCGTGGAAGCACAAGCTGCGCCGCTTGACGTCATCACCATTGGCCGCGCTTCAGTCGATCTGTACGGACAGCAGATCGGATCGCGCTTGGAAGATGTCACCTCATTTGCCAAATCCGTCGGTGGTTGCCCGGCAAACATTGCCATTGGTACGGCACGCTTAGGCTTGCGCTCGGCCCTTCTCACCCGGGTCGGCGATGAGCAGATGGGGCGTTTCATCCGCGAACAATTGGCGCGCGAAAACGTCTGCGTGGACGGCCTCAAGACAGACCCGGAACGCCTTACCGCTCTTGTGCTGCTGTCAGTCGAGGACGAGGGCGTATCGCCGATGATCTTCTATCGCAGTGATTGCGCGGACATGGCTCTGGCGGAAGACGATGTAGACGTAAACTTCGTCCAGTCGGCGAAGGCCATAGTGGTCACCGGCACCCACTTTTCCCGCGCAAACAGCGATGCCGCCCAACGCAAGGCAATCGGGGCGATCAAGAAAAACGGCGGCAAGGTTGTCTTCGATATCGACTACCGCCCGAATTTGTGGGGCCTGGCGGGTCATGCCGAAGGGTTCGGCCGCTATGTCAAATCGGAGCGCGTATCGGCGCGCCTGAAAAGCGTGCTGCCGGTTTGCGACCTTGTCGTCGGCACGGAAGAAGAGGTGCTGATCGCGTCCGGCGAAAGCGACCTTCTGGCGGCGCTGAGGACCATCCGCTCACTTTCGGCGGCAACCATCGTTCTCAAGCGGGGTGCCATGGGTTGCATCGTCTATGACGGCGCAATCAGCGACGATCTCGAGGACGGTATCGTCGGCGACGGCTTTCCAATCGAAGTCTACAATGTGCTCGGCGCAGGCGATGCCTTCATGTCCGGATTTCTGCGCGGATGGCTGGCCGGGGAAAGCCTGAAGGTCGCGGCAACATGGGCCAATGCCTGCGGTGCGTTCGCCGTGTCGCGCCTTTTGTGTTCGTCCGAATATCCGACATTTGCGGAATTGCAGTTCTTCCTTGAAAACGGCAGCCGGCATCTAGCGCTTCGCAAGGATGAAGCAATCAACCACATCCATTGGGCAACAACGCGACGGCATGAAATCCCCTCGCTGATGGCTTTTGCCTGTGACCACCGCTCCCAACTCGAAGAGGTAGCGAAGAGAGCAGGCGCCGATCCAGAGCGAATAGAGGCGTTCAAGGTTCTGGCGGTCAAAGCGGCCGGTGAAGTCGCCAGTGGCCGCCCCGGCTACGGCATGCTGCTTGACGAAAAGCATGGTCGCAAGGCGATGTTCGAGTTCAACCGGCATAAGATGGATTGGCTCGGCCGGCCGGTCGAATTGCCGGGCTCGCGGCCGCTGCGGTTCGACTTCTCGCAGGATATCGGCTCGCAATTGGTCGAGTGGCCAGTGGAGCATTGCATCAAATGCCTTTGCTTCTACCATCCGGACGACCCACCCGAACTCAAGGCGAAACAACAGCAGAAACTACGCAGCCTTTATGACGCAGCACGCAAGATCGGACGCGAATTGCTGGTCGAAATCATCGCCAGCAAGCACGGCAAGGTTGAGGAAACGACCATACCGCGCGCACTGGCGGAACTTTATGCACTCGGCATCAAGCCGGATTGGTGGAAGCTTGAACCACAGGCGTCTGCTGCGGCATGGGCAAAGATCGAAGCGACAATTGCCGAGAACGACCCTTGGTGCCGGGGCGTCCTGCTGTTGGGTCTCGAAGCGCCTCCGGACGAGCTGGAGGCGGCATTTGCGGCCACCGCCGACGCCTCGATCGTCAAGGGCTTTGCCGTCGGCCGCACCATTTTCATCCACGCCGCAGAAGAGTGGCTCGCGGGACGGATGACTGACGAGCAAGCTGTCGCGGACATGGCCTCCCGCTTCCGGCAACTCACCGAAGCGTGGCTTGCGGTGCACAACCGCAAGGCAGCATAACAGGACGGAGAGGAGCGATCATGGCAAAGACAATCCGCCTGACGATGGCGCAAGCTCTGGCCCGTTTCCTGTGCGCACAGATGACCGAGGTCGATGGCCGGCAGTTGCCGATCTTCGGCGGCGTATGGGCGATCTTTGGCCATGGCAATGTGGCCGGTTTTGGCGAAGCACTTTATTCGGTCAAGGATCGCCTGCCGACATTCCGCGGCCAGAACGAGCAATCGATGGCGCATGCCGCCATCGGCTTCGCCAAGGCTAATTTCCGTCGTCGTTTCATGGCCGCGACCAGTTCGATCGGCCCCGGCGCGGTCAACATGGTGACGGCGGCGGCCCTCGCCCACGTCAACCGATTGCCAGTCCTGCTTTTGCCGGGCGACGTCTTCGCCAACCGCATCCCGGACCCCGTGCTGCAACAGGCCGAGGATTTCGGCGACGGCACGGTGTCGGTCAACGCCTGCTTCCGGCCGGTGTCGCGTTATTTCGACCGCATCACCCGCCCCGAGCAGATAATTCCGGCGCTTAACCGGGCTATGCAGGTCCTGACCGACCCGGCGGAATGCGGTCCGGTTACGCTGTCGCTGTGCCAGGACGTGCAGGCCGAGGCTTACGATTATCCCGAGAGCTTCTTTGCCGAGCGGCTCTGGATTCCGCGCCGGCCCCGGCCCGACCGCTCGGAACTTGCTGCTGCGCTAGAGACGCTAAGGGCCGCGAAGAAGCCGCTGATCGTCGCCGGCGGCGGCGTGCTCTATTCGCAAGCCTCTGATGAGCTGGCAAATTTCGTCGAGGCAACGGGCATTCCGGTGTGCGAGACACAAGGCGGAAAATCTTCGCTGCCCGACCTCAATGCGCTCAACATGGCAGCCATTGGCGTGACCGGAACGGAAGCCGCCAACCGGTTGGCAACGGAAGCCGACGTGGTGCTGGCTATCGGCACCCGGCTACAGGACTTCACCACCGGGTCGTGGGGCCTGTTCCAAGGCAAGGTAAAGAGCATCATCGGGCTCAACGTACAGCCGTTCGACGCCGGCAAGCATCGTGCCCTGCCCCTGGTTGCGGATGCGCGTGAAGGACTCGAGGAATTGCGCTTGGCGCTGAATGGCTGGAAAGCCCCCGCCAACTGGTCCGACAACGCACGCAAGGGCAAAGAGGCATGGCAAGCCGAGGCGGCCAAGGTCACAGCCACCACCAATGTTGCCTATCCCTCGGACGCTCAGGTGATCGGGGCGGTCCAACGCGTCATGGGGTCCGATGCGACTGTCCTGCACGCCGCCGGCGGATTGCCCGGTGAACTTCACAAGCTTTGGCAAGCAGGCAAGCCGGGCTCGTTTCATGCCGAATACGGCTTTTCCACAATGGGTTACGAGATCGCCGGCGGGTTGGGGGCGAAGATGGCGAAGCCGGACGAGGAAGTCGTCGTCATGCTCGGCGACGGCTCCTACCTGATGCTGAATTCGGAGATCGCCACTTCGGTGATGCTTGGATTGAAGCTCACAATCGTGCTGCTCGACAATCGCGGTTTCGGTTGCATCAACCGCCTGCAGATGGCGACAGGCGGTGCCAACTTCAACAACCTGCTCAAGGACACGCGCCACGAGACGCTGCCCGACATCGACTTTGCAGCCCACGCGGCAAGCATGGGTGCAATTGCCGAGAAAGTTTCGTCCATAGCCGGGCTGGAATCGGCACTCTCAGCTGCCAAATCCAACACCCGCACAACGGTGATCGTGATCGAAACGGACCCGCTGGTCTCGACGCAGGCTGGCGGCTTCTGGTGGGATGTTGCGGTGCCGCAGGTCAGCGCGCGTCCAGAGGTCGAAGCGGCGCGCAAGACCTACGACCAGAAGCGCCAGATGCAGAATATCGGCGACTAGCCCAAAACCGGAGTGACGACGTGAAGGCTAAACTCGGCATGTCCCCCATCGCATGGTGGAACGATGATCTGCCGGAACTCAGCGATGACGTGTCTTTGGAGGAATGCCTGCGCCAATCGCGCTCGGCAGGCTTTACCGGCATGGAGATGGGCCGTCGCTTCCCTAGCGACCCCTCGGTGATGCTGCCGATCCTGAGGAAGGCCGACGTGACGCTATGCGGCGGCTGGTTTTCCGGCACTCTGGTCAGCGAAGACCTATCGGCCAACAAGAGCCGCATCGCGCTAATGATCGAACTGTTCAAGGCAGTCGACGCGCCGTGCATCGTCTATGGCGAAGTCGGCCGCTCGATACAGGGTGACCGCTCCAAGCCGCTTGCCACAAAGGCCGTGCTTTCGGGCGATGAAATGAAGGCCTATGCCCATAAGATGACAGAGTTCGGCGAATGGTGCGCGGATCAAGGCATGCCGCTTTCCTACCATCACCATATGGCTGCGGTGGTGCAGTTCGAGCACGAACTCGACGCATTCATGAACCATTCAGGCGAAGGCATTCCGTTGCTGCTCGATGCCGGCCACCTCGCTTTTGCCGGCGGCGACGTGCTGCGCGCCATCGACCATCATCACCGGCGCATCAGTCATGTGCATGTGAAGGACGTGCGCATGGAAGTCATCAAGGCGCTCGACTGGACGAAACAGTCCTTTCTCGACGCGGTGGCATTAGGCGCTTTTACCGTGCCGGGCGATGGGTCGCTGGACTTCAAGGCAATCGTGCAGAAATTTGCCGACTACGGCTATGAAGGCTGGTTCGTAGTCGAGGCCGAACAGGACCCGGAGAAAAACTCACCGCTCAAGATGGCTGAAGTGGGCTACAAGGAATTGATGCGTGTGATGACGGCTGCGGGTTATACTGTCGAGACGCAAGGATTCCCGGCGGGCTGAGCGAGAGATTGAATGGTCAAGGATTCCGAACACCCCTTCTTCCGCCCCTTGTGGCTACGCATCGCAATCGTCGCGTTGTGCCTTTTTTGGGCGGGCATCGAGTTTGCCACCGACACGCCTTTCTGGGGCATGATCGCACTCGGCGCAGCAGCCTATGGGGTCTGGCAATTCTTCTATGTCTACAAGCCGATAAGTGAAGACGCCCCATCGACCCCCGCCGATCCCAAGGAATAGGTTTTCGCCATGTCGAAACTCCTCGTTAGACCGGAAAGGGGCAAATACGGGCGTATTGTCGATGTGACACCGCAAAGCGCCGGGTGGACTTATGTCGGATTCGAACTTCATCGCCTGATGCCCAGGGAAACAGTCTCTGCAGAAACGGCCTCTCGCGAGGTTTGCCTTGTCTTCGTTTCGGGAAACGGGACGGTCGAAGCCGCTGGCCGCAATCTTGGACTGCTTGGCGAGCGCATGTCGCCGTTTGAAGGCAAGCCCTGGTCAGTCTACGTGCCGCAATGCGCAAACTGGCAGGTGTGGGCCGAGACCGAAGTCGTGCTTGCCGTATGCTCGGCGCCCGGCCTCGGCGGCGGCCTGCCCGTCCGCGTCATCAGTCCTGACGAGCTCGGCCAGGAGACGCGTGGCAAAGGCACCAACACCCGCTATGTGACCAACATTCTGCCTGAAGGACAACCCGCCGATTCCCTTCTGGTGGTGGAAGTCATCACGCCCGGCGGGCACACATCGAGCTATCCGCCGCACAAGCACGACCAGGACAATCTGCCGGCAGAGTCCTATCTGGAAGAGACCTACTACCACAGGCTGAACCCGCCGCAGGGCTTTGCCTTCCAGCGCGTTTATACGGATGACCGGTCGCTGGATGAAGCTATCGCCGTGGAGGATGGCGACGTTGTGCTGGTGCCCAAGGGCTACCACCCTTGCTCAGCCTGCCACGGCTACGACCTTTATTATCTCAATGTCATGGCAGGGCCGAAGCGCACCTGGAAATTCAACAACGCCGCCGAACACGAGTGGCTGCTGAAAGCCTAAGCCCTGTTCTCAGGCCTCGATACGCAGCATGTGGTTGTCCCAGACATGGTCGGGATCGGTCGAGGTCTGGCCGTCCGGCCTCACAATCGCGCCGCCGCCTGTGGTGGCAATGAAGCCTGTCCTATCCGGGGCCAGACCGCAAACTTCAACGAGGCTTCCGGTCGAAACGACATTGCCGGTCGCAGCTTCGATCACGGCAAGCGAATTGCCCTGCGGCGAGGATACGGCAATCGTTCTAGTATCGGGGTTCGTCGCCACCGAACCGATATAGTTGCGGAAGCCATTCAGTACGCCGCCCGGCATGTCGAGAAGCGACAGGTCCCTGCCGCGTGTCGCGCGGCCTACCAATAGCGGCCTGTCGGTTACCGGGCCGCGATATTGGCATCCGAACCACACTGTGTTGTTGCCGTCCGCCGCCATATGCCGGATCGAAAGCTGGTGCAGTTCGGCCGGCAGTTCGTGCTTTTCAATCAGGTCGCCGCTGACGCGGTCGATGAGCACATAAGAGGGCTTCATGGTGGCGAGATTCAATTCGGCACGGCCGTAGTCGGGGTGGGTCTCGATGCCGCCATTGGCTACGGCAATGGTTCGGCCATCATTGAGCAGAAGCAGTTCATGCGGACCAGTGCCGTAGGTGGGAAATTCGCCTACGCGCTCGAAATTCGAACGCGCATCGTAGACGCCGACAACACCGGCGGCCTTGTCGAAATCGTTTTCGGTGGCGTACAGCAGCGCGCCGTCCGGCGAAAAGACGCCGTGGCCGAAAAAGTGCCTGCCCGTGATGCTCGAAATAGTAAGCGGTTTTTCACGCCCCGCATGATCGAACACCATGGCGAAAGTGCCGGGCTGGCGGGCAAACACCACCGAACGGCGAGAAACCGGATCGAAGGTGACGTCATGGCCACGGTCGGGCAGGTCGATGGCGTGAAGCACCTTGCCGGTTTCGGACAGCACGGCCGCACCGTAAGCGCCATCCCGCCTTACGAAGGCGGTAGCGAAGACAGCATCCGCAGCCAGGGTACTTGCCCAAGCGCCGGGCGCCATCGCCGCAGCAAAACTTGCGCCTGCAGCTCGCAGAAAATCACGGCGATCGATCAAAACCCGTTTCACCGGTCAGTCTCCGTCAAGCGACGAGAATCCAGCCGTGAGCCCAAATTCGCCACTGAGCCGGGTACCGAACAGATTTGAGAGGCTGCTTGTCACCAGCACGAAATGCTCAAGCTTGGCGCGCCGTTCCGGATCGGCAAGTGCCTCGTCTATTGGCCCAGTGACATCGTTTGCCGCGACAACGGCATTCGACAAATGGATATGGATCGATTCTGCGATCCAGCGTGCTTCGGGCGACAAGGCGTCCACCAGACGGGCGCTCTGGAAAAGACGGTCCATACCTTCGAGATTGGCTGCAAGCGATGCAGCAGTGCCTTGTGAGCGCCAGTAGATCGCCTGTTTCGGCTTGTCCGTGTCCGGGTTGCCTCCGAGGAAGCCTTTGACGCGCACATCGCGGACCATCTCCAGTCCATTGATGAAAACGCCCATCAGTTCGGTCACGGCCTCAGAGCCAGTACGATAGACCGAATTGTCAGCGCCTGGGGTCGCCCAAATGGCCGCAAAGCCATCCTTATTCTGCCAATCGGCGCTGACATCGCCACTCATTGTCTCGATATTTTCGGCAACCGCGCGACCAAAGGCGCATCTATAGGCGCCATCCTTGCCGGCAAGGGTCTCTGCATCGGTTCCGAAAAGCACGTATTCCAGCGCACCAAATCCTTGCATGGCTACACTCTTGCCAGCCAACTGCGCAGGGTCCGCCGCGGTCGGGTCCTTGTCTGCCAGAGCGGCCTGGACCTGTTTCAAGCCGATCGACTTGCGGTCGGGCCAGAACAGCATGCGTTCGTAACGGTTATCCTCACGAACAGGTCCGAACATGATGATATCCACCTGCGACCAAGCCTTTGTGGCTTGCGAAAAGGCGGTGCGGGCCGCCGCGAGATTGGTTTCGTCAGGTGTCGCGCACAATTCCTCTACGGTCGAGGCAAGTGTCGCCGCGCGCTCATGCAGTTGCGCATAAGCAGGGCGGATGAACCCATCGACCGCCTGACCGATGACATCCGATGCCTTCACGGCCCCTTGCGCGGGCTGCGCAAGCGCGAAGGCGAATGGCAAGGCGGCGAATGCGAGACGCTTCAGCATCAAAGCGACTCCAGAAACTTTATCAATGCCTGACGTTCGGCAGCCCCCGCTGCCGCAAACCTGTCGCGCGCGCCTTGGGCCTCGCCACCGTGCCACAGAATTGCTTCAGTGAGATTGCGGGCGCGGCCGTCATGCAGAAAGAAAGTGTGGCCGTTGACAGACTGCGTAAGCCCGATGCCCCACAAAGGCTGGGTACGCCATTCGCTTCCCGATGCATCGCCAACTTGCTGGCCATCTGCCAGCCCCTCGCCCATGTCGTGCAGCAGGAAGTCGGAATAAGGCCAGATCAACTGGAATGACTGCGCCTTGTTGGGTGCGTCGCGCCGGGTGACGAACTTCGGTGTGTGGCATGTGACACAACCCATTTCATAGAATGCTTTCTTCCCCGCCAGGACATCAGGCTTATCGAGATCGCGCCGTGCCGGCACGGCAAGATTCTGCGAATAGAAGGTGACCAAATCCATTACCGGTACCGGCGCCTCGGTATCGCCAAGACGCTGCTGGACGCCTGTCGGCATGGCGCGGCATTCGGCCTGTGCCTCGGTGCAATCGCCCCAGTTCCGTGGCGCTTCGGGCGAAGAAACACCGATATCACCGGCCAACGCATCCGCTGACTGCTGGCGTATGGTAGCCGCCTGCGCCTTCCAGCCGAAACGGCCGAGCGTCAGTTCACCGGTGACCGGATCGCGCACGACTGCGGCCTTGCCGGAAATGCCGTCGCCGTTGCTGTCTTCTGGATCCGCATGGGCAAGAATATCGGCCGGATGGATTTGCTCGACAAGGCCAAGCCCGATCATGGGGTTGGCTATGCGCGGCGACAGCGTAATACGCGGATCGAGCGGACCGTAAGCGGGATCATCCACGGAATAAGTCGGCTTGCGCAGCGAAACCACCGTGCCGTTGCCAAGAGTGACCGGCTGTTCCTGATAGGTGATCTGCATACGGCCTTCGCCGTCGAGGCCAGGCACGGCAAGGTCCTGCAATTGGCTGCCATAGGTCGGGTCGGGAAAGTTCAGGGCCCTGTGTTCCGCAACCGCGGCTTTCTCCTCGGCAGTGCTTGCCTCGCGCGCCAAACGGAGGAACATCGACGTGGCATCCAGGCTGCCTTCAGGCGGATGCCCCCGCCCATCCTTTAGATGGCAGCTTTGGCAGGCCCGGGCATTGAACAGCGGTCCCAGGCCATCCGAGGCTTGCGTCGAAGAGGGAGAAGACACCCAGTTCTTACGGAAGATGGCATTGCCAAGCTTGAAGGTGCCCTCTTCCTCGAACGTGATGTTTGCCGATGAGTGCGAGAAGGAATCTGCATTTACCCGCCGCTTCGAGGTGCCGGCGCCGCCCTGCATGAATTCGAATTGCTCAGGCTTGGAAAAGTCAGTGGTCGGCTTGGTAACGGATTCGACCCGGCGTTGATCCTTCGGCGTCAGGTCTTTGCGGACAGGCGAAAGTCCAGCGGGCTCCTGCGCGCCGGACGGCAAGGCAAGCGCGAGAAGAACTACAGCGCTCAGGCAAGTGAACTTGCGATTGAGTTCCCGGAGAGACGGCAGGCCCGAAAGGGCCCGCCACGCACGGCGCACAAGGTTTAATATGCGCCGCATTCCCGCATGTCCTATTCGGCTTCGTTGGCCGACGCAGCGTTGAGCAGTCCGTATTTTTCCTCACCAATCGAGGCAAGGAGATCGAGCTGCGTCTCGAGGAAGTCGATATGGCCTTCCTCGTCGGACAACAGCTCTTCGAACAGCTTCATGGTGACGTAGTCGCCCAACTCGTTGCAGATCTCGCGCGACCTCTTGTAGGAGGTTCGCGCGTCGTACTCGCCGGCTAGGTCCGATTCCAGCACTTCCTTCACGTTCTGCCCGATGCGCAGAGGTGCTACGGACTGCAGGTTCGGATGGCCTTCGAGGAAAATTATGCGCGCGACCAGCTTGTCGGCATGCTGCATTTCCTCGATCGATTCCTCACGTTCCTTCTTGGCGAGCTTTATGTATCCCCAGTCCTCGAGAAGGCGGTAGTGCACCCAGTACTGGTTGACGGCGCCCAACTCTAGAAAGAGAGCTTCATTAAGCCGCTCGATGATCTGACTTTCGCCTTTCATGGGTCATGCTCCCGTATTGGACACGCAATCCTCTTACGCGATCCAAGTGTGAAACGATGTCCACGGCGCCCGCCTCCGAGCGCGCGTGGTACTGCTCGGTTACCCGAATTATCGTTTCGACCACATTTGGGAAGCAGCCGCAACAGCGACCGCGCTTCTTCATCGAATGATAGACCTTAGCAGGCACGATCAACTGCCACGGATCCTGGTCGAGCAGGTCGATGATCGCCTGCTCGATTTCCTTTTCCGTGATGATGTTGCAATGGCAGATAAGCATTTTCTATCGGTCTGGCTTGGCGGGGCAGCAAGAGCCCCCCGAAAAAAGAAAATAAAAATTAAAGAATA
>CAZROU010000008.1:0-62978 GCA_964601795.1 uncultured Mesorhizobium sp. | reverse complement strand
GTTCTACTGCCTTTTTTCTATTTTTCTGGGGTCTGGCTTGGGGGCGCCCCGTGCCCGCCGCGTAGCTGGAAATGACGATTTCCCGTTACTGGAACACCTTGTCGGGTGCGTCGAGGCTGTCGGATCCTTCGAAGGCGATGGCATCCAGCTTCAAGGCAGCCACCGCGCGCTCGATCGACTTGGTCTGGTCGACCAGTCCGTCGATTGCCGCCTGAACGGTCGCATTACCTTCCGTGTTGCCTTCGGCGATCTGCTGGTCATAAGCCTCGCCTCCAACCGCCCGCGCCTCTATCGCCTCCATCTTGGAGACAGTGGTGTCCAGCTTGCCGGAAAGCTCGGTGTCGAGCGCCGGATCGGCTTCCTTGACGAGATTGGCCAGCGAAGGACCTTCGACGACCGATCCATCGAGACGCTTGTAGCTGCCGCGATAGGCGTCGCGGATGCCGACCGCGTCATAAAGATGCGAGATGTAGGTGTTGTCGGAGAAGCAATCGTGCTCCTCTTCCGGATCGTGCAGCAGAAGACCGAGCTTCATGCGTTCACCGGCGAGCTCGCCGTAGGAGAGCGAGCCCATGCCGGTCAGGATGGTGGATAGGCCGGCGTTGGCATCCTCGCCCTCGAGGGTCTTGCGCGCCGCACCGCCTTCCTTCCAGTTGCCGACCATTTCCTCTAGGTCCGAAACCAGAAGCGTGGTGGCCGACTTGAGATATTCGGCGCGGCGGTCGCAATTGCCGCCGGTACAGTTGGCGGTGTCATAGTCCGTATAGGGGCGGTTGCCGGCACCGGGACCGGTACCATTCAGGTCCTGACCCCACAGGAGGAACTCGATGGCGTGATAGCCGGTGGCGACGTTGGCTTCGATGTCGCCGGCTTCCTGCAGCGTTCCCGACAAAAATTCCGGCGTCAGCTTGGAAGCGTCGATTTCCTTGCCGTCGATTTCGATTTTCTTGTTGGCGATGACATTGGCGGTATAGAGCGAATTCTCGTCCGATTCCGTGCCGTAGCTGCTGTCGACATAGTCGATCAGGCCTTCGTCCAGCGGCCAGGCATTCACGCGCCCTTCCCAATCATCGACGATGGCATTGCCGAAGCGATAGACTTCCGTCTGCTGGTAGGGAATGCGCGAGGCCTTCCACGCGTCGCGGGCGGCGTCGAGCGTTTCCGCCGAAGGCTTGGCGATCAGCGCATCAACAGCCGCGTCGAGCGCCTTGGCCGTCGTCAGCGAATCCTCATATTTGGCAAGAGCGATGTCGGCATAAGTTTTGACGACGGCCTTGGCATCGGTTTCGGCCCGGGCTGGCAGCACGAAAGCCGCTGCCGTCAGCAACGCCGTCGCGCCGATCGCGGCGAGCCTGCCTTTGTTGCGGACCATACTCCTGGTTTTAACCATCGCTTTCATCTCCTCGAAGACACCCAAAACCATTCAACCGCGCCAACGTGGTCTCCATGGCCTGCCCGACCGATATTTTCGACAAGGTGGACCGACGTCGTCGCGAAAACCGCACCATGTGCGGCCAAGACCAGATTGGCGCGATACCGCACAGCCGGCCAAGCAAGACACCGATTACCTCCAATCGAAAGGGTTAAAGGCCCAGACATCAAAGGACGAGCGCCGGAGCGCCTTTCTCCATAAAACGACGACGGTTGCCAAAGTCAACCGGAATCGTCAGGAAAAGGTAATTGAAACAATAGTTTAGAACTATTCTAAACTGAGATAGTCAAGTTTTGGCCCCGACTGCGCCTTGCCGACTTGTGAACTCGCGAGTTGACACCACGCCATTCCAGGTGCGACCCGAATGAGGGCTCTTGCGGCGGAACCGGGCAATCGCCACTTGGCGGGAACTTCTACTCTTCGGATACCAGAAAGCTGTTTGTGATGAAGAACGGTTTAGTCATAGTCGGGGCCGGCCATGCCGGGGTGCAGGCGGCGGCCAGCTTGCGCGAGGAAGGTTTCGACGAACCCATCGTGCTGATTGGCGACGAGGCCGAATTGCCTTACCACAAACCACCGTTATCCAAGACTTTCATCAAGGATAGTGAAGCGAAGCCACAACCACTACGCGGCGAAGCGTTCTACGCCGGCAATGCGATCGACTATCGTCCGGGGTTGTGGGTCGATCGCATTGATCTGGCTGGACGGAAGCTCGAGCTTGCCGGGGCAGCGCCGCTTCCCTTCGATCATTTGATCCTTGCGACCGGATCGAGACCACGCAAATTGCCGATTGTCGGGATCGACCTGGAAGGCGTCGTCTCGTTGCGCTCCATTGCGGACGCGCGACTGATCCGCGAACTAGGCTCAAACTGTACAGATGTCGTCATTCTCGGCGGCGGCTTCATTGGATTGGAAATCGCAGCCACTTTGAGGGCCGGTGGGCGCAACGTCACCGTCGTGGAAGCCGCCAACCGCTTGCTTGGCCGGGTGGTTGCCCCGGCAATCGGCAGCCACGTCAGGCAACGGCTTGAGGCAACGGGTGTACGGATCCTGACCGGCACCACCGTATCGCGGCTGGACGGCAATGACGGCAGGGTATCGGCTGCGGTAACTCAGGATGGAGAGCGTCTGCCGGCGCAACTCGTTATCGTCGGTATCGGCGTGATCCCCAATGTGGAGTTGGCCGAGGCTGCCGGCATTGCTACCGGCAACGGTATCCGTATTGATCCGCAGATGCGCACATCACAACCGGAAATCCTGGCTATAGGCGACGTCGCGTCCTATCGGCATTGGTTCACCGGCAACGACGTCCGGTTGGAGTCCGTCCAGAACGCCACCGACCAGGCTCGCCTTGCCGCTCGCACCATTGCCGGACATGCGGAAACTTATTCCGCCGTGCCGTGGTTCTGGTCGGACATAGGCGACATAAAACTGCAGATGGTCGGCTTAACCACCGGCGCGGACAATCACGTTGCGGTCGGCGAGACCAGCGAGAACAAATTCTCGATCTATCACTTTGCCGGCGAGCGGCTCATGGCGATTGAATCCGTCAACCGCCCGGCCGATCATATGCTCGGGCGCAAGATGCTCGGTGCCGGCTTCTCGCCGACAAAGGCAGCCGTCACGGCAGGTGCCGATGCACTCAAGGCCGATCTCGCCGCCTTCCAGGCCGTTGCTGCACTTCCGGCAACGGCCTGATTGCTGCCAAACTTAGCCTCTTGCTTCTCTGATCGAGGCTTCCAGCTTGTCGAGAGCCTCGGTCATCACGTTGTCCTGGATGGTGATCGGAGCAAGGAAGCGCACGACATTGCCATAGACGCCGCAGGTCAGCAGGATCAGCCCCTTGTCAAGAGCCTTCAGGCGCACGGCATTGGCAAAATCGGCAGACGGCAGCTTCTTCTTGGCATCGTTGAACTCAATGGCGTTCATGAAGCCGGGGCCGCGAATGTCGACAATCTCGGGAACATCGCCGCGCAGGGATTCCAGCCGCTGCTTCAGCCGGTTGCCAAGCATGTCGGCGCGCTCGCAAAGCTTTTCCTCCTCGATCACGTCGAGCACGGCGTGAGCGGCGGCAATGCCAAGCGGGTTGCCGCCATAAGTGCCGCCAAGACCGCCCGGCCCCGGCGCGTCCATCACTTCGGCTCGCCCCGTCACGGCTGAAAGCGGGAAGCCTCCAGCGAGGCTCTTGGCCATTGTGGTGAGGTCGGGTGCAACCTCGTGATGGTCCATCGCAAACATCTTGCCAGTACGGGCAAACCCGGTCTGCACCTCGTCGGCAATAAGCAGAATGCCGTGTTGATCGCAGACCTTGCGCAGAGCACTCATCAACTCACGCGGTGCCTCATAGAAACCACCTTCACCCTGTACGGGCTCGACAATGATGGCTGCAACGCGCGCCGGATCGACATCGGCCTTGAACAATCGGTCGAGGGCTGCCAGCGAATCCGCAACAGACACGCCGTGCAACTCAACCGGGAACGGCAGATGGAAAACGTCGCCCGGCATCGCTCCGAAGCCGACCTTGTATGGGACAACCTTGCCGGTAAGCGCCATGCCCATCAAGGTGCGACCGTGAAAGCCGCCGGCGAAGGCGATAACGGCCTGCCTGCCGGTGGCATTGCGCGCGATCTTGACGGCGTTTTCCACTGCCTCCGCACCGGTGGTAACGAAAATCGTCTTCTTGTCGAACTTGCCGGGCAACATGCCGTTCAGCCGCTCGGCAAGATGAACGTAGCTCTCGTATGGAACGACCTGGTGGCAGGTATGCGTGAAACGATCGAGTTGCGCCTTGACTGCCGCCATCACCTTTGGATGACGGTGGCCGGTATTCAGCACCGCGATGCCTGATGAGAAATCGATGTAGCGATTGCCCTCGACGTCCCATATCTCCGAATTCTCGGCGCGATCGGCATAAATCTGCGTCGTCATGCCGACACCGCGCGAAATGGATGCATTCTTGCGGGCAGAGATAGTCGAATTGGTCATGGATGCCTCCGGGCGAATGGGTATTTTGGTTAGACGATGTCGATATGTCTTCTGATCTTATCTCACAATTTCCACAATCCGGCACCGCTTGCCGCCTGTTGGTCCTGTCATGACGGGAGGATCGGTTAGAATGCGTGCCCATTGCGTATCGAGCCTTGTACGGACATCATCCCCGCAAGAGGTGCGCGCGTGATAAGCGAGGAACAATTTCTGGCGTCTACGTTCTGGGCGCAGGAACTGCCTCACGATGAGCAGGAACGCGCCCGCCGTGGCATTTCCTGGCGTACTCTCGATGCGGGCACCTACCTTATCCACCGGGGCGACCGTGTCGACAATTGGATCGGCATCGTCAGCGGATTGCTCAAGCTGGGATCGATCACTATTTCCGGCAAGGCCGTCACCTATGCCGGCCTGCCGCCCGGCTGCTGGTTCGGCGAAGGCTCGCTGCTCAAGGACGAGCCGCGCCAATACGACGTGATTGCATTGCGCCGCACGCAAGTCGCGCTCTTGAACAGATCAACTTTTCTATGGCTCTATGACAACAGCGTGGCCTTCAACCGACTGCTGGTTCGCCTGTTCAATGAACGGCTCGGCCAATTCATCGCGCTGGTCGAATATGATCGCACGCTGGATTCGACAGCCAAGGTGGCGCGTAATCTCGCCTCCCTGTTCAACCCCATCATCAGCCCTTCCGTTGGCACGCATCTCGATATCAGCCAGGAGGAAATCGGCTTGCTGGCAGGTGTTTCCAGGCAGGTCGCCAACCGCACCTTGCAGGAACTGGAAAAGGCCGGCCTGCTGCGCAACGAAGGCGGCGGCGTCACCATCCTCAATCTCGAGAGGCTGCGTCACTACGGCGAATAGCCGCGTGCCCCGCAACGGCGGCAACGAAAGTTGGATTGTCGAGGGGAAACAGACTCCGGTAGCCTATATCGGACGAGGCCTTGGAGTCTGTCAAGCAGGAGGTTGAAAAACAGGGTCCAGCTTGCGAGCTTCAACCAACAGCCGGGGTGACACCGGCGTTACGGGAGCAAACGGGAGGCGTGCCTTGGCACAAGGGAGTGATACCCTGCAACTCGACACGTTCGCCAAGCTGTTGTGCGAGCACGCTCGTGTCAGGCCCACCCGGCCCGCAATGCGCCACAAGGATTTCGGCATCTGGCGGACGTGGACCTGGAGCGAAATGGCCGAGACCATCCGCGCCTATGCGGCGGGGCTGCGCCAACTCGGGCTGGAGCGCGGTGCGACGATCGCCGTCATCGGCGAGAACCGGCCGGCGATGTACTGGACGATCCTCGCCGCGCAATGGCTGGGCGCGATCCCGGTACCGGTCTATGCAGACGCCGTTGCCGATGAAATGGCGTATGTCCTCGCTCACGCGGACGTCGGCTTTGCCGTTGTGCAGGACCAGGAGCAGGTCGACAAGCTCATTACCATCCAGGACAAGATACCCAATCTGAAAGTCGTGCTTTACGACGAGCCTCGCGGCCTGCGCGACTACGACCACAGCCAGTTGCATTCGCTTGGCGAAATCATCGAGAAGGGCCGCACGCAGCTTGCCGCCGATCCTGTGGCGGCTGCCGCAATCCACGCCGAACGGGATCGCGGGACGGCCGACGACATTTCGATCATCCTCTACACGTCCGGGACAACCGGACGCTCGAAGGGCGTTCTCTTTTCCGCCGGGCGTTCGATAGCTGCGGCTCGGGATACGGTCGAATTCGACAAGTTGACCGACCGCGACGAGGTGCTTGCCTACCTGCCGCTGGCATGGGTCGGTGACCACTACCTCAACTATGCCCACGCCATGGTCGCCGGCTTTTGCGTGGCTTGCCCGGAAAGTCGCGAAACAGCGGAAGCCGACCTGCAGGAAATCGGGCCGACATTCTACTTCGCTCCGCCCCGGATTTTCGAGGCCCTGCTCACGCGCATCACCATACGCATGGAGGATGCCGCCTCGCTGAAACGGCGCATGTTCAATCATTTCATCGGTGTGGCACGACGCTGGGGCGAAAAAATCCTGAATGGGGAACAGGTGCCTTTCAGTGCGCGGATCAACTATGCGCTCGGCAATCTGCTCGTTTACGCGCCGCTCAAGAACGTCCTTGGTTTCTCGCGCATTCGCGTTGCCTACACCGCCGGCGAAGCGATCGGGCCGGACCTGTTCTCATTCTACCGGTCACTCGGCCTGAACCTGAAGCAGCTCTACGGCCAGACCGAGGCATTTCTATACGTCACCTCACAGCCGGACGGGCATATCCGCGCTGGAACGGTCGGCCCGGCAACGCCCAACGTCGATATCCGCATCGCGGACGACGGCGAAGTTCTCTATCGATCGCCCGGTCAGTTCGTCGGCTACTACAAGGACGACGAGAAAACCGCCGAAACGGTGACGTCGGATGGTTACGTGAAAACCGGCGATGCTGGCTTCTTCGACACTGAAGGCCACCTCAACATCATCGATCGGGCCAAGGATGTCGGCAAGCTGCGCTCAGGCGCGCTGTTCGCGCCGAAATACATCGAAAACAAGCTGAAATTCTATCCCAACATCAAGGAAGCGGTGGCCTTCGGGCAGGGCCAGGATTTCGTTACCTGTATGCTCAACATCGACCTGACGGCCGTTGGCAACTGGGCCGAGCGCAACAACATCGCCTATGCATCCTATCAGGAATTGGCGCAACGCCCCGAAGTCTATGCCATGTTCGCCGGGCATGTTGCCGAAGTAAACAGAGCGCTTGCTGCCGAGCCCCGCATGGCTGCGGCACAGGTGCGGCGTTTCCTTATCCTGCACAAGGAACTCGACGCCGACGACGGCGAGATGACCCGCACGCAAAAGGTGCGGCGCGGCTTCATAGCCGAGCGCTACAAACCGCTGGTCGATGCCCTCTACAATGGCGCCGATGCGGCCGACATCTCCACCGAAGTCACCTTCGAAGACGGGCGCAAAGGCGTGATCTCGGCGCGCGTGCGCATTGCCGACGCCGAGGTTCAGGGTGTGCAAAAACTGGATGCCGCCGCATGAGTTCGTCAAGCGAAATCCTGCTTGCGGTTGATAGCGTTTCACTCGGATTCGGCGGCGTCAAGGCGATAACCGACGTGTCATTCGACATCCGCAAGGGCGAGATCCGTGCCATCATCGGTCCCAACGGTGCTGGCAAGACCTCGATGCTCAACGTGGTCAACGGGTTCTACCACCCCCAGCAAGGCCGCATCACCTACAAGGGCCAGACCCGTTCGCGCATGCGCCCGTATCAGGCAGCGAGCCAGGGCATTGCCCGCACCTTCCAGAACGTCGCGCTTTTTCGCGGCATGACCACGCTGGACAACATCATGGTCGGCCGCACGCTGAAGATGCATCGCGGCTTCTTCTGGCAGATGCTGCGTCACGGGCCAGCCATGCGCGAGGAGATCGAGCATCGGCGCGTGGTCGAGGACATCATCGATTTCCTGCAGATCGAAGCGATCCGCAAGACGCCGGTCGGCAAGCTTCCATACGGCTTGCAGAAGCGCGTCGAACTTGGCCGGGCGCTCGCCATGGAACCGGAACTCTTGCTGCTCGACGAGCCGATGGCCGGCATGAACATGGAGGAGAAAGAGGACATGTGCCGCTACATCCTCGACCTCAACCGGCACTTCGGCACGACGATCGCGCTGATCGAACACGACATGGGCGTTGTCATGGATCTCTCCGACCGCGTCGTCGTGCTCGAATACGGGCACAAGATCGCTGACGGCATTCCGGAAAATATCAAATCTGACCCCAAGGTCATCGAGGCCTACCTGGGCGTGGGGCACTAGCCATGCTGTACAACATCTTCATCGACCCCTTCGTCCAGATGGTGCAGATGCCGGACCTTCTGGTGCAGACCTTGTGGGAGGGGCTGGTGTCCGGCGTGCTTTACGCGCTGATCGCACTTGGCTTCGTGCTGATCTTCAAGGCGTCGGGCGTGTTCAACTTCGCCCAGGGCATCATGGTGGTGTTTTCCGCGCTGACGCTGGTCGGCTCCTACGAGAAATTTGCGGCATTGGGCTTCTCCGGCCCTGTCGCGGCCTTTGTTGCGCTTATTTTGGCTGCCGCCGTCATGTTTGTCTTCGCCGTCCTGGTCGAGCGTGTGGTGCTTCGCCCGCTGGTCAACCAGCCCGACATCATCCTGTTCATGGCCACCTTCGGCATCACCTATGTTCTCATCGGCTTTGGCGAGATGGTGTTCGGCGGCGACCCCAAGCAGATGATCGCCAACGAACTGTTCCTGCCAAGCGGCTCCATTGACATCGAGATGCTGGGAGGGCGGGTCAGCTTCCAGAAGCTCGACATCGCGGCAGCCGTTATCGCCTCGGTGATGATCGCCGGGCTTGCGGTGTTTTTCCAGAAAACGCGGATCGGTCGGGCGCTTCGTGCTGTTGCGGATAGTCATAAGGCCGCGCTTTCGGTCGGCATCTCGCTCAACCAGATCTGGGTCATCGTCTGGTTCGCCGCCGGGCTCGTCGCGCTGGTGACCGGCATCATGTGGGGTGCGCGCTCCGATGTGTCCTTCGCGCTCGAGGTGGTCGCGCTCAAAGCCCTGCCGGTGCTCGTTCTGGGTGGCTTCACCTCGGTGCCCGGCGCCATCGTTGGCGGCCTCATCATCGGGGTCGGCGAAAAGCTCGGCGAGTTCTACTGGGGGCCGCTCCTCGGCGGCGGCATCGAAAGCTGGCTCGCCTACGTGATCGCCCTGGTGTTCCTGCTTTACCGGCCACAAGGCCTGTTCGGCGACAAGATAATCGAGCGGATCTGACAAGATGTTCTATCGCGAGACAGGCCAGTTCAAGCAAGATTATGCCGCCGATTCAGCGGTGTTTCCCATCCTGCAGGATCGCTACGGGCTGGCGATCATCCTGGCCATTGCCTTTGTCGGCATTCCGCTGTTCGGCAACGAGTTCCTGCTTGCCTCGGTGATGATCCCGTTCCTGATCCTGTCGCTGGGCGCGATCGGCCTGAACATTCTCGTCGGCTATACCGGTTTGCTTTCGCTCGGTACTGCCGCCTTCATGGGCGTGGGCGCCTACGCAACCTACAAGCTCTCGACGATCTTTCCGCAGATCAACATTCTGGTCTGGATCCTGTGTTCCGGCTTCTTTGCAGCCGGCATCGGCGCGCTGTTCGGCCTGCCGTCGCTGCGCATCAAGGGATTTTACCTGGCCGTGGCGACGCTTGCCGCGCAGTTCTTCCTGCAGTGGTGCTTCGTGCGCATAAGCTGGCTCTACAACGACAATCCGTCCGGAGCGATCGAGGTGCCGGCGCGTACACTGTTTGGCATCGCCATCACCGGCCCATCGGCCACGCCGGTTACCCGTTATATGGTCGTACTGGTGATCGTGACGGTGATGACGCTCATCGCCTCCAACATCGTCCACGGAAGGATCGGGCGCACCTGGATGGCGGTGCGCGACATGGATATCGCCGCACAGTTGATGGGCATCCGGCTGCTTCCGGCCAAGCTGCTCGCCTTTGCCGTGTCGTCTTTCTACTGCGGCGTCGCGGGCGCGCTGATGGTGTTCCTGTGGCTTGGTGCAGCCGAACCCTCGGCCTTCGATATCCGGCTGTCATTCGTTCTTCTGTTCATGGTCATCATCGGCGGGCTCGGCTCGTTGATCGGTTCTTTCATGGGCGCAGCCCTTATCCACATCATGCCGATCGCCGTCCGCACCTTGCCGGAATCGCTCGGGCTGCCGATTGCCGCCGCCACGGTCGAGCACCTGACTTATCTGATCGTCGGCGGCCTGATCATATTTTTCCTTATCGTCGAGCCGCACGGACTGGCCCGGCTTTGGCAGATCGCGAAACAGAAACTTCGCGTATGGCCCTTCCCCTACTAGGGCGGGGCACGGTGGAAATAGACATGGGAGGAGAACAAAATGTCTCTTAGAAACTGGATACTTGCACTGTCGGCAGCGTCGATGCTGGTCTTGCCGGCGGTCGATGTCGCGCAGGCGGACGATTCAATCTTCGTGCCGTTGTTCACGTATCGCACCGGTCCTTTTGCCGGATCGGGCACGCCCATTGCGAACGGCATGCACGACTACCTCACCATGCTCAATGAACGTGACGGCGGCATCGGCGGCGTCAAGCTCGTAGTCGAGGAATGCGAGACCGGCTACGACACCAAGAAAGGCCTTGAGTGCTACGAATCGGTGAAACCGAAGAAGCCGGTCCTGGTCAACCCATGGTCGACCGGCATCACCTTGCCGCTGATCCCGAAGGCTGCCGTCGACAAGATCCCGGTTCTGTCCATGGCCTATGGCCTCTCCGCCTCGGCCAAGGGTGACGTGTTCCCCTGGATCTTCAACCCGCCGGCAACCTATTGGGACGGTTTCACGCAAATCCTGAAGTACATTGCCGAGCAGGAAGGTGGCGGCATCGAAAAGCTGCAAGGCAAGAAGATCGGCTACATCTACCTCGATGCCAGCTTTGGCCGCGAGCCGCTGCCGCTGATCGAGTCCCTGTCGAAGGAACTGGGCTTCGAAGCCAAGCTCTATCCGGTGGCCGCCGCCGATATGCAGAACCAGTCGTCGCAGTGGCTGAGCGTCCGGCGCGACCGGCCCGACTACATGATCCTCTATGGCTGGGGCGCTCTCAACTCCACCGCTGTCAAGGAAGCCGTCAAGACCAACTTCCCGATGGACAAGTTCATCTCGATCTGGTGGCCGAGCGAGGATGACGCCAAGGGCGGTGGCGATGGCGCCAAGGGCTTCAAGACCCTCAACTGGCATGCCGTGGGAGCCGATTTCCCGCTCCTCGCCGACATCCAGAAATATGTCGTCGATGCCGGCAAGAGCCAGGTTACCGACAAGAGCAAGGTGGGCCAGGTCCTCTACAACCGCGGCGTCTACAATTCGATGTTGATTGCCGAGGCCATCCGCACCGCCCAGAAAGTCACCGGCAACAAGGTGGTTACCGGCGAGGACGTCCGGCGCGGCCTTGAAAGCCTCAACATCGATGAGGCCAGGCTGAAAGAGATGGGCCTCGAAGGCTTCACCGGACCGGTCAAGCTTAGCTGCGCCGACCACAACGGCCATTTCTCGACGTTCGTCCAGAGCTGGAATGGTACGGCCTATGAAAAGGTATCGGACTACATCACTCCGATGAGCGACAAGGTGGGCCCGCTGCTCGACGCCGATGCCAAGGCCTATGCGGAAAAGAACGCGCCCTGGCCGACGCGCTCGGAAGCCTGCGACGCCTCTTAAGGCAAGCCGCAGTTTCCATCGAACTCTCCCTTCCCCGGTTTCGGGGAAGGGATCTCAGCCCGGAGTATACCGATGCCTGATCTTGCATCATCCGCTGCGGTCGATCCCGCTCGACCCATACTATCGGTCAACAATATCGAAGTGATCTACGATCACGTGATCCTTGTGCTCAAGGGTGTATCTCTGACCGTTCCGCAAGGCGGCATCGTTGCCATCCTCGGCGGCAACGGCGCAGGCAAGACGACGACGCTCAAGGCCATCTCCAACCTGCTTCAATCTGAACGCGGCGAGGTCACCAAGGGCTCGATAGAATTCGACGGTGACCGGGTTGACCGCCTCAGCCCAAATGAACTGGTGCGGCGCGGCTGCATCCAGGTCATGGAAGGGCGGCATTGCTTCGGCCACCTCACCATCGAGGAAAATCTTCTCACCGGGGCATTCACCCGTCGCGACGGCAACCGTGCGATCCGCGACGATCTTGAGATGATCTACACCTACTTTCCCCGATTGAAACAACGGCGCTCGTCCATGGCCGGCTACACGTCGGGCGGCGAGCAGCAGATGTGCGCCGTCGGGCGGGCGATGATGAGCCGCCCCAAAATGATCCTGCTGGATGAGCCTTCGATGGGGCTCGCACCGCAAGTGGTCGACGAGATCTTCGAGATCGTGAAGGACCTGAACAGCAAGCAAGGCGTGTCATTCCTGGTGGCCGAGCAAAACACCAATATGGCGCTGAAATACGCGACCTATGGCTACATTCTGGAAACCGGCCGCATCGTCATGGACGGGGCGGCGGACGCCTTGCGCGACAACGAAGATGTCAAGGAATTCTACCTCGGCATCGGCGGCGAAGGCCGCAAATCCTTCCGCGACGTCAAAAGCTATAAGCGCCGCAAGCGCTGGCTGAGTTGAACAGGGCCGCGAAGCGCCTTTCTGAAAAGCCTCTGAAGGTTATGGGACCGATGTCCGTACATTACACCGCCGACGAAACCCAAGACCCGATTGCCCGGGAGACGGCGCTTTTCGCCAGGCTGCGCTTGTTGCTTGAGAGCGGCCGCGGCACCGCACCGGCACTAAATCGACAGTTGCAGGACGTTAAAGTCGAAACACTTCTTGATCGCTCTTCCTTGCAGACAATACCCGTCATTCGCAAAGGCAACCTTCTCTCGCTGCAAGCCGAAAAACCGCCCTTTGCCGGTATGACGGCTGTCGATACCGGCACCCTGAAGCGGCTTCTCGTATCGCCCGGTCCGATCTTCGATCCCGAGGGTCACGGCATTGACTGGTGGGGCTCGGCCCGTGCGTTCTTCGCCGCCGGTATCCGGGCGAATGACATAGTGCACAACGCCTTCAGCTATCATCTCACCCCTGGCGGACACATCATGGAATCGGGCGCCCATGCGCTCGGCTGCGCGGTCATACCGGCTGGCGTTGGCAACACCGACCAGCAGGTCGAAGCGATCACGGTGCTCAAGCCCTCCGGCTATGTCGGGACGCCGGATTTTCTCAAAATTCTGCTCGACCGCATGGCGGCGGGAAACATCCCAAACCCCTTCAGGCAGGCCGTTGTCTCCGGCGCAGCCTTCCCCGCTTCCCTGCAGCAGGAAGTCGCCAATCACGGCGTCGATGCCTATCAAGCCTACGCAAGCGCTGAACTTGGCGTCATTGCCTATGAAACCTCCGCGCGTTTGGGCCTCGTCGTGAATGAAAACCTGATCGTCGAGATAGTGCGGCCGGGAACCAACGAAGCCGTTGCCGAAGGCGAGGTCGGCGAAGTCGTGGTCACCAGACTGAACAGCGAATATCCGTTGTTGCGCTTCGGCACCGGCGACTTGTCCCGCATCATGCCGGGTACCAGCGCCTGCGGCCGTACCAATATGCGCCTTGCCGGTTGGCTCGGGCGCGCCGACCAGCGCACGAAGGTCAAGGGCATGTTCGTGGACCCCGCACAGATCGCGACGCTCGCAAAGCGCTTTCCCGAACTCGGTCGTCTTCGCCTCGTGGTGACACGGGTGGATGAGCAAGACGTCATGATCCTCAAAGCGGAAGCCGCTTCAGATCGAGTCGATCTGCGCTTGGCTGTCGAGGCCGCGCTACTTGCGTCGACCAAGATAAAGGGTGCCGTTGAACTCGTGCCTCCGGGCAGCTTGCCGAATGATGGCAAGATGATCGCCGACGAACGGCCCGTTTCCTGAGTAAATTGTAGAGAGTTCCGGCAATCGGCCTTTCTTAGGCCGAGACTTCCTTGACGAGACGGACAAATTCGCGCTCGGCTGCGGTCACGTGATGCTGGTTGTGGTGCAGCATGTAGAACTGGCGGCGCGGCACCGCGCAATCCACCGCCACGAGACTTCCGGTTTGCAGCGCACTGATAACCACAAGCTTCGACAGGACCGTCGCTCCTGCGCCTGATTCAACGGCAGCACGTACAGCCTCGTTGGAAGGCAGCACGATGTCGATCTCGATATCGGACAAACCATAGCCGCGTTCCCGAAGCATCGCATCTACGATGGATCGTGTGCCCGACCCATGCTCGCGCAACGCCCAGCGACTCGATCTCAAATCGATCTCTCTACCCCGCCTCGCCTTAGCCCAAGGATGGTCTACTGGCACCACGAGCATCATCTCGTCGTCCGCGACTGCAGTGGCTTGCAGCACAGTGTCTTCGACCAACCCCTCGACAAAGCCGAGATTGGCTACGCCCTCCCGAACCAGCGCGGCAACCGTTTCCGTATTTCCCATTGTGAGTTCGACGGACAGGCCCGGATAGGCGGCGCGGAAAGCATGGATAACTTTTGGCAACCAATAGTTGCCGACGGTCTGGCTGGCAGCGAGGTTGAGCGATCCCACCTTCAATCCGGCAAGGTCTGCCAGCACAAGTTCCGCCGTCGCGGCGCGCGCAAGGACGGCCTTTGCCTCAACCAGGAATATCCTGCCGGCATCGGTCAGTGCGATACGCCGGCCAACACGGTCGAATAATTTCGTTGCATAGCGAGATTCAAGGGCCGCCACGGCGGCACTGGTTGCGGACTGCGTCAAATTGAGGTCCGCCGCCGCGCGCGTCACGTGTTCGCGTTCGGCAACAGCGACGAAAATCCGCAACTGCTCAAGCGTCATCCGGCTTCCTTCAACCCACCAATTTCACCAGCATGAGACTGAAACCAGCGATAAACACAAATGCGGAAAGCGCAAGAAAGAGCGGCCTCAGACCCCGCGACCTGATTTCGGAAACATTGGTGTGAAGCCCCATTGCCGCCAGCCCCATCGACAGCATCAGCGTGGTAACGAAGGAGACTGTCGGGCGGATCGTATCGGGAATGCCGATGAAACTGTTGAACAAAACCACCGCAACAAAGCCGAGGACGAACAAGGGCAGAGGTGGCCGGGCGGCATCCCCCTGACTACTGTCGCGGCGAACCACCAGACCTAGCGCGATGACCATCGGCGCGAGCAGTGCCACCCTTGTCAACTTCGCCACCGTTCCGATTTCACCTGCCTCGGGGCCATTTTGGAATGCGGCGCCAATGACCTGCGCGACCTCGTGGATCGACGCTCCCGCCCAGAGACCGAAATGATGCTGATCAAGCCCCAGTGCAAGCGCCAGCAGCGGATAACCCAGCATGGCGATGGTTCCAAAAAGGGTGATGCAGGCCACGGCGTAAGCCACATCCTCATCGCGCGCAGTCGTAACCGCGTTCGTGGCGACAATGGCCGAGGCACCGCATATCGAAGTGCCGGCTGCAATCAGTTCAGCCAGTCGTCGCTCGACACCGAGGAAACGAGCCAAGATAATCGTGAAAACAAATGTGGCTGCAAGCGTAAGCGCGACGATTCCGAACCCGCTCGCGCCAATTGACAGTACCTGGTCGATCGTGAGTTGGAATCCCAGCAGGACAATGGCGAAGCGAAGCAGGCTCTTCTGGGAAAAACCGACGCCGGCCTTGGTGTTCGGGGCAACACCGACGACGTTGGCAAAGACCATTCCGATAATCACCGCCAGGATCATCGGACTGAAAATGGCCAGCCCCGGGAATTCGCGTAGAGAATAGGCTGCTCCTACCACAATCCCGACCAGCACGATGCCCGGCCACAGGGCCGAAGACCGGTCGAATACCGACGGGGACATCGTTTTGCCACCGGATTCGGGCGGCAAGGGATCGGCGGCGCGGCTGGCTCGTGAAACGGAAGACAATTCATTCTCCATACTTCGCAGTATGCGGAATGACATTCTTCATATGAGTATTCCAACGCATTGTTTGTGTCGGAATGTTCGCTTTTTTCGATTGATTTGACCCTCGAGCTAGCGAATGCCTCCAGATCCTGACTGGACATGGTTGGGTCCGCGCGTGATACGAGTGCCGGTAAACTTGGTGTGGCTATGGATCCCTTGGCATATGGCTTCGTCGGCAGTTGGCGGGTGAGACGCACGGTCGTCGATCACCTCAACGGCGTGAAGCATCACTTTGCCGGCACGGCCACCATCTCCAAGACATCGATCGCCGAACGCGGAGAACTGCAGATCGGAACTGCCACCGTCGAGGCAAATCGAAGCTATCAACTTGCGATGGACGGCGATGGCATCAGCGTACGCTTTCCCACCGGACTGGACTTCGTGAGGCTTGGACTGGCACCGAACCAGATCGCTCATCATCACTGCGGTAGCGATATGTATCGCGGCAAGTTCCTGTTTCGAAACACGAACTTCTGGATCGAATTCTGGCGTGTAAGCGGCCCGCGCAAGCGCTATTCGAGCCTGACGAGTTATCGGCGCATGGGTTAGCGGCTCCCGGCCTGGGTTCCTCTCCACGCCGCATCGGGCGGGAGCGCCGTTCTGGCATTTAAAACCCTCCAACGCGTCTAGACAGGCGGGATTCTCATGCTATAACCCACGCGCTTTCGTAGGTGCCCGAGCACGTTACGGAAGCCGGAAGCGCGACCGATGCGACTTTTCCGATAGATGCCCAGGTAGCTCAGTTGGTAGAGCAGCGGACTGAAAATCCGCGTGTCGGTGGTTCGATTCCGCCCCTGGGCACCATGAACGTGTCCGCTACGACGCCAGCGCTCAAATTCTGCAGGGCGTGTCTCTCTATTCGGACCTTGATGCTCAAGTACAACCAACCGACTGCGGAAGTCCGGTCACATGTCTTGTTCCGCCATTAGCGAATTCCAAGTCCCTACGCAGACGACAGCGGTCTATTCCGGCAAAGGTTGGTGGGGAATTCTCAGTGATCCCGATGGCTCATCACTCGCAGCGCTAATAGCTTTTCGCCCCATGAGCGGATCGCGGCCCGGCAAGGTCTTTCGATTAGAATGTTGGCGAGCCAAGCGATCAATGTGGTCGCGATCAAAACGGCCGCCAAGCGAATTGGCCTTGGGAGGTCCGAAATCCCCAGACCATCGAGGCCAATCAAAACAAATCGGTGAAACAAGTAGACCCCGAATGACACCTCCCCTACGAATAGGAGGGGCCTGGAACTCAGGAACTTGCCGATCATAGATGTCTGAGCCACGACTGCAGAAATGATTAGCGCCGTAGCCCCTGTACAAACCGCCATGTCGGCGTAAATCTGTTCGGATCGATAAAGTATAGGGACGACAAAAAACGACGACGCGTAGCCCACCAGCAAGGCTGGCAGCAGTATCGCGCCGTATTTCATCAAACCGTCGTGCCGAACATGTTTCAAGATGATCGCGGCTAGGACGCCCATCAGAAAAATGTGCAAGTACCGATGTAGCGCGATGCGGCCACCGTCAATGCCATACACCCAAAGACCGCATATTGCTGCAACGATGCCCGCAGCTATTACCCCATCCCTGTGCGAGGGGATGCTCGCATAGGCGAACCAAAGCACCATGAAGGAAGCGTAGAAACGCATTTCAACGCTGACGGTCCATACAGTAGCCCCGGATCCAGCAAATAAGAGATGTCGCACAATGCCGTCTGGACCGAAGCCGAAAGGTCGAGGCGCTGCACCTGCCGCATATACGACAGCGCCGCCAATGATGGCCACCGCAAATAATGGGAACACCCTCGCAAAACGTGCAACTGCGTAGCGAGCGACGGTTGGCAGCGTGAAATCTGGCGAAAGATATCGCCAGCTCATCAAATATCCACTCAAGATGAAGAATAGCACGACGCCGAGCGCAGGAGCCATGTCGACATCAGGCAATTGCGTCGTATGCCTCGCATGGCCAATAACGACTGTAAACGCAGCAATCCCTCTGAGGCCGTGCAGCGTCTTTATCAAATCGTCTGACAGTTGCATTACTGCCAGATAGCATCGATTTAATAAAAACAACTAATCAAAACAATTGAGGAATGTACGCAATTATTTTGCAGATGGTGTGTTGTCAGAAATTTTTCATGACCCAGAGAACGTAAATTGCGCATCCCATGCATCAGCACCAAAATTAAGCGTTGACATGCGATGGCGTATCGGGGGACGCAATATATCACACCGTTATTTCCGTAGATCGCGACGCCAAACCAATCAACGCCGTCCGTCCATCTGCTGCTGAAGCCTTCCAAGGTCATTCTCTGATTAGCGGATCAATGACCAAAAAGGGTGTTGCACTGGGAGGGACGCCGTAAATCCGCCCGTCAGCCATCGAAACGCCGCCATACCAAATATCGACCTCGGCAGGGATCGCCAGACCCCGAGTGATAAGTTCGGCAGTGTCGTTTCTCCAGTCGATCCGAAGAGCCGTTTTTGGCATGCAGTACAGATACCCATCTGCACCTAAGCATATGCCACCATTTCTTAGCCGCAGCTTCTGCGCCTAAGTTCAGGCCGAAATCGTTACGCGTGCGAGTGTTCGTCGCAGGATCGATGATAAGACAGTCGTTGGCATCGCGCGGAGTACTAGGTCGTGAACTCATAAATCTGGTCGAAATGGTGTTAGGCCATCTGTTCGGATACGCGGAGAAAGAGCGCAGGAAATGTCATTCATTTTCAAGCTCTTTCGACAAAATAGCCGGGCAGATGGACCACATCCGAAGGACGCCGGAACGGCTGCAAGCTGCCGCGTCGAACCGCTCGGCCGATGGTCCACATCGCCCTTCGCGCTTCTCCTTGCATCTTTTTGCCATTCCAGGCGCCATTTCGATCACATTTATGAGTCCACGACCTAGTATGTCTTGCCGTTAGGAGCGAGGCAGGCACCCGACCACTTCAAGTCTCCGGTTAGCGCACCGAAGTCAAAATCGGTGCGAATAGCCATTGCCGGGTTAGTGCTTGTGTCGATAACAAGCACACCTACGCGTTGTGCGGAACGCAATACATCTTGCCGTTCGTATGCGTCTCCCCGCCAAACCATTTAGAGCCGCCAGTTAATGTCAATCCAAAATTTGAGGTGGTTGAAAGTGGGTTGCCCCGTCAATGGCCTACCCCAAACCAGAACCGTTTCAGCATCCAAGGATGCCATAGATGACGTTGTTCTTTCCCAGGCACCCGCCAAGCCACTTGTCGGAGTCAGCTCCTGTATGGGCGTCACTGGGACCATTCTGGAATGATGAACCATTGGAATATGGGTTGTAAAGGAACGTCTGCGTGGTAAGCTTGAACGTGCTTTTGCGCCGCAATACACACAACGATGCCCCGCCAATGTGAGGTGTTTCATAGTACGGGCGTTGTCATTGTCGGAAAATTCCAGCGCAGGGGCTGACGCATAGAACCCGACTGTTGCACATTCAGTCGCGTTGGCCCTTGCAACCGATCGATACCAGAGCCTGCATGTCATAAATGGCAGCCTCCAATCGGCAGTTGGCGTACCGCCATTGCCATTTCACTCGATGCTTTTTTGCAGCCGGCGGAACAAAGTCCGTTCAAAACCATTGTCCTCGTGAAAAACAGGAGGGCTACATGCTTCGAGGCTTCATTCTCTGGTTACTTGGTGTCCCGTTGATCGGCATCATCATTCTATATCTGTTGGGATACCTTTGATCGTTCTTACGAACACCAATCAAGCATATCGACACTCTTCGGGTATTTGTCGAAACGGACATCTCCTTGCCATATAAGCCGTGGCCTGCAACCGATTTGCCGCCCAAGATTTCATGAGAAACGATATCGAGAGCAGATATCGGTTGAACTGCGTCTGTCCACCAATTCGCTGTGGCGCTACCGCACCGCCGCAGGGTAAACAGGCTCATGAAGAAAATCGGCTTCCTGTCGTTCGGGCATTGGACCCCCTCGCCCCAGTCGCAGACGCGTTCAGCATCCGACGCGCTTTTGCAGTCCATCGACCTTGCGGTCGCGGCCGAACAACTCGGCGCTGACGGGGCCTATTTCCGTGTCCATCATTTTGCTCGCCAACTGGCCTCGCCGTTTCCGCTTCTGGCGGCTGTTGGCGCGCGGACCAGCCGGATCGAGATCGGCACGGCAGTCATCGATATGCGATACGAAAATCCGCTCTACATGGCGGAGGATGCGGGTGCAGCCGACCTCATTTCCGGCGGACGCCTGCAACTCGGCATCAGCCGCGGATCGCCCGAGCAGGTGATCGATGGATGGCGTTACTTCGGCTATGTCCCGGAGGAAAATAAGACCGACGCGGACATGGCCCGTCGCCACTCCGAAGTTCTTTTGGAAGTGTTGCGCGGCCAAGGCTTTGCGCAGCCCAACCCGCGCCCCATGTTCCCCAACCCGCCCGGGCTGTTGCGGGTCGAACCACATTCGGAAGGCCTGCGCGAGCGCATCTGGTGGGGCGCTGCGACGAACGCCACCGCAGAATGGGCGGCGAAGCTCGGAATGAACCTGCAAAGCTCGACGCTCAAGTTCGACGAGGGCGGCCTGCCTTTCCATGTCCAGCAAGCCGAACAGATCAGGGCGTACCGGAAAGCCTGGAAAGACGCCGGCCACACCCGTGAGCCCCGCGTCTCCGTCAGCCGCAGCATTTTCGCGCTCGTTGACGACCGCGACCGCGCCTATTTCGGCGGCAGCGAGGGCGAGGATCATTTCGGCTACATCGAAGCGAATACGCGCGCGGTGTTCGGACGCTCCTATGCGGCGGAACCCGATGTCCTTATCGACGAGTTGAAAGGCGATGAAGCAATCGCCGAGGCCGATACGCTTCTGCTTACTGTGCCCAACCAACTCGGCGTGGACTACAACGCCCACATCATCGAGGCGATCCTCACGCAGGTCGCACCGGCCATGGGCTGGCGCTAGTCCACTATATCCGCAAGCTGGATAACCGGCGCCCAATTGGCGTCGACCCGCTTCAGGGTCGATTCCTCGTCAGCAGGGTCTGAGGCCCCGCTGCAATCCCCGACCACGAGTGGAATGAAACCGAAGTCGCGCGCGGTCCTCGCCGCCTGTTCGACGCAATGATCCATATGGTAGCCGCAAATGATCAGCGTGCGAGTTCGCCATGTGTTGAGCGTTGCCAGAAGCGGCGAGCCGAGAAAGACGTTGCCGAACGAGGTATAGACGCTGTCCAGGTCGCCTTCTTCACGCACCGCCGCAATCTCGTCGATCAACGCGCCTTCCCAGGCCTTCTGGTCGGGCGTCCAGCGGCGGTTCTGATACCAGTAGTCGTACTGCGCGGTATCAAGCGCCGTTGCCGGGTAGTGCTGGCGCAGATATTCATAGCGCAGCCAGGCGACCGGGAAATTGCGCCCGCGAGCGAACTGGACAAGCCGGAGAATCTTCTCCAGCGAGCCGTTTTCGGCGCGGGCGCGCTTCCACAAGCCATCGCCGCTCTGGGCGCCATCCTTGTGCAAGACGCCGTTGCTGGGGTCGATCACCAGCAAGGCTGCGTCCTTCATGAAGTCGGAGAGATCAAGATCGCTCCATTGCGGATGGCGCCCTATGGCCATGGCCTACTCCCGTCCAAACGGCATCACTTGAGGAAATTCGTCCACAAACGGTCATAGAGCTTGATGACCTTCTCGTTGCAGACCTTGACGAATTCCGGCTTCGGAGCGCCTTCCGGCGGCCGATATTCGTGCGCCTTGGCCAGTTCGGCGTCGACGAATTTCTCGCTGCCGACAACCCCGTTGGCGTAACCGGTGAAATTGGTCATCATCGCCGCGTTCTCGGGGTCCATGAGGAAATTCATGAACAGCTTGGCGCTTTCCAGATTGGGAGCGCCTTTGATGACGACGAGATTGTCCATCCAGCCGGTGTAGCCTTCCTTCGGATAGGAATACTGGAGGTCAGGCCGGCCTTTCCTGGCCAGATAGGCCTTGCCGTTCCAGATCTGCGCCAGATCGACCTCGCCGGACTCGGCAAGCTCCTTCGATTCATAGGCGAAGCTCTTCACCGATGGCTTAAGCTCGGTCAACAGCGCCTGCACCTTCTTCAAGTCGTCGGGGTTTTCGTTGCAGCGCGGCAGTCCGAGATAGCGCAGTGCCGCGTTGATGACGTCATTGACGTCGCGCAGCAGGTTGATGCGTCCCTTGAGCTCATCCGGCGGATTGAACATCACACCGAGCGTGTCGACGTCGCCCTTATAAACCTTGGTGCTAACCGTAAACGAGGTGGTGCCCCAGACCCACGGCACCGAATAGTGGCGACCCTGATCCCAGTAGACGTCGGCCCATTGCGGTTCGAGGTTCTTGTAGTTCTCGAACGTGTTGGGCTCGACCTTCTCGATCAGGCCTTCCTTGATGAGGATCTCCACCATGTAGTCGCCCGGCACGGCAAGATCGTAGCCGGTGATGCCGGACTTCAGCTTAGCGAGCATGGTCTCGTTGGAATCGTAGGTATCGACCGTCACCTTGACGTCGTACTTGGCCTCGAATTTCTTGACCATTTCCTCCGAGATGTAGTCGCCCCAATTGAAGATGGCGAGCGACCCCTCGGCATACGCCGATACGGGCATCATCATGAATGCAGCGATTGCGATGGTGGATGCTGTTGAAATGCGGCTCATCGAACCTTCCCCTTTTTGATGTTTATGGTTGTTCAGTGGCTGGACGAACGTGCTTGGAACCCGCCTTGGCGACGAAGTAGGAAGTGGCAACCAGGACGATTGAAACGGCAAGAAGCACGGTCGAGATCGCATTGATCTCCGGCGTCACCCCTTGCTTCAATTGCGTGTAGACATAGACGGGCAGCGTGCCTGAACCCGCGCCGGCAACCATCGCGGTGATGATGAAATCATCCAGCGACACGACAAAGGCGAGCATGGCGCCCGAGATGATGCCGGGCATCAAAAGCGGCATCGTCACATGGCGGTAGGCGTCGAACGGCGAGGCATAAAGATCTGCCGCTGCTTCCTCCAGCCGTGCGTCCATCGTCTCCAGGCGGCTGCGGATCGGCAGATAGGCGAACGGAATACAGAACACCGTATGCGCGATGATGATGGTCAGCAGCGACAGTTTCATGCCGAGCAGGGCGAAGAACGACAGCGTTCCAACCGCGATGATGATCTCGGGCAGCATCAGCGGCAGGTTGACCAGCATGTAGAACGCCTGCGAACCGCGAAAGCGCTGTCCTCGCCCGGTCGCCAATGCCGCTGCGGTGGCAATCGCGGTGGCGACGGTCGTAGCAATCACCGCGACGACAAGCGAATTCCATGCCGCGTTCTGCAGCCCGCCATTATAGGCGGCCTTGGCGTACCATTGCAGGCTGAAGCCTCCCCATACCGTGACCGCGCGGTTGGCATTGAAGGAAAAGACAACGAGAACCAGCATAGGCACGTAAAGGATGAACAGGCATAGCCCTGTTACCGTGCCGAAGCCGCGAAACGAAATAAGCGAACGAGGTTCCTTGCGCGCGAGAAGTGCCATCTCAGCGCCCCTCGGCTGCGTTGGGAATGCGGCTTCGGCGTGCTGCCAGCATCAGCACGACGAGGATCGCCGCAAGCAGGATGACTGCCAAGGCCGCCCCGAACGGCCAGTTGCGGCTGCTGCCGAACTGCAACTGGATCAGGTTGCCGATCAGAAGCTTGCCACCGCCGCCCAGCATGTCCGGCACTAGGAACGTTCCGAGGCTCGGAATGAAAACAAGGAGGCTGCCGGCGACGATACCTGGCCGCGCGTGCGGCAATATCACCTCGGTAAAGACACGGCGTGGCGTGGCGTAAAGATCGTAGGCCGCCTCAACCACGCGCCGGTCCATCCTCTCCAGATTGGCATAGAGCGGCAGGATCATGAACGGCAGGTAGCTGTAGACGAGCCCGGCCCCCATCGCGAAGTCGTTGTAGAGGTAGGTCACAGGCGTGCTGTAGAGGCCGAGGCCGATAGCGATCGAATTCACCAGTCCGTCGTCACGCAGGATCAAGAGCACGCAGAAGGTCCGGATCAGGAGGTTGGTCCAGAACGGCAGCGTGATCAGGAAGATCAGCAGGTTCTTTTTCCGGTCTGGCCGCGTCGCTATGAAATACGCAGTTGGAAAGCCGATGATGAGGCTGACCACAGTGGCCGAAACAGCGAGCATCACGGAACGCAGGAAAATCTGCAGATAGGCCGTGTTGAAGGCCAGCGTCTCGTCGAAGATATCGCGCTCGAATAGGAACTGCGTGTAGGCCTCGGTCGAAAACTGCCACACCACGCCGCCGAAGGTTGCCGGCACCAGGAACGAGTAGGTGATGATGATCACCAGCGGCAGGACCAGGAAGAAGCCGATCACGAATATCGCCGGCAACAACAGCAGGCGTGACTTGGGAAACTTTTCCCGCTTGGGTCTGGGAACCGGGATACGTTCCGGCATTGGCGCGGTTTCCAGTTTGGCGCGTGCGTAGGTCAAGTCGAGCGCCCCACCGTGCGGAATGCACCTTCTTCGGCCCGGACCCTGACGGCAGCGCCGACGTCGAAGCGATTGTCGATTGCGCTCGCATTCTGGATGCGGGCCCGCAAGGTTTCGCCGCCGTCGAGATCCACATAGTAGACCGTGTCGGTACCGAGATAGAGCTTGTTGGTGACCACGCCACGCAATCGCGCCTGCGGGTCGCTTGCCAGATCATCCGGGTTGCCGAGGCGCAGTTTTTCGGGACGCACGAAGGCGAGCGCCGGATTGTCATCATCGGAAGGCGTGTCGCCAAGCGGCAGCACGGCTCCGGAGCTTGTCTTGAACTCCGGCGGTTTGCCGGGAAGCCGGATGAGTTTGCCCTCGAACACGTTGGTTTCGCCGACAAACTGCGCGACGAACCGGCTGCGCGGCCGCTCATAGATGTCGTCGGGCGTACCGACCTGCTGAATGCGCCCTTCCGAAAGCACGGCAATCCGATCGCTCATCGACAGCGCTTCGCCCTGGTCATGAGTGACGAAGATGAACGTGATGCCGGTGTTGCGCTGGAGCAATTTCAGCTCCACACGCATCTCGTCGCGCAGCTTGGAGTCCAGCGCCGAAAGCGGCTCGTCCAGCAGGAGGACACGCGGCCTTGCCGCAAGCGCGCGCGCCAGCGCCACACGCTGCTGCTGGCCGCCGGAGAGTTGGTGCGGGTAGCGGTGCGCAAGCCCTTCAAGCCGGACCAGGCGGAGCATGCGCTCGATTTCAGGCCCGATCTCAGACGCAGGCCGCCGCAACATCCTCAGGCCGAAGCCGACATTTTGCGCGACGGTCTGGTGTGGAAACAGCGCGTAATGCTGGAACACCGTGTTGACCGGTCGTGCATTCGGGGGCGTCCCTTCGACACGCTCGCCGAACAGCTCGATCGTGCCGGAAGTCGGCCGCTCGAAACCTGCAATAAGACGCAACAGCGTGGTCTTGCCACAACCGGACGGCCCAAGAAGCGTGAAGAACTCGTTGTCGTTGATCGTGAGGTTGATGTCGTCCAGTACAGGATGCGCACTGCCGCCGGCGAAAATCTTGCTGATTGATTTCAGTTCTATCGTCACGGATTTCACCTGCCCGGGAGCCGTATCAACCTTGTTCGGCGACACCGACTGCAAAACTATATTTGTTCATGGTGTTGTCGATAGGCATAGTTTCCTTTGTTTTCGCCCTTTGGGAAGAAATGCCTTCGCTCGGCACGCCGTTGGCTAGCACCTTTCCCTGGTGTCGACCGGCTCGCTATGGCCACCTCGTCGTCAGAACCTGCCGGCGCGTATAGAAATTGATGCCATCCGGACCGTGGACTGCAAGATCCCCGAAGATCGACTTCTTGCTGCCCCCGAAAGAATAATAGGCGACAGGCGACGGCACCGGCACATTGATGCCCGGCATACCGCAGTGAATATCCCGCTCGAACTGGTGTGCAACCTTGCCGGAGGAAGTGAACAGAACGGCGCCATTGCCGAGCATGTGCTCGTTGCTCAACTTTATGGCGCCGTTCAAAGTTTCCACCCGCATGACTGCGAGTACCGGCCCGAAAATCTCTTCTTTGTATATCGTCATGCTAGGTGTGACGTTATCGAAGATGACCGGACCGATGAGGCAACCGTCTTTATTGGAAGTATTCGAAGGGCGACCATCGAGCCTAAGCGCGGCCCCTTCCTGCACACCTGTCTCGATGAGGCGCAGGATTTTCTTGTACTGTTCCAGCGAGTTGACCGGCGGCACGAAACAGTCCGCCTGCGTTCCCGCTGAAACCTTCAGGCGCGAGGCAGCGTCAACCAGTGCGGGCATCAGCTTGTCGTAGGCTTCTCCTACTGCGACCACGACCGAAATCGCCATGCAGCGCTGGCCGGCGGAATTGAAGGCACCATTCAAAATGGCGTCCACCGTTGTCGGGAGGTCGGCATCGGGCATGACGATGGCGTGGTTCTTGGCACCGCCAAGCGCCTGTACGCGCTTGCCGTGACGGCTGGCCGTTTCATAGACGGAACGCGCCACGGCGCTTGAGCCGACAAAGGAGACGGCTGCGACATCCGGGTGCGTTACCAGCGCTTCTGCAACATCGCGGCCACCGTGCACGACGTTGAATACGCCGTCGGGCAAGCCGGCTTCCGCCAGCATTTCGGCGATCATGTTGACCGCGCTTGGCGTCTTTTCGGACGGCTTCAGTACGAAGGTATTGCCGCAGGCGAGCGCCAACGGAAACATCCACATCGGGATCATCGCCGGATAGTTGAACGGTGTGATGCCGGCGCATACGCCAAGCGGTCGCCTCGACGAGCGCGTCGCCACCCCGGTCGCGACATGGTCGGAATTTTCGCCCTTGAGCAGATGCGGCGCGCCCATGGCAAATTCGACGACTTCCAGCCCGCGTTGTATCGAGCCATACGCATCTGAAAGCGGTTTGCCATGTTCGCTCACGATGGTATGCGCCAGCCGGGTCTTGTCCCGCTCCACGATGTCGCGAAAGCGCATCAGATGGCGCGCTCGCTGGGCAGGGGCCACTTCTTTCCAGCTCTCGAAGGCATCGCTCGCGGCACTCACGGCAGCGTCGACAATCGATTGATCGGCACAAAACAACCTGGCCGTGACCAAACCGCTGGCCGGATCGATGACTACTGTCTGCCTGTCGGACCTCGCTGGCTTGCCGGCGACAACCGAAGAAATATGGGGCAGGTCAACGAGGTCGTTCATGTTTCAGGATCCGCTCTTTCCGCACCTGAACCGCTGCCGGCCAAGGCCGGGAGTTGGTTCAAGAAGGTCAGATCACGTCGATTTCTCTTGTGATGTCAGCTTCCTAGAAACATGGAACCACACATAGAAACAGTGTATGCAAACAGATGGATACAGTTTCACGAAGGCATGGGTTCACCGAGGTCTTGACGGCGAAACGTCACTGGAAAACTGAAATCGCCTGCCTGCTTCGCAAAAGGAATGCCTGATGCGAGACAGCCTGTTCCACATCGACCGCAGCAGCGGTCTCACACTGCAGATGCTGCTGCGTGAAAAACTGGTGAGCGCCATACTGGCTGGCCACTTGCCGCCAAGCTCGCGCCTGCCCTCTTCGCGGTTGATGGCGAAGCGGCTGAAAGTATCCCTCAATACCGTGCTGCTGGCCTATCAGGCCCTGACGGAAGACGGCTATATCGTCGCGCGCGATCGCTCCGGCCATTATGTTGCGCCGGACATCATGCACCGGCTGCCGCCGGAGTCCGGGCCAAAGCCGGCTCAGGCCGCCCAGCCGGGCAAATCCCCAGTCGATTGGGAAGCCAAGCTCGCTCTGCATCCGGCCGAACAGTCCAACATCGTCAAACCGAAGAACTGGTATGACTATCCCTACCCGTTCATCTACGGCCAGGTCGATGCCAACCTGTTCCCGGTCAGCGTCTGGCGCGACTGCACCCGCCAGGCGATGAATCGCAAATGGCTCTATGCGTGGACCGAGGATCGCTACACCGAAGACGACCCGATGCTGGTCGAGCAGATCCGCCAGAGGGTCCTGACAAGACGAGGCATCCTGGCAAAGCCGGACGAAGTGCTGGTCACACTCGGCTCGCAAAATTCGCTCTATCTTTTGGCAAGCCTTCTGGTTCGGCCCGGCACAGTGGTGGCGATGGAGGATCCCGGTTACGCCGACATCCGCAACATGTTCTCGTTGCTGTCCGCGGATGTCCGCACGGTTGCCCTGGACACCGAGGGCCTTCGCCTCGATCAACTGGGCGCGGCGCAACTGGCCTTCGTCACGCCAAGCCACCAATTTCCGACCAATGTCACCATGAGCCTGGATCGACGGCGAGCCCTGCTCGATTGGGCGAGCTCGTCCGACGCGCTTGTCATCGAAGACGACTACGAGTTCGAGACCAACTATTACGGCAGTCCGATCCCCGCGTTGAAATCGCTCGATACCGCCGACCGCGTGCTCTACACCAGCAGCCTGTCGAAATCGCTGATGCCCGGCCTGCGCATCGGCTTCATGGTCGGTCCGCGCGAACTGATCAAACAGGCACGGGCGCTGCGCCGGTTGATCCTTCGCCATCCGCCCAGCAACAACCAGCGCGTGGCGGCACTCTTCCTCTCGCTCGGCCATCACGATGCGCTGATCGCCAAGCTGCATCATGCCTATACGCAGCGTTGGCAAACACTTGCCGCGGCGCTCGACGCCTACCTTCCCGGCTGGGCGCAGGCGCCGACCTTCGGCGGCACCTCATTTTGGGTCAAGGCGCCGCCGTCAATCGACGCGCGGCTACTGGCGGCACGAGCCATCGAAAGAGGCGTGGTCATCGAGACAGGCGACGTCTACTTCGCCAACCCGGAGGAAGGGCGGAACTACTTCCGCCTCAGTTTCTCCTCGATCCCCGAAGACCGTATCTGGTCGGGCATCGCCAGCCTCGCCGCCGCGGTCGCTCAGCTACAGCATGAAACGTCAGGGGCCTGAGACTTCAGTTCCCGAATACGAACTGCGCCTTGGCAGGCGACGGCGACAGCGCCCTTTGCAGCAGCATCTCGGCGTGGGCATTGCGCTCACGCGCGCTGTCGGCTCCCATCACGACGACGACGAGCCGCTTGCCGCCGGCATCATACGACGTAACGATGTTGAAGCCCGAGGCTCGAATATATCCGGTCTTTATGCCGTCGACGCCCGGCACGCGGCTCAGGAGTTCGTTATGTCCACGCACAAGCTGGCCGCGGAACATGAAATCCGTCGCCGAGAAATAGTAGTAGAACTGTGGAAAGCGGGCGCGCAGCGCGAGCCCAAGCACCGCCATGTCACGCGCCGTCGTGTGCTGTCCGTCATCTGGCAGGCCCGAGGCATTACGAAAGACAGTGCTGCGCATGCCGATCTGCCTGGCCTTGTTGGTCATCGCCGCAGCGAACGCATCTTCGCTGCCACCTAGATACTCGGCAACGGCGACGGCTACGTCATTGGCGGACTTGACCGCCAGCGCTTTGATCGCCGTATCGACGTCGATCGTCTCGCCGGGGCGGAAGCGCAATTTGGTCGGCGGCTGAGATGCAGCGTGGGTTGAAATCGGTATCTGCGTTTCCTTCGACAAGCGTCCCGACTCCAGCGCCTCGAACACCAGATAGAGCGTCATCATCTTGGTGAGCGAAGCCGGATAGCGCGGTGCCGTCGAATTCATTTCGAAAAGCTGCTTGCCGGTACGGGCATCGACCACGATTGCCGCATATTTCTGCGGCGCTGCCGGCACCGTCAGCACTTGTTCGGGCGTAGAAGCAGTCGTGCAGCCGCTTACCAACGCCGTCAGGGCGAAGAAGACGACAATCTTTTGCAACAGGGAAAGCAGGCGAGCGCTGGACAAGACCATATCTGCGTTGACTAAGACATCGGTTCAGGAAGCGGCGCGAACCTAGCCTAACAGTTTTGTCACGTCTATTTGGATCGCTTGTCAGAGCACTGGCGATGGTGGATTGCTGTGGGCAACGCTCGCCGTCTTTTGTTTTGGCAAGGCGAACGAGGCTGTCGGCAGGAGCAGGAATGGAAATCGCCACTTTCGAGGCCAAGGGTATTCGCATCTCGATCGACCTCGCGGTTGGTCATCTCGCGGACCTTGTCATCGAGACGGAAGACCGCAAGCTAAAACCCCTGCATCGGGCGCCATGGGCAGACCGGCCGCCCGAATTGCTTCCGGCTCAGTTGCCGGAGGGCGTGCGGCGTCTTTCGGGAGATTTCCTGTGCGCGCCATTTTCGCGCAGCGACGTGGAAGAGGCGCCCTTGCATGGCTGGACGGCCAATAGCACCTGGGATGTCGCCGACTGTGCAGCGACAGACGATGGCTGTCGCGCCTTGTTTCGCCTCAGGCACAAGGTCATGGGTGCAACCGTGGAAAAGATTCTCACGCTGCGCGACCATCATCCCTTCCTCTACCAGGAGCATGTTTTCCTTGGCGGGTCAGGGGCAATTTCCGTCGCTCATCACACAATGACACAAATGGAGGCAGGCGGCCGACTGGCGTTTTCACCCAAGCGACTGGCCGCCACGCCCGACCAAGCGCCCGAGCCCGACCCGGCGCGCGGACGCTCGCTTTTGGCGTATCCGGCGCGCGCTATGGATCTCCAACGTTTTCCAAAGGCGAATGGCCAGTTCTCCGACCTGACCGAATTTCGGGCGAATGGCCGTCATGAGGATTTCGTTACGCTGGTCGAAGCCGATTATAATGACCTCGGCTGGACAGCCGTCGCACGGCAAGCTGAGGACGATCTTGTGCTGGTGCTGAAGAACCCGGCGCAGCTTCCCGTCACCATGCTCTGGATCAGCAATGGCGGGCGCGACTATGCGCCGTGGAATGGCCGCGACGGCATCCTCGGCATCGAAGACGGGCGTGCAGCAATAGGCCATGCCGCGTCGCTCGGCGACAACTGGCTGACCCGCGAGGGCGTTTCCACCTCATTCGAACTTGGCGACCGCGTTTCGTTTCGACAGGCGATTGGCGCCTTGCCGCTGGAAAGGTTCGTTTTGCCTCGCCGCATCGAAGCCGCAAGCGGCCTTCTATGTATTTCAGACGAGCAAGGTTCTGTGCGGGAATTGCCTTTCGACGAGCAGTTTCTGTGGTCCGTTGATTTGAAATAGCCGCAATCTGTGGACACAATGCCAACGTCCACGAGCAAAAAGAAAATGTCAGAGATCGCAACCATTGCTGCTGCCATCTTCAAGCGCGCCGGAAAGGCACAGCGCTGCCTTATTGCCATTGCCGGTCCACCGGGTGCCGGAAAATCTACCCTGGCAGCCGCACTACGCGACCTTCTTCCCGAGGGAACGGCCGAAGTCGTACAGATGGACGGCTTTCACTATGACGATGTCATCCTCAACAGGCGCGGCCTTCGTGCCCGCAAGGGCGCGCCGGAAACCTTCGACTTTGCCGGCTTTGAAGTGCTGCTGAAACGGGTCAAAGGCGGCGAGCCGGATGTTGCCGTTCCGGTGTTCGACCGCAGCATGGAACTCTCCCGGTCTGCCGCCGCCGTGATTTCGTCGGACGTCAAGTTCGTGCTTATCGAAGGCAACTACTTGCTCCTCGACGAGGAACCGTGGTCGCGCCTTGGCGGCTTGTTCGACTTCTCGATCTTTGTCGATCCCGACCGTGCCGAACTGGAGAAGCGTCTTCTCTCACGCTGGCACGAGCATGGGAAATCCGACGACGACGCCCGCGCCTGGGTCGCCTCGAACGACATGCCCAACGTCGACCGGGTTGTCTCGCGTCGGCGAGCAGCCGACCTCACCATTGGCAATCGAGGTTGAGCGGCCGAGCCGGCTGCCGGAACCCGGTCCCGGCTTGTTCGTTATTCCCAATAGCAAACGAGACAGGAAACGAGAGATACGATGGCCAACAAGGCAAAAAAGACCACTTCCAAGCCGGCCAAGACGACACAGGTGAAAGCCGGGGCTGACCCGTCAATCGCGACTCGGTCGAAGGATACCAAACCTGCATTTGGTAAAGCGGCGCCGAAAAGAGTAGCGCCGACGACCACTACGAAGGCATTCCCCAAGCCCGCAAATAGCAAGTCGCAAGGTGCGTCTACGGTTGCACGTGAAGGCACGTCAATTGCAGCGAAAGTCGCGCGAACCGTCAAGACGACGGCAAATGTTGCAATCGGGGCAGTGGTGGCCACGGCCAAGGGTGCAGTGACGCTCGCTTCGTCGGCCGTGGGCAAGTCCAGCACCAAGGCGGGGTCTCGCGCCAAGGCCAAATAGGCAAGCGACCCATCAGGGTCTTGCGGGAATGGTGACGCCCTTCTTTACGGCAGGGCGCGTTAGCCCGCGCTCCAGCCAAGCGGCAACTTCCGGGAAGTCGTCGAAGCCGACAAGTTCGCGCGCGTCGTAAAAGCCGATCAGATTGCGGACCCAGCCGAGCATCGAAATGTCGGCTATGGTGTAGTCGTCGCCCATGATCCAGGTCCGGTCTTTCAGCCTGCCATCGAGGACGCGGACAAGGCGACGGGATTCGACGCGATAGCGCTCCAGCGGGCGCTTGTCGGTGATTTCCCGGCCGGCGAACTTATGGAAGAAGCCAAGCTGGCCGAAGATGGGTCCGATCGCAGCCATCTGGAAGAAAACCCACTGGATGGTCTCGTAACGAAGGGCCGGGTCCGCGGGAAGCAGTTTACCGGTCTTCTCGGCAAGGTAGAGCAGGATCGCGCCGGATTCGAACAGCGCCAGCGGCTTGCCGCCGGGACCGTCAGGATCGATGATCGAGGGGATCTTGCCATTCGGATTGAGCGACAGGAATTCAGGCGTCCACGTCTCGTCCTTGCCGATATCGACATAGTGCGCTTCGTAGGGAAGGCCGAGTTCCTCCAGGAGGATCGAAACCTTGACCCCGTTCGGCGTGGGAGCCGAATAGAGCTGGATGCGATCGGGATGCTTTGCCGGCCAGCGCTTGTCGATAGGGAAACTAGAAAGATCAGTCATCAAGAACTCCTTGGGAGGAAAGGCAAATTTGCCGGCGCGCCACCATCAGGCAGGCACGCGATCCGTCGCCATTCATATTGGGACGGGACATATGTTTTGCGAGGCACCCAAGACGGCAAGATCGATCAAAATGCCTTGAAGGCGAGCACCGCATTGGTACCGCCAAAGGCGAAGGCGTTGCTCAAAGCCGCACGAACCTTGCGCTCGCTCGCCACGTTCGGCGTGATGTCGAGGTCGCAATCCGGATCCGGCTCGCGGAAATTCGCCGTCGGAGGTACTGCGCTCTCGCGAATTGCGTTGACGCAGGCGATCATTTCCAGAGCACCAGATGCCCCAAGGCAATGCGCATGCATCGACTTGGTCGATGATACCGACAGATTGTAAGCGTGTTCGCCGAACACGCGCTTGATCGCCACGGTTTCGATCTGGTCGTTGGCCTTCGTGCCGGTGCCGTGGGCGTTCAGGTAGTCGATATCCTCGGCATTGAGGCCGGCATCGGCAAGGCAGGCCCGCATGGCATTTTCCGGGCCTTCTATCGTCGGCGCCACGATGTCCGATGCGTCGCCGGACAGACCCACACCGGCGATCTCGCCGAGAATCGTCGCACCACGCGCCTTGGCATGTTCAAGGCTTTCCAGAACCACCATGCCGGCGCCTTCACCCAGCACCAGGCCCTGCCTGTCGGCAGAAAACGGGCGGCAGGTATCGGGCGATAGGACGCGCAACGCTTCCCAGCCCTTGAGAATGCCCCAGACCATGGGGGCATCGGTGCCGCCTGTAACCATGACGTCGGCGCGCCCAAGCCTGATCTGGTCCACGGCGGCGGCAATCGCATGGTTCGATGACGCGCAAGCCGACGTCACGCCATAGACGGGTCCACGCAGGCCAAGGTTCATGCTGACCTGTCCGGCGGCGGCGCCCGGCATCACCTTCGGCACCGTAAAAATCCCGGCCCGGTTCTTGCCGTCGATCAGGATAGACCGGTAGTTTTCCTCGACCGTCTCCCAGCCGCAGATACCGACACCGACAATCGAGCCGGCGCGATGGGTGTTGGCGTCGCTGATGTCCAGTCCGGATTGCTGCAAGGCCTCGCGCGCGGCAATCACCGCAAGCAGGCTGAAACGGTCCATCGCGACGAGCTGTTTGCGCTCGATGCCATGATCGGGCAGTTGCTTGATTTCGCAGCCGGTCCGCACCTTGATGTCGTGTAGCGCCAGATTGCTGATGGGGCCGATCGCCGAGCGGCCAGCGCGCATTTCCGTCCATATGTCGGCGGCATTGGTGCCGAGACCGCATATTCCGCCAATGCCGGTGATGACGACGCGCGTGCGCATTGGGCGGAAAATCAGGCTTTCTTGTCGATCAGCGCGCGAACGGCTGCGACCATGTCGCCGACATTTTTCAGATTGCTCCAAGCTTCGACCGTGTTCATCTCGATCTCGATGCCGTATTTTTCCTCGAGGTCGAAAATGATCTCGGTCAGTTCGAGCGAATGGATGCCAAGAGCAGTCAGCTCGGTGTTGACGGTGATCTCATCGTCGCCAGATTCGGCATGTTCCTTGATCTTCTCGATAATTTCCGTCGCGAGCTGATCAGCCATTCGGTTCCTTTTCCCTTCCCGACCTGACGCTTCAGCGCCTTTTGCCCTCGGCAAACAAGTTGTTGCCCCACTCACCGCTCCGAGAGAGCAAAGAGCCTATTCTCTATAGAAACCGAAGCCTACCGAAGCAACAACCATATCAACAAAGCCCGAATTGTGCGTAAGGTTCCAACCTCAAGCGCGTTTCCATAAAAATGCGGAGTGGTCCCTGGATGCTCGAACTGCGCCCAAACTGTGAATGCTGCGACAGGGATCTGCCGCCGGAGGCCGCCGACGCCCGCATCTGCACCTTCGAATGCACCTTCTGCGTGGACTGTGTCGAAGGTGTGCTGGGCGGCGCTTGCCCCAATTGCGGCGGCAATTTTTCAGCCCGCCCGATCAGGCCTGCCGCAATGCTGGCCAAATACCCCGCGTCGACCCGGCGCGTGCTGAAGGCGGAAGGTTGCAGCCCGGTCCGCAGGGCCGGCTAGCTCGCGCGGTTGCCGGCGCGCCTCAGCCTTGCCGTCGCTTCCAAATCGACCTTGGAGCCGTCATCCGATATGGCGACGCCGAACTTCCCGGTAACCTCTTGCGGCGTGTAGTAGCCAAGCGAAACATCTCTCAGCACGGCCTGCGGCTCGCGCTGGTAGGGATCGCCGTAGCCGCCACCGCCGGGCGTCGCGACACGGACGCGGTCACCCGCTTTCAACGGAATATCCTGTTCCTTGGACAGATGCGGCGGCACGTGCGCCTGACCGTCACGGAATACCGTTACGGAATTGACCCCGCCATCGGCGCCGCCGAGCACGCCTTGCGGACCGAAGCGGCCATGGTCCATGACGAAGGAAGCCCTAGCCTGGCCACGCAGCAGCTCCACCTCATAGGCAAGGCCGAAGCCGCCCCGTTGCGCGCCGGCACCACCAGACCCTTCACGCAGAGCGTAGTGGCGGTAGAGCACCGGAAACGCCTGCTCCATGATCTCCACCGGCGGCGACTTGGAAATGCCGATGGTCGAGCAGCCATTGGTCAGGCCGTCGTGCCCGGCATTACCGCCATAGCCGCCGCCGGAAATCTGGTACATGACGTAGTCGCGCCCGCGTACTGGGTCGTTGCCGCCAAGGGCAAAGTTGCCGCTTGAGCCGGCTGGCGCCGCGGTCACCTTGTCGGGCAGGGCCTGCACCATGGCCGCAAAGACGGCTTCGGCGATGCGTTGCGAAACTTCCGCCGCGCAGCCCGAGACCGGCCGCGGATATTTCGCATCGAGAAAGGTCCCTTCCGGTCGCTTGACCACGAGCGGCTCGAACGCGCCTGAACTGATGGGAACGTCCGGAAAAATGTGGCGCATGGCGAGATAGACCGACGACAGGGTCGTCGCCAAAACGCTGTTCATCGGCCCCGCGCAAGGCTTGGACGAGGCAGAAAAATCGAAGGTCAGCGTGTCGTCCAGCTTCTCGATGGCAAGCGCAATGGTGAGCGGCTCATCCACCACGCCGTCGGAATCGACGAATGCCTTCGAACTGTAGGTGCCATCGGCGATGGTGCGGATGTTGGCGCGCATCTGGCTGGCGGCGCGCAAGCGCAACTCGGCAATCGCCTCGACAACCGTATCGTCGCCATAGCGGTCGAGAATTTCGAACAGCCGGTCCTGGCCCACCATCAAGGCTGCCGCCTGCGCCTTGATATCGCCAATGCGCTGGTCCGCTACCCGGATGTTCGAACAGATGATGGCGTAAATCTCAGGATCGAGCTTGCCCTTTTTGAACAGCTTTACCGGCGGCAGGCGCAGACCTTCCTGCTCGACGGCCGTGGCGGATGCCGAGAAGCCACCCGGCACCGCACCGCCGATATCGGGCCAATGGCCGGTGTTCGACAGCCAGCAGAAAATCGTGCCGTTGCGGTAGACCGGCATGGCGAAGCGCACATCCATCAGGTGTGTGCCGCCAAGATAGGGATCGTTGACGATGTAGATGTCGCCGGGCTCGGGCGGCAGGCAGCGGCCATCCGCGATCATCTCGATCACGGTCTTGGTCGAATACTGCATGACGCCGACGAAGACGGGCAATCCTTGGCTGCCTTGTGCAATCAGCGATCCGTCGACGGCGGAATAGATGCCGTCGGAGCGGTCGTTTGCCTCGGCGATCACCGGCGAAAAAGCGGCGCGCGAAAACGTCAGATCCATCTCGTCGCAAGCCTGCTGGAGAGCTGCCTGGATGACCGAAAGCGTGATCGCGTCGAGCCCTGCCATGCTCAATCTCCCGCAATCTCGATGATCAGATTGCCATCCATGTCGGAGCGCGCGACATCTCCGGGCTCCAGCACGGTGGTCGCATCCATCTGCTCCATGATCGCAGGCCCGTTGACCACCGCATCCAGCGGCAGCTTCTCGCGCGCATAGACCGGCGTGTCATGCCATTTGCCGCTGAACCAGACCAGCCGCATCTCGAGCCGCGCATCATCCAGCCGTGCCGCCCTCCCCGCAGGGTCGATCAACCGCGACAGGTCGATATCGGGGCGCACCCCGATAACGGAGGTGTTCAGGTTGACCAGATTGGCCCGGATTTCCGGCAACTCGACCTTGAAGCGGGCGAAGTAAGCCTTCTCGAACAGATGCTGCAACGTGGCGCGCGTCGGCTCTGCGGAAGGCAGCGGCACGTTGATGATATGGGTCTGGCCGACAAACTGCATATCGGCGGAATGGACGACATGCAGCGATTGCGGCTGCACCGCTTCCTTGGCGATCAGCTTCGCCCCTTCTTCGCGATGACGCTCGAGAACCTGCCTGATCAGCGTCTCATCGACCAAGGCGACCGGCTGGTTGATGGTGTTGACGAAATCATGGCGCAGGTCTGCCACCACGCAACCCAGCGCATTGGTTATACCCGGCCGCGCCGGGACCAGAACCTTGGGCAGTCCAAGTTCCCGCGCCAAGGCCGCAGCATGCAAAGGCCCGGCGCCGCCGAAGGCGAACAGGGCAAAGTCACGCGGATCATGCCCTCGCGATACCGAAACCATGCGAATGGCTCCGGCCATCTTCAGGTTGCCAAGCCGCAGCACCGCACCCGCCGCCTCAATGCCGTCAAGTCCGCTGGCAACGCCGATCTTCTCGGCGAAAATCGCGCGCACGCCTTCCACCGATACCGGATTGTCGACGGCCAGCAGCTTTTTCGGCGCAAGCCGGCCAAGCACCAGATTGGCATCGGTCAATGTCGGCTCGGTTCCGCCACGGCCGTAACAGATCGACCCCGGATTGGCCCCGGCGCTCTGCGGCCCCACTTGAATGAGACCGGCAGCGTCGACGCGAGCAATCGAGCCGCCACCTGCTCCCACCGTATGCACCGCCACCATCGGCACATGGATCGGCATGGCATACTCGATCTCGATTTCATTCGAGACCGCCGGTTCGGCATTGCGGATCAGGGCAACGTCGGTCGATGTACCCCCCATGTCGTAGGTGACAAGATTGCCATGGCCCGCCCGCATGCCGGTATAGGCTGCCGCGATGACACCGGAGGCAGGTCCGGACATCACGGTCTTTGCCGCCTCGCGGGTAACATAGCGGGCTGAGATCATGCCGCCATTGCCGTTCATCATCAGGAAGTCACGGTCGTAGCCCTGCGCCGCCAGTTCGTTGCGCAGTTTCGCGACGTAGCGTTCCAGGATCGGCTGCACCGAAGCGTTGACGCAGGCCGTCACGCCGCGCTCGAACTCTCGGGCCTCGGAAAGCAGCGAATGGCCGGTGGTGATGTAGCCGTTCGGCCAGCTTTCGGCGGCGATTTCGGCGGCACGAAGTTCGTGCGCGGGATTGGCATAGGCATGCAGGAAGTGGATGACGAGCGCTTCGCAACCGGCGGCCAGCAAGGCTGCAACGGCGCGGCGGACATCATCCTCATCCAGCGTCACGCGCACTTTACCCGTCGCCTCGACGCGCTCGTCGACTTCCAGCCGCAGATTGCGCGGAACGACCGGCGTAAAGGTTCCGATCATGCCATAGGCTTGCGGACGCGTACGCCGGCCAAGCTCGATGATATCGCGGAAGCCCTTCGTGGTGATCATGCCGGTCTTGGCGAGGCGGCGTTCCAAAACAGCATTGGTGGTCGTCGTCGTGCCATGGACGATCAGGTCGACTTCACGGACGGGAAAGCCGGTTGCGCCAAGGGCTGCGACGACGCCGAACGCCTGATTGTCGGTAGTCGTCGGGGTCTTGGCGATATGCACCCTTCCGCCGTTCTTTCCATCGATCAGCAGGAGGTCGGTGAAAGTGCCGCCCACATCGATGCCAGCGACGACGCTGCCCGACTGTGCCGGAACTTTCTCACGCATTGGCCAAATCCGAAATGCCCGAACTGCTTCTATGTACCAGATTGGAAAGGCGTTTTACGAGCGTATCTTGACGCAAAACTCATTTGTATACTAATAGTTTTAGGGAACAAGGTCTTACCAGACAGAACTGCACGAAGGCGCGACGGACCTAAAAAGGCACGGGCGCACAGAGAGTTTCGTGCGCCGCATTTGGCAGAAGGTCGTCTTGATGAATACCGTACCTCTCCTGAATACAGCCAACGCGCGACCGCTGCAGTTTCCGATTCCGGCCAATGTCTACGCCCAGAGCGTCGTCTCTGTCCGCCACTATACCGACCGACTGTTTTCCTTCCGCATCACCCGCCCGCAGTCGCTGCGCTTCCGCTCCGGCGAGTTCGTCATGATCGGGCTTCCCAATGCCGAGAAGCCGGTGTTCCGCGCCTATTCCGTCGCCAGCCCGTCATGGGACGACGAACTTGAATTCTTCTCGATCAAGGTTCCAGATGGTCCCTTGACCTCGGAACTGCAGAAGATCGAAATCGGCGACACCGTGCTGATGCGCCAGAAGTCCACCGGCACGCTGGTGGTCGACGCGCTGACGCCGGCAAGGCGCCTGTTCATGATCTCGACCGGCACTGGCGTTGCGCCGTTCGCAAGCCTTTTGCGCGATCCCGACACCTATGAAAAGTTCGAGCAGATCGTGCTCACCCACACCTGCCGCGACAACGCCGAACTCACCTACGGGCAGGAGTTGGTGGCTTCTCTGGAAGCAGACCCATTGATCGGCGAACTGACCAGCGGACGCGTGACGCTCTACAATTCGACGACGCGCGAAGAGTCGGAGCGCATGGGCCGCATCACCAGCCTCATCGAAACCGGCAAGTTCCATTCCGACCTCGGCATCGAGCCGTTGAACCCCGAAACCGACCGCATCATGATCTGCGGCTCCATGCACATGCTGCAGGACGTCAAGGCATTGGCGGAAAAACTCGGCTTCAAAGAAGGTTCGCTGGCTCATCCGGCCGAGTTCGTGGTCGAGCGCGCCTTCGTCGGCTAAGCGACTGCACTTTTATCCAATGAGGTTTTGGTCCCGGCTGCGCCGCGCAGTCTGGTCATCAAATTCTCTTGTTATGAAAACAAGTTTCCCATAAATAAACATGCGCCCAGATGCGGCGCAGCCATTTGCGCCCACTGCTGCGCGATGGGCGGTTGTGTCTCATTGGCCTGTCGGGGCAGAGCGGGATAGGGAGTCCTGTCTGCTCAAACACGATGAGCCGGGCGCGGAGTTGGAGGGAGGAAACATGAAACTGTTGCGATATGGCGAGACCGGGTCCGAAAAGCCGGGGCTTCTCGATGCGGACGGCGTGATCCGCGATCTTTCAGGCCATGTCGCCGACATCGGCGGCAAGGCGATTGAACCGGCTTCGCTGACAGCACTTGCAAAGCTCGACCCCAAGACGCTTCCGGCGGTCGCCGGCAGTCCGCGCATCGGGCCATGCGTTGCCAATGTCGGCAAATTCATCTGCATCGGCCTCAATTATTCCGATCACGCAGCCGAAACCGGCTCGGCCGTTCCGTCCGAACCGATCGTGTTCATGAAGGCAAATTCGGCCATCGTCGGCCCGAACGATGACGTGCTCATCCCGCGTGGCTCGGAAAAGACCGACTGGGAGGTCGAGCTTGCCATCGTCATCGGCAAGAGCGCCAAATACGTCTCCGAAGCCGACGCACTCGACTATGTTGCCGGCTACTGCGTCGCCCACGACGTGTCCGAGCGTGCGTTCCAGGTCGAGCGCAAGGGCCAGTGGACCAAGGGCAAGTCCTGCGACACCTTCGGTCCGATCGGACCGTGGCTGGTGACCAAGGACGAGGTCGCCAATCCGCAGGATCTCGGCATGTGGCTGAAGGTCAACGGAGAAACCATGCAGGACGGCACGACCAGGACCATGGTCTATGGCGTTTCCTACCTCGTCTCCTACCTAAGCCAGTTCATGTCGCTGCATCCCGGCGACGTCATCGCCACCGGTACGCCGCCCGGCGTCGGCATGGGCAAGAAGCCGCCGCGCTATCTCAAGGCGGGCGACGTGGTCGAACTCAGCGTCCAAGGCCTTGGCACGCAGAAGCAGACCTTCCGCGCAGACGCCTGAATATAAGCGACTTACTTAACCGCCTGGCCGTCTTCGCCGAAGCGATAGGTCCGTGTCGGATCGGGCGTGGCGTAAAGCGTCGCGCCCGGCTCGGCATCGTAAACGCCAAAGACACGCACGGTGAGCAGCCCGGCCTTCTCGCAGTCGAGATAGATGTTGGTGTCCGCGCCAAGATGCTCGGCATGGATGACGGTGCCCTTCCATGCGCCCTTCTTTGCATCGACGGTCAGGTGCTCCGGCCTGACGCCGATGGTCTTGACGCTTTCGCCGAGGCGCGCGCCATCGATGAAGTTCATCTTCGGTGAGCCGATGAAGCCCGCAACGAACAGGTTTGCCGGCAAATTGTAGAGTTCCATCGGCGCGCCGACCTGCTCGATGCGGCCGGCGTTCAGCACCACGATCTTGTCGGCCAGCGTCATCGCCTCGACCTGATCGTGGGTGACGTAGATCATCGTCGCCTTCAGCCGCCGATGCAGCTGCGCGATCTCAAGGCGGGTGTTGACGCGCAGCGCCGCATCGAGGTTCGACAGGGGTTCGTCGAACAGGAAAAGCTTTGGCTCGCGCACCACGGCGCGGCCGATGGCGACGCGCTGGCGCTGGCCGCCGGACAACTCGGCCGGACGCCGCTCAAGGTAAGGCTCCAGCGAAAGCATGGTTGAAGCGGCCGTGATGCGCTTGTCGATCTCGGCGGCCGGCGTGCCCGCCTGCTTGAGGCCAAGGGCCATATTGTTCCTGACGGTGAGGTGCGGATAGAGCGCGTAGGTCTGGAACACCATGGCGATGCCGCGCTTGGCCGGCGGCGTGGAGGTGACCTCGCTGCCATCGATGATGACACGCCCGGAGCTCGCGTCCTCCAGCCCCGCGATGACTCGCAGCAATGTCGACTTCCCGCAACCGGAAGGCCCGACGAAGACCACGAACTCGCCGTCGGACACGGCAAGGTCGATGCCTTTCAGCACGTCGACCGGACCGAAGGACTTCTTCACGTTTTCAATGTTGAGAGAACCCACGGCGTTTTTCCTATAGCTTGACGGCTTGGCCGGTGCGCACGCTCTCGTCGGCGGCAAGGCAGACGGCGAGCGATTTCACGGCATCGTCCATGTGACGGGTCAGATCGAGGTTTTCGCGGATCGCCTTCAACACGAAGGCCTGCTCCAGATCGCACAGGTCCTGGTGGCCGGGTTCGCCCTGCATCGACAGCATCTCGTCGGGGCGGGCGAACTTGCCGTCGGCACCGGTTCTGGCGCTGTGAAGGCGTATGGTCGATGTCTTGGTGTGGGTATCGATGTCGTCCGACTTCGCACCTTCCGCCATGACGATGGACACACAGCCATTTGGCGAAATCACATCCTTCACGAAGAACGCGGTCTCCGAAATCATCGGCCCCCAGCCGGCCTCGTACCAGCCGACCGAACCGTCATCGAACAGCACTTGCAGGTGACCGTAATTGTACATGGTTGGTTCGATTTCGTCGGTCAGGCGCACGCCCATGCCGCGCACCTCGACCGGCCTTGCGTCAGTGATCTGCAGCATGACGTCGAGATAGTGAACGCCGCAATCGACGATCGGCGAAGTCGTCTGCATCAACTGCTTGTGCGTTTCCCAGGTCGGACCGGACGATTGCTGGTTGAGGTTCATGCGGAACACGTAAGGCCCGCCAAGCTTGCGTCCCTCGGCAATCAGCCGCATCCATGACGGGTGATGGCGCAATATGTAGCCGATGACCAGCTTGCGGCCGTTGGCCTTGGCGGCATCGACAACGCGCCGCGCATCAGACACGGTCGTTGCCAGCGGCTTTTCCACGAACACATGGCAGCCGGCCTCGAATGCCTTCACCGCATAGTCTGCGTGGCTGTCCGAATAGGTTGCGATGGAGGCAAGATCGGGCTTTTCCTCGCGCAAGGCATCGTCGAACGAACGGCGAATCTCATGCCCCGCCAATCCGCCCGGCAACGGCACGTCGGAGCGGTTGACGAGCGCCGCAATCTCGAAGCCCGGATTGTTGTGATAGGCGAGCGCGTGGCTGCGGCCCATATTGCCGAGCCCGGCAACCACGACCCTGATCGGTTGATCTTTGCTCACTTGACGGCTCCAGAGGTGATGCCGCGGATCAGCTGCCGCGAGAAGATAAGGTAGAGTACCAGCACCGGCAGGATGGCCAGCGAAAGGGCCGCCAGCACGGCGTTCCAGTTGGTGACGTACTGGCCGATGAACATCTGTGCGCCGAGCGTGATGGTCTTCGTTCCTTCCGAAGGTGCAAGGATCAACGGGAACCACAAGTCGTTCCAGATCGGGATCATGGTGAACACTGCAACGGTTGCCATGGCCGGCCTCACCAGCGGCAGCACCAGCCGGAAGAAGATCGTGTATTCGGACAGCCCGTCGATGCGCCCGGCATTCTTCAGGTCGTCGGAAACCGTGCTCATGAACTCGGCCAGGATGAAGATGGCGAGCGGCAAGCCTTGGGCGGTGTAGACGAGGATGAGCGCGGTGAGCGTATTGACCAGACCGCTTGCCACCATCAACTGCAAAATGGCGACGGTGCCCAGCCGGATCGGGATCATGATGCCGAGCGCCAGATAAAGCCCCATCAGCTTGTTGCCGCGGAAGCGGTATTCGGAAAGCGCGAACGCCGCCATCGCGCCGAACAACAGCACGAAGAACAGCGAGGCGACGGTGACGATGAAGCTGTTCTGGAAATATTGCAGGAAATCGCCCTGCGCCAGAACGGTGCGGTAGCCGACAAGATCGAACGTCTCGGCAGTCGGCGGCGCCATTGGCGTGCGGAAAATGGCGTTGCGCGACTTGAACGAGTTGATGACGATGATGAACACCGGAAACAGCGCTATGATCGTGTAGGCGATCAGGATCGCATGCGCGGCCGCCGAGCGGGAAAACGAGTTGGTTGCTCTGCTCATGACCCGCCCCCTAGAACTGATACCGACGCAGGCGCGTCTGGATAAGGAACAGATAGATGCAGACGCCAACCAAGATGATGAGGAACATCATGGTGGCGATGGCCGCGCCCATGTTTGGATCGCCGACCTGCAACTGGAAGCCGAAAAAAGCGCGGTAGAGGAAGGTGCCCAGAATGTCGGTCGAATAGTTCGGACCGGCGAGTGCGCCCTGGGCCGAATAGATCAGGTCAAAGGCGTTGAAATTGCCGACGAAGGTCAGGATCGAGATGATGCCGATGGCTGGCAGTATCAGCGGCAGCTTGATCTTCCAGAACTGCGCCATGCCGGTAACGCCATCGCATTCGGCGGCCTCGATCACCTCGTCGGGGATCGACAGCATCGCGGCATAGATCAGCATCATCGGGATGCCGATGAACTGCCAGACCGAGATCAGGCCAAGCGTGGTCAGCGCATACTCTTCCTTGCCCAGCCAAGGCGTGAAAAAGCTCTTCAGGCCTATGAGGTCGAGCAGGTTGGGCGCAACGCCCCACAGCGGCGACAGGATCAGCTTCCAGGCAAAACCGACGATGACGAAGGACAGGATGGTCGGGATGAAGATCGCCGTGCGGTAGAAGGCCGAAAAGCGCAGCTTCGGGCTCGAAAGAAGTGCGGCCAGCACGACGCCGATAGGATTTTGCACCAGCATGTGGATGATGAAGAACCAGACATTGTTCCTCAACGCATTCCAGAAATTCACCGACCAGTTGGGATCACCGAACAGGGTGCGGAAATTATCGAGGCCGACGAAGACCTGGCTTTGCGAAACATTGCGAAACAGCGCGAGTTGTAGCGTGCCGAACAGCGGCATGATCATGATGGCGGTGTAGACCAGCACCGCCGGCGCCAGGAAAATGGCGATGTGCCAGCGGAACGGTCGCTTCTTCGCGGATGTCGCAGTCATGCCTTCGGCCTCCGCCCGGTCTGGTCTTGCTGCAGCGCATGCGTCGGAATGCTTATCCTCCCCCTTGCGGGGAGGGTCGAAGAGCAAACGCAACGCAGTGTAGTTTGCGAAACGGGGTGGGGGTCAATGCCGAAAAATTCGACCCCCACCCCGCTCACCTCATTCGCGACCCTCCCCACAAAGGGGAGGGTAAGGCGCGGCGGTTACTTCGCCGGCTTGTACCAGCTGTCGAGACCGTCCTGCAGCTTCTTGGCCGCCACTTCCGGCGTGTCGGTGCCGTTGATGACGTTGGCCGATTCAACCCAGGTTTCGTTTTCGAGGTTCGGCGTGCCGCGCGACAGGATCTGGTAGGTCGAGCGGATGGTCGACTTGCACTTGTCGCGCCAGGAGACGAATTCCTGGGCAAGCGGGTCGGCCATCTTCACCGGCGTCGAATTCAGGCTGAAGAAGCCCGGCAGCGCGTTGGCATAGATTTCCGCGAACTCGGGCGACGCGACCCAGGACAGGAAGGTCTTGGCTGCATCCGGGTTTTTCGATGCGGCGTTGAGGCCGATGCCGATATCGGTGTGGTCGGAAATGTAGCAGGTATCGCCTGCCTTTCTGACCGGCGGCGGGAATGCGCCCATCTTGAACTGCGCCTGGGTGTTGAAGATTGAGATTTCCCACGAGCCGGCCGGATAGATTGCGGCGCGGCCAAGCGTGAACAGGTTCTGGCTGTCCGGATAGGTCTGGGCTTCGAAACCGTCGCCGAGATAAGGCTTCCACTTGGCAAGCGTCGCATAGGGCTCGACCCACTGCGCGTCGGTCAGCTTCTGCTCGCCCTTCAAAAGCGCAAGGCGGCCTTCCTCGCCCTGCCAGTAGTTCGGGCCGATGTTCTGGTAGCCCATGGTGGCTGCTTCCCAGAGATCCTTGGTGCCCATCGCCATCGGGATGTAGGTGCCGTCGGCCTTGATCTTGTCGAGCGCGGCAAAGAACTCTTCCTCGGTCGCCGGCGGCGTGATGCCGAGCTTGTCGAAGGCATCCTTGTTGTAGATGAAGCCATGGATGACGGACGCCATCGGCACGCAGAACGTTGCCTTGCCGTCGTCGGTCGTCCAAGCGGACTTGGCGACGTCGGAGAAATTCTCCATGCCGGGCAGGCCGGTCAGATCGGCAAGCTTGCCCTTGGTGTAGAGATCGAGCGAAGCGTCGAAAGGCCGGCAGGTGATGATGTCACCGGCTGAGCCAGCATCGAGCTTGGCATTCAGGGCAGCGTTGTATTCAGTAGGTGCGGATGGCGAAAACACCACCTTGATGCCCGGGTTCTTGGCTTCGAAGGCCGGGATCAGCTTGTCCTGCCAGATGGCGAGATCGTCGTTGCGCCAGCTTTCGATGGTCAGCGTTGCGTCCTCGGCGAACGCGGCTCCGGCGGAGCAGAGAACGCTCGATCCGAGAAGAATTGCCGTCAAGAGTTTCTTATTCATGCTCAGTCTCCCTGTTGACCTTTGTCAGGTTCGGTTTTTGATGAGATCGGAGGTCTGCTGCCCCTTGCTCCCCTCAATTGCGGAAAGGGCGGGCCTCAGTTTCTGGCCTGTCCCGTCCAATAGTTTGCGCGCCGCGTCGGCGCTGGCAGCACCTGCCGCAAGCAGGATTGCCGTCTTCACCTGGCCGCCGCTGCGCTCCAGAAGCCGTTCTGCCTCATCCTTGCCACGTCCGGTAATGGCCGAGACGATGCGGCTGGCGCGGTCGCGCAGCTTCTTGTTGTCGGCGGTCAGGTTGATCATGTAGCCGTCATGGACGTGGCCGAGATGAACGGCAGCCAGCGTCGACATCATGTTGAGCGCGATCTTCTGGGCCGTGCCGGCACCCATGCGGGTCGAGCCGGCAATCACTTCCGGTGGCGTCTCGATCAGGACCGCAACGTCGGCCTTGTTGAACAACGGTGCATTCTTGTTGTTGGCGATAGCAATCGTCGACGCGCCATTAGCCTTCGCAACCTCGAGCGCCCGCACCGCATAAGGCGTCGATCCGCTGGCCGAGATGGCGATGACGCAATCGGCGGGACCGACACCGGCGTCGGCGATGGCTTTTTCGGCTTCACTGGTATCGTCTTCAGGTCCGCCGGCAAGATTGTGAAGCGCCTCGTCGCCACCAGCGATCAGGATCACGATACGGTCGCGTGCTATGCCATACGTTCCGGGAAGCTCCAGCGCATCGGCCAGCGCCATCAGGCCGGAACTGCCTGCTGCGGCGTAGATCAACCGGCCGCCGCTTGCCAATTTGTCTGCAATCAGCCGTGCGGCGGAAGCAATTTGCGAAACGGAATTCTTGACCGCCATTGCCGCTTCGATCTGGGCATCAGCAAGCGCAGCAAGCACGACGTGCGGCGGCTGGATATCCAGCCCCTCGGCACTCCGGTGCAGCGCTTCCGTGCGGATTTCCGCCATCCTTTTTCCTCCACTGACAAAACAATACCAAAAAAATACCACTTGTCCACACGCATTAACGATTTCTCTCACCTAAAACGTGCAGCGCGCCATAAAGCCTATATTTTTCAATAAAATACGCCTTAATCTTTTCGAAACTGAAATTAAGACTTGGCTATTGGTATTTTATTGGTATCATCCAACCAGTGGAGGCATCATCGTGAATTTCGTGCTCGGCATAGACGGCGGCGGCACCAGTTGCAGGGCAGCACTTGCGACGGCGGATGGCGTGGTCATCGGGCGTGCCAAGAGCGGTGCCGCCAATATCCGCACCGACCTGACCGGCGCACGCACGCATATTGTCGAGGCGGCAAGGCTGGCCATCCTCGATGCCGGCAAGGACGCCGATCTCATGTCCCAAACACCCGCCGTGCTCGGTTTGGCCGGTGCCAATGTCGGCACCTATCGCCAGCAATTGCAGGCCATCCTGCCATTCAGCCAGAGCCGTGTCGAAACGGACGCGGAAATCGCGCTCGAAGGCGCTATCGGCGATGGCGACGGCGCAATCGCCGTGCTCGGCACCGGCTCGGCCTATATGGCGCGCAAGGCCGGCGTCTCGCGCGCCATCGGCGGCTGGGGCTTCCAGGTCGGCGACCAGGCCAGCGGCGCGCGCATCGGGCGCGATCTGCTGGAGCAGACCCTGCTCGCCCATGACGGCATTCGCGAGGCGTCACCCCTGACGCGGGAAATGCTCGCGGTGTTTCGCGGCGATCCGCAGGACGTCGTCGAGTTCACGACCAATGCCAAGCCCGGCGACTTCGGCGGCTTCGCGCCGAAGGTGTTCGAGCACGCCGCAAAGGGCGACGTCGTGGCCACCCGGATCGTCGACAAGGCAGTGACCGATGTCGAAGCCTCGCTCGCCGTGCTGAAGCTCGAAGCCGGCGACGCATTGTGCCTGCTCGGCGGATTGGCCGGGCTATATGCGCCGCGCTTGTCGGCAAAATATCAGGCCCTGCTGCGATCGCCGCTCGACGATGCGCTGGGCGGGGCGGTGCGCATGGCCGCGCGCGTTTTCGCGACTTCGGCGGAGGCGGCGAATGGCTGACGTCTCCGACCAGATGTTCAGCGGGCTGAAGCAGGCGGGCCAGAGCGGCCTGCCGCTCTATCTCCAGCTTCGCAAAAGCATCGAAGACGCGGTCAAGGCAGGCCTGATCGGTCCGGGCGATGCCCTGCCATCCGAACGCGATATCGCCACCAAGGCCGACATTTCGCGCGTCACCGTGCGCAAGGCGGTGCAGGACCTGGTCAAGGGCGGCATCCTCGTCCAGCGCCACGGCTCGGGCACCTTCGTCGCGCCGCGCGTCGAGCGCGTCGAGCAATCGCTGTCGCGGCTAACCTCCTTTACCGAAGACATGGCGCGCCGGGGCATGGCCGTGCGCTCGGCATGGCTCGACCGTGGCGTGTTCACGCCCTCGCCGGAAGAAATCATGGCGCTTGGCCTGTCTTCGAAGGAGCTTGTTTCGCGCATAGCGCGCCTGCGCATCGCCGACGACACGCCGCTTGCCATCGAGCGGGCCTCGCTGTCGTCCTCGATCCTGCCCGATCCTTCGGCAATCGAGTTCTCGCTCTACGCCACGCTTGGAAAAACAGGCAACCGCCCGGTCAGGGCCGTGCAGCGGATTTCGGCAGCCAACCTCAACGAGACCGATGCAAGACTGCTCGATGTCCAACCCGGCGTGGCGGGCCTGCACATCGAGCGCATATCCTATCTGGCAAGCGGCAAGGTCGTTGAATTTACCCGCTCGATCTATCGCGGCGACGCCTATGATTTTGTTGCGGAGTTGCGCCTAAGCGCGCCCGGCGAAGAGACAGGAGACCGTTCGTGACGGCAAACAAGACGCATATGCGCAGCGAGATCGAGGAGATTCCGCAAGCGGTCGCGCGCCTGCTCGACGGCTCGGCGCCAGCGCTCATAGAAGCAGGGCGCGGCATACGCGAACTTGACCCTAACTTCATCGTCACCGTCGCGCGCGGGTCGTCGGACCATGCGGCGACATTTTTGAAATACGCCATTGAGCTTACCGCCGGCTTGGCGGTGGCGTCAATCGGCCCTTCGGTGGCCTCCATCTACGGTGCCAAGCTGAGGCTGAACGGCTCGGCCTGCGTTGCCGTTTCACAATCCGGCAAAAGCCCCGACATCGTTGCCATGGCCGAAAGCGCAAGGCAGCGCGGCGCGCTCACCGTCGCGCTGACCAACACCGCGGATTCGCCGCTGGCTCGCACCTGCACCTATTCCATCGACATCCTCGCCGGGCCGGAACGCAGCGTGGCCGCCACCAAGACATTCGTGAACTCGGCGGTTGCCGGGTTAGCGCTGATGGCGCACTGCACGAACGACGAGACGCTGCTTGCCGCCTTGAATGAATTGCCCGCCCATCTCGACAAGGCAATCGCCTGCGACTGGATGGCGCTTGCCGGCGCGCTTGAAGGCCAGAGGTCGCTGTTCATCCTCGGCAGGGGGCCGTCCTTTGCCATAGCCAGCGAAGCGGCGCTGAAGTTCAAGGAAACCTGCGCCATGCATGCGGAAGCCTACAGCACCGCCGAGGTGATGCACGGTCCGCTCGCGCTGGTCGGGCCGAAATTCCCGGTCCTGTCGCTCGCCTCGCGCGATGCCGCTGAAAAATCTGTCGCCGACACCGCCGACGCTCTGGCTGCAAAGCAAGCGGCGGCCTTCGCCACGACAACCCTTGTGAAGCGCGCCCACCAGCTTCCCCACGTCGCCACCGGCCATCCACTGACCGAGCCGCTGGCGCTGATCGTTTCCTTCTACGCCTTTGTCGAGGCATTCGCCCGTCATCGCGGCCTTGACCCGGATGCGCCGCCCAATCTGCACAAGGTGACCGAAACCGTATGACCGGCCGTTTCGCACTTTCAGCTTCGAGGATTTTCGACGGCGACACCTGGCACGAAGATGCGGCGCTGGTCGTCGCCGACGGCATCGTCGAAGCGGTTGTCCCGCGAAGCTCGTTGCCTGCCGATGTGAGCGTGGTCGAGGACAAAGGCGCCATCCTCGCACCCGGCTTCATCGACCTCCAGGTCAATGGCGGCGGCGGCGTGATGCTGAACGACAATCCCGATGTCGCTTCGATCAAGACGATCTGCGCGGCGCATGCGCCGTTTGGAACAACAGCACTTTTGCCGACGCTCATCACCGATACGCCGGACATCACCGCAGCCGCCGTCGCGGCGGGCAAGGCCGCGGCCAAGGACAACATTCCGGGTTTCCTCGGCCTGCATCTGGAAGGCCCGCATTTGTCGCTGGCGCGCAAGGGCGCGCACGACCCCAAGCTGATCCGCCCGATGACGGAAAAGGACCAGTCCGCTCTGATTGCCGCCAGGGACGGCCTGCCGGTTCTTCTCACCACCATTGCGCCGGAATCTGTGACGGCGGATCAGGTCGGCAAGCTGGTGCAAGCGGGTATCGTCGTCAGTCTCGGCCATTCCGATGTCGGCTTTGCCACCGCGCGCGCCTATGCAGATGCAGGCGCGTCGGTCGTCACCCACCTTTTCAACGCGATGAGCCAGATCGGCAACCGCGAGCCGGGTCTTGCCGGCGCAGCCATCGATACAAGTAGCCTGTCCGCCGGCCTGATTGCCGACGGCATCCATGTCGATCCAGCCACGATCGGCATCGCGCTTCGGGCAAAATCGGGGCCCGGCTACATTTTCCTCGTCACCGATGCAATGGCGACCATCGGCACCGACATGACGTCATTCACGCTCAACAGCCGCACCATCTACCGCAAGGACGGCAGCCTGCGCTTAGCCGACGGCACGCTTGCCGGCGCCGATCTCGACATGATTTCGGCAGTCCGCTTCATGCATGAGGTCATTGGGCTGGAACTGGCGGAAGCGCTGCGCATGGCCTCAACTTATCCGGCCGAGGCCGTCGGGCAATCGCACCGCATCGGTCGGCTCGCCAAGGGTCAGGCAGCGAACATTGTCGCGCTTTCGCAAAAGCTCGCCGTCGAAGGTACCTGGATCGACGGCAACAAGGTGTTCGCCACGACCTGATTTTCGCGTGGCTTAGACCGCCGCAGCGTCAGCCGCGGTGCGAATTGCGGCGATGTTCTTGCGATAGGCCTCGAAGCCGTCGCCCTTGAACACGGCAGCACCAGCCACCAGGACGTCGGCCCCGGCAGCGGTCACCAGCGGTGCCGTCTCGGTCGTCACCCCGCCGTCGATCTCGATATGGATCGGCCTGCCGCCGATCATCGCCTTCACGCGCTTTACCTTATCCATCATCGCGGGGATGAAGGCCTGTCCGCCGAAGCCCGGATTGACCGTCATGATCAGGATCAGGTCGAGCCGGTCGAGCACATATTCAATGGCGCTCTCAGGCGTCGCCGGATTGAGCGAGACGCCGGCCCTCTTGCCAAGGTTGCGGATGGTCTGCAGCGAGCGGTCGAGATGGGGACCAGCTTCCGCATGCACGGTGATGCCGTCGCAGCCGGCTTCCGCAAACGCAGCCAGATAAGGATCGACGGGTGCAATCATCAGATGGCAGTCGAAATAGGCTTTGGTGCGGTTGCGGATCGCCTTGATGACCGGCGGGCCGAAGGTGATGTTGGGCACGAAGTGGCCGTCCATCACGTCGAGATGCACCCAGTCAGCGCCAGCGGCCACCACGGCCTCGACCTCGTCGCCGAGTTTGGAAAAGTCGGACGACAGCACCGACGGTGCGATCAGTGTTTTTCCGCTCATGGCTGGCCTTTCGCGATTGCTGGAGATTTTGGCGATTGCCTAAAGCCACAGACCCAACTTGTCGAGTGGATTGCGACAGGTTCCCCATGTTCAGGATTTCAACCGCTGCCCCGACAAAGCCAAAATCCTGCCGCACTCAGCGCCGGTAAACGAATTTCCGGAGCGCAATGTGAGATCGGCTTTAGCGGCGTCTGTTCTGTGCCTGACCGTCAGCGGTTGCGCCAACTCGCTGGTTGCGGACCAGGACCGCAATGTCGCCTCCGCGCTGCCCTATGACAGCGTGGACTGCGCAACGCTGCTGACCGAGCGGGACCAACTTGCCCGGCGCTACAATCTTTCCATCAATGCCAAGCCGATTTTCGCCAGATCAGCGATGGGCCTGGGGCCGATAACACCTGATGTGCGCTCGAATCGCCGCCGCGACGTCGAGAAGGCAAGCGGCGAGATCAATGCGATGAACCGTTCGCTCAGCCGGCGCAAATGTGACGGCGCGGTTCAAACCTTGGCGGTTCAATAACCCGCGCTGCGGTCGACGACGTTCTCCAACGGCTCGCCGCGTTCGAAAGCCGACATCTGCCGCAACATGATCGGCACCAGATGATTGGGATCCGACGTCGCCGCCGCATGCGGCGTCGCGAAGATCTTGGGGTGGTTCCAGATCGGGCTGGTCTTGGGCAGCGGCTCCACCTCGAACACGTCGAGGCTTGCCTCCTTCAACGTGCCATCGTCCAAAGCACGCAAAATGTCGGCATCCTTCTGCAACCGTCCGCGCCCGGCATTGATCAGCACCGCGCCGCCCAAGCCATTGCGCCGGCGCAATTGCTTGAGCAAGCCATAGTTGACGATGCCCTGCGTCGCAGGCGTTAGCGGCAGCAGGACGACGAGGATATCGGTGGCGTTGAGGAACGGCACGAGACCGTTGTCGCCATTGAAGGTGGACACCCCTGGCATCTGCTGTTCCCGGCGCGACCAGCCATTGACCCTGAAGCCAAGTGAAGACAGCGCTTGGGCAGCAGCGCGACCGAGACTGCCGAGCCCCATGATACCGACGGAAATGTCGTTGGCCGTCCGCTGCGGCGGCTCATGCCAGATCTTCTTCTTCTGCTGGCCTTGGTAGAGCATCGCCTGGCGATGGTGGTCGAGCACCCGCCAGACGACGAACTCGACCATATGCTGGGTCAGGTTGTCAGCCACCACCTTGACGATCGGGACATCCGGCACGGTCTTGTCGGCCATGATGTGATCGACGCCCGCCCCGATGGAAAAGATCGCGCGCAGGTTGGGCAGGTTTGTCAAAAGATTGCGTTTCTGTTTCCAAACCACCGCATAGTCGATCGACGGGTCGGCAGGTCCGTTCGGTTCCAGCACCACTTCGCGCTCGGCGGACAGAAGCTCGTGCCAGCGTTGCGGATGAAAGCCGGTTACGGCGAGCAGGACACGGCCCTTGTCGAGTGTCGGCATTTTATGCCCCTTGGTTCTATTCGCTCACAACGCCGACCGGGGCCGTTTCGATCCTGAAAGCGGCCGACATCAGCGCCTTTGTATAGTCGGTTTGCGGATTTCCGAAAATCTGCTCGGAGGGGCCAGCTTCGACAATCTTGCCGTTGCGCATGACGATGACGTGGTTGGCCAGCGCGCGCACCACCTTGAGATCGTGGCTGATGAACAGGTAGGCCAGATTATGCTTGGCCTGCAGGTTGCGCAAAAGATCGACCACCTGCGCCTGCACGCTCATGTCCAGCGCCGAGGTCGGCTCATCCAGCATCACGAAGCGCGGCTTCAGCACCATGGCGCGGGCGATGGCAATGCGCTGGCGCTGGCCGCCGGAAAACTCGTGCGGGTAGCGGAAGCGAGTGGCCGGATCGAGCCCGACCTCGCCAAGTACCGCGACAACGCGCTGGTCGCGCGCTTGAGGCGACAGTTTCGGCTCGTGTATCTGCAAACCCTCTTCGATGATTTCCGACACCGACATGCGCGGGCTCAGCGAACCGTAAGGGTCCTGGAACACAATCTGCAGTTCATGGCGCAACGGGCGCATGTCGTTGAACGACAGCTTGTTGATGTCGCGGCCATCGAACCGGATTGAACCCGTCGAGGAAATCATGCGCGCCAAGGCAAGGCCGAGCGTGGTCTTGCCGGAACCGGACTCGCCGACGACGCCAACCGTCTGGCCTTCGCGCACCGTGATGTCGATGCCATCGACTGCCTTCACATGGTCGACCGTCTTGCGGAAGAAGCCCTGCTTGATCGGGAACCAGACCTTGACGTCATCGCCTGCCATGACCGGCTTGGCATCGTCGTTTGCGGCCGGCGGCTTGCCCTTCGGCTCGGCAGCAAGCAGATGGCGCGTATAGGCGTGCTTCGGGTTCTTAAAGATTTCTGCGGTCGGGCCGGTCTCGACGATCTTGCCCTTGGTCATCACGCAGACGCGGTCAGCAATCTTGCGCACGATGCCCAGATCATGGGTGATGAACAGCATCGACATGCCGTTCTTTTGCTTGAGCTTGGCCAAAAGTTCGAGGATCTGCGCCTGCACGGTGACATCGAGCGCCGTCGTCGGCTCATCGGCAATCAGAAGCTCGGGTTCGTTGGCGAGCGCCATGGCGATCATCACGCGTTGGCGCTGGCCACCCGATAGCTGGTGCGGATAGGCGGACAAGCGCTTTTCAGGGTCGCGGATGCCGACTTCCTGCAACAGATCGAGCGTGCGCTGCCGCGCCTCGCGCTGACCCATGCCCCGATGCAGCTCCAACACCTCGATAATCTGCTGCTCAATCGTGTGCAGCGGATTGAGCGAGGTCATCGGCTCCTGGAAGATCATGGTGATCTTGTTGCCGCGCACCTTCCGCAACGCCCTTTCATCCAGCGCCAACAGGTCCTTGCCGTCGAACAGGATCTGGCCGGACGGGTGGCTGGCCGCCGGATAGGGCAAGAGTTTCAGCACCGACAACGCCGAAACCGATTTTCCTGAGCCGGATTCGCCAACAAGCGCCACCGTCTCGCCCTTGGCGATGTCGAACGACACATGATCGACGGCAAGCGAGGTGTTGCCGCCTTGCGAAAAGGCGACAGACAGATCGCGGACGGACAGAAGCGGCGCGCTCATCTGAACGTCTTTCGCGGATCGAAGGCGTCGCGCGTCGCTTCACCGACGAAAATCAGCAGCGACAGCATGATCGAGAGCGTGGCAAAGCCGGTGATGCCAAGCCACGGCGCATTGAGATTGCGCTGGCCCTGCTTCAACAGTTCGCCGAGCGAAGCAGATCCTGGCGGCAGGCCGAAACCTAGGAAGTCGAGCGAAGTCAGCGTCGAGATCGAGCCGTTGAGAATGAACGGCAGGAAGGTCAGCGTCGCCACCATGGCGTTGGGCAACAGATGGCGGAACATGATGGTGCGGTTGGGCACGCCCAGCGCACGCGCCGCGTTGACATATTCGAAGTTGCGGGCGCGCAGGAACTCGGCCCGCACGACGCCGACGAAGGCGACCCATGAAAACAGGAGCATCAGTCCGAGCAGGATGAAGAAACCGGGCGGCAATATCGCCGCCACGATGAGCAGCAGGTAGAGCACCGGGATCGCCGACCAGATTTCGATGAAGCGCTGGAAGATGAGGTCGGTCCAGCCACCGAAATAGCCCTGCACAGCGCCTGCCGATACGCCGATGATCGCCGAGCCTATCGTCAGGATCAGGCCGAACAGCACCGATATGCGAAAGCCATAGATGGCGCGCGCCAGCACGTCGCGGGCCTGGTCGTCGGTGCCGAGCCAGTTCCAGTTGCCGACGATGCAGTTCGGATCAGCCTCGCCTTGCGGTAGCTGGCTGCAGCGTGTCTTGGCGTCATACTGCCATGACGGCTTGGCAGGCGCGGCCTCGGGCACGAAGTTGTTGACGGTGCGATAGGAATAGCGGATCGGCGGCCAGATCATCCAGCCATTGGCGTTGATCTCATCCTGGATGACCGGATCGCGGTAGTCGGTGACGGCGTAGAAGCCGCCGAACTTTTCTTCCGGATAGTCAACCAGCACCGGGAACAGGATCTCGCCCTTGTAGGAGGCGAGGACCGGCTTGTCGTTGGCGATGAATTCCGCAAACAGCGACAAAACGAACAGGAGCAGGAAAATCCACAGCGACCAGTAACCGCGCCGGTTCGCCTTGAAGTTTGCCCAGCGGCGCTGGTTGAGCGGCGAAATCCACGGACGCTTGCCGCGAGCTTCTTCCACTACAGCCGCACCTGCCGTGCCGACATCCGTCGTCATACGTCTCTCCGCTCGAAGTCGATGCGCGGATCGATCCAGGTGTAAGTGAGGTCGGAGATCAGGCTGATGACGAGGCCGATGAGCGAGAAGATATAGAGGTTGGCGAACACCACCGGATAGTCGCGCTCAACCACCGAGCGGAAGCCGAGCAGGCCGAGCCCATCCAGCGAAAAGATGTTCTCGATCAGAAGCGACCCGGTGAAGAAGGCCGAGATAAACGCGCCCGGAAACCCTGCGATGACGATCAGCATGGCGTTGCGGAACACGTGCCCGTAAAGCACCTGCCGCTCGGACAGGCCCTTGGCGCGCGCCGTCACCACATATTGCTTGCGGATTTCATCGAGGAACGAATTCTTGGTCAGCAAGGTCGTGGTGGCGAAGGCCGACAGCACCATCGCCGTTAGTGGCAGCGCCAGATGCCAGAAATAGTCGAGGATGCGCGCCGGCCACGACAGTTGTTCCCAATTGTCGGAGGTCAGCCCGCGCAGCGGGAACCAGTCGTAGAACGAGCCGCCGGCGAACAGGATCATCAACAGGATAGCGAACAGGAAGCCCGGAATGGCATAGCCGACAATGACGATGCCGCTGGTCCAGACATCGAAGGCCGAGCCGTCCTTGACCGCCTTCCTGATGCCGAGCGGAATGGAAATCAGGTATGAAATCAGCGTGATCCACAGCCCGAGCGAGATCGACACCGGCATCTTTTCCAGGATCAGGTCGACCACCGAAATGTCGCGGAAATAGCTGTCGCCGAAATCGAAGCGGGCATAATCCCACAGCATCTTGCCGAAGCGCTCGAGCGGCGGCTTGTCGAAGCCGAACTGCTTTTCCAGCTTGGCGATGAACTCAGGGTCGAGGCCCTGCGCGCCGCGATATCTCGAACCGGCATCGCTGCCGACATCGAGGTTTCCGCCCGCGATATCGCCGCCACCACCGCCGCCGATGCGGTCGCTGGCGTCACCGCCCTGTCCGCTCAGCTTGGCGATGACCTGTTCGACAGGCCCGCCCGGCGCAAACTGGATGACAGCGAAGGAAATGGCCATGATGCCGAGCAGGGTCGGTATCATCAAAAGCACGCGGCGCAGGATATAGGCACCCATCAGGCGGCTCTCACGGTCGCCCTAGGTGGCCGGCGCTTCTTTGCAATTTCACCCCTTACCAATCTTGGCCGCCTTGTCCTGATCGAACCACCACAGCGCTTCCATCGCAAACCCGTAATCCGGCTTCGGCTCCTTGAACCCGAACATATCCCAGAACGCGACGCGGTGATTCGCCGAATACCAACTTGGAATCCAGTCCATGCGCGCGCGCAAGACCCGATCGAGCGAACGCAGCACGGTTGTCAGTTGCGCACGGTCCTTGACGCCATCGATCGCCTCGACAAGCGCATCGACCGCAGGGTCGATCGTGCCAGGCAGATTGCGCGATCCCTGCAGGTTGGCCGAGCGCGAATGGAAGATGCCGTCCATGCCCTCGCGCGTCGGTGTCGGCGAAAACAGCACCGCCATTGCGATCATGTCGAAATCGAAACTGGCCTGCCGCGCCTGATGCTGCGCCGATTCGACAAGGCGGATCGAGGCATCGAAGCCGACGGCCTTCAGGTTGCCCACCCACGGCGTATAGACGCGCACCAGCCCGTCGTCATCGGCGAGGAATTCCAGCTTGAACGTCTCGCCAGCGGCATTCTGGAAAAACTCGCCGGCCCGTTTCCAGCCGGCGTCCTTCATCAGGTTTTGCGCTTCACGCAAAAGCTTGCGGTCGCGTCCGCTGCCGTCGGAAGCAGGCAGCGAATAGACTTCTGTGAACACTTCAGGCGGGAGCTTGTCGCGCAACGGCTCAAGTAATGCCAGTTCCTCAACGGAAGGAACGCCGGTCGCCCTGAATTCCGACTTCTCGAAATTCGACTGTGAGCGATCATAGAGACCGTAGAACAGCGATTTGTTGGTCCATTCGAAGTCGAAGCATAGCGCAATGGCGCGGCGCACCCTGACGTCGCGAAACCGTTCGCGCCGCTGGTTCATGGCGGTGCCGTACATCAGGGGGCGCTTCTCGGAAGGAAATTCGCGCTTGACTACCTTGCCGGCGGTGAGCGCGGGAAAGTCATAGCCGGTCGCCCATACGCGCGAGGTTGCCTCCTCGCGGAACGCGACATCGCCCTTCTTGAACGCCTCGAAAGCGGCCTGGCGGTCGCCGTAGAACTCGATGCGCAGCTTGTCGAAATGGAACTGCCCCTTGTTCACCGGCAGATCGCGGCCCCAGTAGTCGCCGACCCGCTGATATTCGATGGTCTGGCCAGCCTGCACATGCCCCACCTTGTAGGGCCCCGAGCCGAGCGGCGCCTTCATGCGCGAACTGTCGAATGGCGCGCTCGCGAAATAGGCCTTGGACAGGATCGGGAATGTCGCGACATCCAAAATGGTGCGCGCAGACTGCTTGCCGGAAAAAGTCAGCCGCAAGGTGCCGGCATCGAGCGCGGTTGCTGCCGTCAATTCCTTCAGCGGCAGGGAAAGGTCCGGGTGTCCCTCTTCCTTTAACAGGTTGTAGGTGAAGGCGGCATCCTCGGCGGTCATCGGCGAGCCGTCATGCCAGCGCGCTTCGGGGCGCAGCACAAAATCAAAACTGTTGCGGTCGTCAGAGATCGTGACCGATTCCGCCAGTTGCCCGTAGATAGAATCCGGCTCGTCCAGCGCGCTGACCATCAGCGAATCGAAGCACATTTCCATGCGCGGCGGCGCATCGCCCTTGGATACGAAGCTGTTCAGCGTGTTGAAGGTCTGGGGGTTCTGGTTGAACAGCCATTGCGACGGGCCGAAATTGAACGTTCCGCCCTTCGGCGCGTCGACGTTTACATAGTCGAATTGCGAAAAATCGGCGGGATACTTCAACTCGCCAAAAGCAGACAGGCCATGCAGCTTCTCCCCCGTCGGGGTGCTGGCAAAGGCCTTTCCAGGCAAAACCGCCGCTGCCGCCGCTGCGGCGCTCAGCCCGAGAAAGCCACGACGATGCAGGCCGGCCATCAGTTGCCGCTCTTGTACTTGGCGGCGAGAGCCTTTTCCTTCTCGGTATCGATCCACCAGGAATCGATATCCGGGCCGACATAGGTTGGCTGCTTGTCGGGAATGCCGAACTTGTTCCAGTAGGCCAGCCAGACGTCAGGCCGGGTGAACTGCGGCACGACGTAGAAATTCCACAACAGCACGCGGTCGAGTGCATGGGTGGCCGCAATGAGGTCATCCCTGTCGCTGGCGAAGATGACCCGGTCAACCAGCGCATCCACGATCGGGTCCTTGATGCCGGAGTAGTTGCGCGAACCGGGCGCATCCGCCGCCCTTGAACTCCAGAAGTCGCGCTGCTCGTTGCCGGGTGAATCCGATTGCGGCAACACCGCCGTGATCATGTCGAAGTCGAACTCGTTGACGCGGTTCACATATTGCGACTGGTCGACGAACCTCAGCGATGCGTCGATGCCGATTTTCCTCAGCATGGTCACGTATGGCATCAGCGTCGCTTCCGCCCCTTGCCTGAAGTCTAGAATCTCGAAGCGGAATGGCGCTCCGCTTTCAGCGTTCACCATCTTGCCGCCCTTGATGACCCAGCCGGCCGAGGCAAGCAAATCTACCGCCTGCTTGAGGATCTTCCGTTCCGCTTGCGGCGTGTCGAAGGCGGGGAGTTTCCATTCCTGCGTGAACAGTTCAGGCGGCAGCTTGTCCTTGTACTGGTTGAGGATCTCCAGTTCCTTGCCTTGCGGCAGGCCGCTGGAGGCAAGGTCGCTGCCCATGAAATAGCTGGTGATGCGGGTGTTGAGGCCGAAGGACTGCGTGCGGTTGATGGTATCGAAATCGTTCAGGTAGGAAAGCGCCTGGCGCACCCGCCGATCCTGGAAAAGCGGGCGGCGCGTGTTCATAGCGTAGCCCTGCATGTTGGCGCGCGACATCGCCTTGAACTCCGCCTTGATGACGTCGCCCGCCTTCAGCGCCGGGAAATCATACTTGGTCTTCCAGTCCCGGCCGCTGTTTTCCGTGTTGATGTCCTGCAGGCCACCCTTGGTGAAGGCCAGCCACTCGGCGTTCTCGTCGAGGAAGTAGGTATAGCGGCGCGTATCCCAGTTCTCACGGCCAATCTTGACCGGCAGCTTGGCAGCCCAATAGTCTGGCACCCGCTCCCAGACGATCTCCGAGCCCGGCTTGAAACTCTTGATCTTGTAGGCGGCGGAGCCGAGCGGAATTTCCAGCGTCGACTTGGTGATATCGCGCTTCTTGCCGCTGGCGTCGGTGCCCTCCCACCAATGCTTGGGCAGCACCGCCAGATCGCCGATGATCTTGGGCAACTCGCGATTGCCCTTCTGGTCGAAGGTGAACTGGACCTCGCGGTCGGAAATCGCCTTGGCTTCCGTCACGTTTTCGAAATAGCGGTTGTACATCGGGCTGTTGGCCTTCAGCACGTTGAAGGACCAGACAACGTCATCGACGGTGATCGGCTGGCCATCATGCCATTTGGCGCGCGGATCGAGCCGATAGGTGGCCGACGAATAGTCGTCAGGATATTTGTACGCATCGGCAATCAACGGATGCGAGACGCTGCCTTCGTCGGTGGCCTGCTCCATCAGCGTGTCGTAGAGCAGCCCGCCGCCCAGTTGCGAAAACCCCGCCGCGGCCGAGCCCTGGACGATGTAGGGGTTGAAGCTGTCGAAAGTGCCCAGCACCGTGGAATTCAGCGTGCCGCCCTTAGGCGCATCCGGGTTCACATAGTCGTAGCGCTGGAAGTTCTCGCCATATTTGGATTCGCCGATCAGGGAGGAGGTCGTGCGCCACTCGTCTGCTGCGTGGCTGGCTGAAGGAGCTAGAGGCAACAGTGCCGCCGCCAGAGCCGCTACCGCCCATATGCCCGATCGGTGAAACCTCATTCTATCCCCTTTGGAACTTACCCAGCCAGTCTAGAGCATTGGCGACCGATGGGAACCGGCAAGACGGCCAATGTTCCTGGATCGACGCCATTTCCAACAAAAAAGCCGGGTCGAACCCGGCTTTTTCATGGAGATGGAGACTACAATTTCGTTATTGAGCAGGCGCGGGTGCCGCGCCATCTGCGGGCGCGGCCGCATCTGCCGGCGCTGCGCCAGCTTCGGGAAGCGGAACCGGGCTGTCGGCCTGGGTGCGGATGTACGCGATCAGGTTGGCGCGCTCGTCATCCTTCTTGATGCCGGCAAAGCCCATGGCCGTGCCCTTCACGAAATTCTTCGGCGAAGTCAGGAAGTGGTTGAGATTGTCGAAGGTCCACTTTTCCGCGCCACCCTTGGAAAACTCCTTCATGCCGGCCGAATATGCAAAGCCCTCATGCTCGGCAACAGGCCGATCCACCAATCCCCAGAGATCGGGGCCCACCTTGTTGGGGCCGCCCTTTTCGATTGAATGGCAGGCTTGGCATTTCTTGAACACCGCTGCGCCGGCATCGGCGTTGGCGCTGGCCAGAAGCTCGGCAATCGGCTTAACCGCATCGGCGGCACCCGCAGCCTCGCCACCAGCGGCAGCTTCGGCAGCTTCAATGATGAAGCCGGGCTTTTCCGGAGAATGGGAGGCAAACAGCGAATCGGACACAATGCCGACCGAAAAAACGACGAAAACGGCGCCGAGCAGCCCGCCCAGGACCTTGTTGACCTCGAATGAATCCATGCGCCCCAGGCTCCCTTTTCCGGCGGACTGTCCCGTCCTCCGTCCGTCGGTATCTTCGCTCAGCCTGTCAGGGCTGCCAAATCGGGCGGAAACTAGGTCTTTTGCTCGGCTCTTGCAACACCTATAAGGGCGCTGCCAGTGAGACCTTTTGACACTTTTTCCCAAGTGATTTTCGAAGCACACATCCTCTGATGTCGACTCTCATCCTCATTCCCGCGCGCATGGCCTCGACCCGCCTGCCCGGCAAGCCACTCGCCGATATCGCCGGCGAACCGATGATCGTGCATGTGGCGCGACGCGCCGCCGAGAGCGGAATCGGGCGTGTGGTCGTCGCCACCGACACGACGAACGTTGCCGAGGCAGTACGTGCGCACGGTTTCGAGGCTGTGATGACCCGTTCCGACCACGAATCGGGCTCGGATCGCATTTTCGAGGCGTTGCAGGCACTCGATCCGGCCGGCAAGGTGTCTGTCGTCGTCAATGTCCAGGGCGATCTGCCCACCATCGATCCTCGGATCATCGGCGCGTCGCTTGCGCCCTTGGCCGATCCGCAAGTCGATATCGCAACGCTCGGCGTTGAAATTGTGCGCGAAGAGGAAAAGACCAATTCGAGCGTGGTCAAGATCGTCGGCTCGCCGCGCTCCGACACTCGGCTGAAGGCGCTTTATTTCACCCGCGCAACCGCGCCGTGGGGCGACGGGCCACTCTACCACCATATCGGGCTCTACGCCTACCGCCGCGAGGCCCTCGAGCGTTTCGTGGCACTCGGGCCATCGCCGCTCGAGCGGCGCGAGCGGCTCGAACAATTGCGCGCGCTAGAGGCTGGAATGCGCATCGACGCCGAAATCGTGCAGTCCGTGCCGCTCGGCGTTGATACGCCCGAGGACCTCGAGCGCGCCCGAGAGATACTTTCCAGATAGTCAGGTCGGATCATGATAGAAAAGACGAACAGAATAGCTTTCCAGGGCGAGCCGGGCGCCAATTCCGACACCGCCTGCCGCAATGTCTATCCGACCATGGAGCCTCTGCCGCGTCCCACCTTCGAGGACGCCTTCAACGCGGTCGAAACCGGCAAGGCCGATCTCGCCATGATCCCGATCGAGAACACCATCGCGGGCCGCGTCGCCGACATCCACTATCTTTTGCCGGAATCCAAGCTGCACATCGTCGGCGAATATTTCCTGCCGATCCACTTCCAGCTGATGGTGC
>CAZROU010000007.1:0-104856 GCA_964601795.1 uncultured Mesorhizobium sp. | reverse complement strand
CCCGTCCTCCCGACCTCTCAGATGAGGTCAGTTCTTTGACAATGGCCAGGGCCGAGAGGCAGCGTGGCAATGAATAAGTATGTGGCGACCTACCTTCTCCCCTTGTGGGGTGAGACGTGGTGCGCGAAGCGCACGAAAAGCCCCTGAATGGGCTTTTCGAACGACGAACGCCCGGAGCCATAGCGAAGGGCAGGGCGGTGGCCGAGCGCCAGCGAGGTCGGATGAGGGGTGTTGGACGGAGCGCTGAAACCCCTCATCCGCCTTCACTTCGTTCAGGCACCTTCTCCCACAAGGGGAGAAGGGAGGGCGAGCGACACCCATCTCTTCGTCATCCTAGGGCGGAGCAGGCCGGAGGCCGTTGCGGAGACCCTGGGATCCATGCCGTGACCGAGCGGCAGCGCGCAAAGGGTGCCAAAGAAGGCTCCTCATTCTGAACCATCCTGCATCCCCAATCCTCACGGCATGGATCCCCGGGTCGCGCCTTTCGCTGCGCTCAGGCTTGCCCGAGGATGACGAGGAAAAACGAAGCGGGCGTGGTGCTGAAGAAGTGTGCGCTTTCCGTCTCACATATCGACGACGATGCGGCCCCTGATCTTGCCTTCGACGATGTCGCGTGCGGCATCCATGATGACGTCGAAGCCGATGGTGGTCGAAAGCGCCGCAAGCTTGCCGATGTCGAGGTCGGTGCCAATGCGCCGCCAGGCTTCCAGCCGAACTTCCTTCGGCGCCATCACCGAGTCGATGCCAAGCAGCGATACGCCGCGCAGGATGAAGGGCGCGACCGAGGACGGCAGGTCCATGCCGCCGGCAAGCCCGCAGGCAGCGACCGCGCCGCCATAGGCGGTCATCGACAGCACGTTGGCCAGCGTGTTGCTGCCAACCGCATCGACACCGCCGGCCCAGCGCTCCTTGCCGAGCGGCTTGGCCGGTCCCGACAACTCTTCGCGGGCGATGATCTCAGTCGCGCCAAGATCGCGCAGGTAGTCGGCCTCGCGGCTGCGTCCGGTCGAAGCGATGACATGGTAGCCGAGGCCGGAAAGGACAGCGATGGCGACCGAGCCGACGCCGCCGGCAGCGCCCGTCACGATAACCGGGCCGCGCTTCGGCACGATGCCGTGGCGTTCCAGCGCCATCACCGACAGCATGGCCGTATAGCCGGCGGTGCCCACCGCCATGGCGTCATGGGCGCTGATGCCGTCGGGCAGCGGCACCAGCCAGTCGCCCTTGACGCGGGCGCGGCCGGCATAGGCGCCGTAGTGGGTTTCGCCCACGCCCCAGCCGTTGAGGATGACCTTGTCGCCCTTGCGCCAGTCGGGATGATCCGAGGACAGCACGGTACCGGCAAAGTCGATGCCGGGCACCAGCGGCCAGCGCCGCACCACAGGTGCCTTGCCGGTGATGGCGAGGCCGTCCTTGTAATTCACCGTCGTTGCCTCGACTGCAACGGTGACATCGCCTTCCATCAGGTCGGCTTCGGTAAGGTCGGTGACCGTTACGGACTGGTTCTTGTCCGCATCGCGGGAAACGAGGATGGCTTTGAATGTGTCCGGCATGTTCTGTCCCTGCTTTTTGCGCGGGACAATGCGGCGTCAATCTGCGGAAATCAATCGTCCGAAGGTCGTGTCTGCCGTCGCCAGCCGACGAATTCGTCGAGGATGACCAGCACAGCCCCCACGCTGATGAAGGCATCGGCAAGATTGAACACGGCAAACGACCAGCTCGGCGTATGGAACAGGATGTAGTCGATCACATGGCCGTAGACGCTGCGGTCGATGAGGTTGCCGAGCGCGCCGCCGACGATCAAGGCAAAGCCGGCGCGGGCCAGCACCTGTCCGGGTTCAGTGCGGGTGGCGAGGAAGATGACGAAGGCCGAAACCAGCAGCGACACGACGATCAGGCCGGTATCGCCGAAAGACGACAGCATCGAAAAGGCGATGCCGGTGTTGTAGGTGCGGAAAAGCCCCAGGAAAGGCAACAGGTCGATCTTCTCCTGGAACGGCAGGCCGGTTTCGACCAGGTATTTTATCCACTGGTCTACCACCATCGCTACAATGACCAGCAGGGCGTAGGGCGTCAGCGACTTCAGAATTCCCGGCTTCATTTATGCGTCGTTTCCAGTTTCAACGCGCCGCGCCGGATCTCGAACAGCATTACGCCTGTCGCGACGGCAAGGTTGAGCGAGTCGGCACGGCCTTCCTGCGGAATGCGCAGCAGGCGGTTGCAGCTCGCCGCCAGATCGTCCGGCAGGCCCTGCTGTTCGTTGCCCATCAAGAGCAGCACCGGCCGGCCGGAAAAATCGACCGAGCGGTAATCCACCGCGCCTTTCAGGTGGGTGCCTGCGACAAGGCCGGGAAAGCCCTTGCGCCAGGCAAGGAAAGCCTCGGGCGTCGCCTTGGCAACCGGAACGGCGAAGATCGACCCCATGGTGGCGCGCACCGTCTCGACCGAAAACGGGTCGGTCGTATCGCCAACCAGAATGACGCCCTTGGCTCCAACCGCATCGACGGTGCGGATCACGGTGCCGAGATTGCCGGGGTCGCGCACCCTGTCGAGCGCCACCCAGACGTCACCGTCTTTGGGGCGGATGTCCTTGAGCGGCACGAGGCGTTGGGTGAACACGCCGACCACCATTTGCGGGTTGTCGCGGCGGGTGATGGCGGAGAGCACCTTTTCGGAGACTTCTAGCACTGTGCCGCCGCTGGCGACCGTGCGAGCCGCAACCTTCTCGACCGCCGCATTGCCGCGCCCGGCCTTGGCGAACACCAGCGTGCGGATTTCCCAACCGAGATCGAGCGCGTCGATGACCAGCTTCAACCCTTCGGCCATGAAGGCGTTCTGCTGGTCGCGGAATTTCTTCAGCGCCAGCGCCTTGATGTCCTTGACCAGCGGATTGGCGAGGCTGGTGACTTCCTTCACCTGCCCGACGGCGCGGCGGCCCTGGTGTTCGCTGCCATGATGGTTGCTCATTGCGCCACCCATCTGGAAAACAGGGATGTCGAGAGCGCCCGGCCTGCCGACTTTTCGCGGATGATCAACTCTCCCGATTCAATCCTGCCGCCCATGCCGGCGAACGTATCGCGCATCAACGCATGAATGGCGAAGAACGAGGCGCGGATGGAATAGGCGGTCAGCACCATGGCCAGCGGCTTGGGCGTCAGGATCGAACGGCAGATGTCGGTCAACGCGGGCAGGTGTTCGAACAGGTGCCACACCTCGCCCTTCGGGCCGCGGCCATAGGCCGGCGGATCGAACAGGATGATGTCGTAGCGGCTGCCGCGACGCTCCTCGCGCTCGGCGAATTTCATCGCGTCCTCGACGATCCAGCGGATCGGCCTGTCGGCCAGCCGGGCGATCTCCTGGTTCTCGCGTGCCCAACCGATCGCCTTCTTCGAGGCATCGACATGGGTAACCTCGGCACCGGCCCGCGCCGCCACCAGCGAGGCAAGGCCGGTATAGCCGAAGAGGTTGAGCACCTTTACCGGGCGTTTGGCGTTCTCGATCAATCCGGCCATGTGGTCCCAGTGCGAGGCCTGTTCTGGAAAGACGCCGACATGGCGAAACGAGGTGAAACGGCCGAGATAGTCGATGCCGTTGTGCTTCATCGGCCACGTTTCGCCGAGCGGCGCCTTGGGAAAGCGCCAGCGGCCCATGCCTTCCTCGTCGGTGTCGCCGGTAAAGACCGCATCCGCCTGGCCCCATTCCTTGGCCGGCAGCGCGCGCTGCCAGATTGCCTGACCCTCTGGACGGATGATGCGATAAGGGCCGTATTGTTCGAGTTTCTCGCCGCTGCCGCTATCCAGCAGCGCGTAGTCGGCATTGGGTGCGACCTCAAGGATCAGCGGCAGTCTTTCCGCGGGCAGGGTGCCTTCGCGACGGGCGAGAACGCGAGGCTCCGGCTTGGGCTGCTGGCGCTCCTCCTGCTTGGCCGCGGCGCGTTGCGGCTCCGGGCGTGCATCACGCGGCCCCGCCTGTGTGGTGCGCGGCTTGGCGTGCTGGTGCTGGCGGCTGTCGCGGCGTTGATCGCGAAAGGATTTCAAGGACGTGCATCTCCGGACGACAGTGCCGCTTTTGGCACAGCCGTTGAGCCATCGCAACAAACTGCGTCAGGAACCCAGCGCCTTGTAGACGGCGATGCCTGCGGCGAGATCCTCGAGTGCCGCCCCGACCGACTTGAAAAGCGTGATCTGGCTCGCGCTGGTGCGCCCGGTCTTCTCGCCGCGCGCCAGTTCATGCAGGTCGGCGACGATGCCTTCGGGCTTCAGCAGGCCGGAAGCCAGCGGCTGGACGATGTCGCCAGCCTCCTTGGTCGCACCGGCGCGGGTATCGACATAGACCGTGGCGCGCGAAATGGCGTCGTCGTCGCTCTCGCGCATGTCGGGTGTGAAGCCTCCGACCAGATCGACATGTGCGCCCGATTTCAGCAGTGCGCCCTTGACCAGGGGGCTGGTCGAGATGGTCGCCGACGAGACAATGTCGGCCGTGGCGAGTTCGGCGTCGAGGTCGGTTGCCGTCTCGGCGGGCAGGCCTTCAACTCGCAATTGTTCCGCAACCTTCTCGGCATTTGCCTCTGTCCGGTTCCAGATGCGGATCGTTTTGATCGGTCGTACTGCAGAATGGGCTTTGGCGAGAAAGGGCGACAGCGCTCCCGCGCCGATCACCAGCAGGTGCGAAGCGTCTTCACGCGCGAGGTAGGACGCCGCCAAGGCAGAGGCGCAAGCCGTGCGCCATTGCGTCAGCCGCTGGCCGTCGATCAGGGCCTCCGGTTCCCCTGTGGTTCCATTCAACAACAGGTAGAGCCCCATCACCGCTGGCTTGCCGATGGCGTTGTTGTCTGGCGATACCGTGACGATCTTGACGCCGATATGGCCGTTGGCCGAACTGCCGGCGGCATTGAAATCCGTCCAGGCGGGCATCAACAGCAGGGTCGAAGCCGCGCCGTCAGGCCGCTCGACCGTATGGTGATGCCGCACCGGTTGAACCGCTCCTTCGCGGAAGGCAGTGCGCAGCGTCTCGACCAGCGAGGGAAACGTCAGCGCGCGATCGACGTCGGCTGCCGAGATTGTAAGCATCTGGAACTCCGAAACAGATGTATCAGCCTGGTCGTGGCAAGCTCAGTTGGTTGGCCGTGGCAGGGCCGGATTCTGCTGTGGAGCGGCAGCAGGGCGGCTGACCGCTTGTCTCAGGCTTTCAGCCTCGACACCGCGCTGGCGCGCCAGCTTGCGGTAGCGCCCCTGCCTGACCCAGGTGGCAAGGCTGCCGATCAACAGTCCGAGTGCGAGAGCGGCGAACAGGAAAACGAAAAAGGGCAGCGTATAGGTCAGCGACGGGTTGCCGGGATTGAACGGGTCAACCGTGAAGGCGACAAGTTCGCGGTTGGCCACCGCCAGCGCAATCAGGATGATTGCCAGCGGCACGACGATGACAACCAGGGCAACGCGATTGAACATGAATTTCCCGTCGGTTCAGCGCTATTTGTCGCCGTTCAGGCGTTCACGCAGTTCCTTGCCGGTTTTGAAGAACGGTACCCATTTTTCCTCGACATCGACGGATTCGCCGGTGCGCGGGTTGCGGCCAGTGCGGGCAGGGCGGTTCTTGACCGAAAACGCACCGAAGCCGCGCAATTCCACGCGGTTGCCTTCGGCAAGAGCATCAGTGATCTCATCGAACACCGCGCCGACGATATTTTCGACATCGCGCAGGAAAAGATGCGGATTGCGCGTGGCGATAATTTGCACGAGTTCAGACTTGATCATACCAGCGATCCCCTTCCACAAAACACGCCGTTCAAAATTATGCAGATGATTTTATTGTCTTTTTCACTCGTTAAACGACCTGTCAAGGGTGCCAGACCGAGACAAGACCGTCAAGGAACAAGCGGTCTGCACCTATTTCTTGAAACACCTCGCCACTGGAGTCGGGCAGGCCGAGCGCCTGGGCGACGGTGCGGGTCAACGCCTTCGAGAACAAAAGACCGGTTGAACTGTCCGTGTTCTTCCATTCGATGACCTTGAGCTTGGCGTCCACGCCCTTGGTCGCGAGCCAATCGATAGCGATATCTTCGCCGCCAACGGCGTCGATCAGCTTGTTTTCTAGCGCCTGCCTGCCGGTGAAGATGGATCCATCGGCCAACGCCAAAACCTGGGGTTTCGTCATCTGGCGCCGTTCCATCACGATGCCGACGAACCAGTCGTAGCTGTCCATGATGAGCTTGCGCACCATGGTACGTTCATCTTCGGTGGTCGGATTGAAGGGCGACGGTTCGGCCTTGAGCGGAGAAGATTTCACTTCCTCGAGCTTGACGCCGATCTTGTCCATCAGGCCGGTTACGTCGGGAAACTGGATCAGCACGCCGATCGATCCGACAATCGAGGATTTGCGGGCCACGATATGATCGGTAGCGCTTGCGATCATGTAGCCGGCCGATGCCGCCAAAGTCCCTACGGACGCCACGACGGGCTTTTCCGCGGCGATCTTGCGCACTTCCTCGTAGATCGCTTCGCCACCGGCCGTGGTGCCACCGGGAGAATCGATCTGGAGGATCACACCTGCCACGCTTGGCGATTGGCGAATCTTTTCCAACCGCTCAAGCAGTTCCTCGTCCTCGGTGATTGTGCCTTCGATCTTGACCTTGGCGATATGCGTGCTGGCGGTTCCGGCGAATTCGTCGTCGTAGACCCACGTCGCAAAGGCAATCAAACCGAAGGCTGCGATGGCCATTGCCATGGCGCGCCAGAAAGTCAGCTTGCGCCGCAACCGACGGCGGTCGATCAAGTCATCGGCTCTCAGTGGCATGTCCAGCCTCGTTTTGAACTTGAGGAGACACATCTAGAGCATGAGCAGCGCCGCCGCCACCGCTTTCCGGCATCATCATGTCGCTTTGGCGCTCCAAACGCTCCCCTTGCGCGGGTTTTTCCAAATCGTGTATCTTTGCAGGCGGTATTTCCTGTGCTCATGCGCGGGAGAACGTCATATTTTTGCAGTTTTAGTTCGCTTGTGCTTGTTTTAACGCCTCGACGTGCCGAACTATAGGTCGGCATTTGAGGGGCAAATACGCTTGAGAAAGCAGCAATAGTGGCGCGATCGACGAAACCGGCCAGTCAGCGTGATGTATACATCGCGCCACCGGCCAACGACGACTTCAAGGTCGATTCCGGAGCGGATCGCGCCCGTGCATTTGGTCGTGCCCAGCAACATTCGCGCCGGGTGCGCCGGTTGAAATTCGCCCTGCCGCTGGTGGCCGTTGTGATCGCCGTTGCTTTTCCCGTCTATTCCTACTTGGTCACGCCTGTCACGGTTGCGGTCAAGACCGATGAGAGCGCATTTTCGGACGGCAAGTTGGTGATGGCCAATCCCAAGCTGGAGGGCTTCACCAAGCAGAACCTTCCGTATGCCATGACTGCGGTCAGGGCCATCCAGGAAGTGTCGAAGGAAAATGTCATCGCACTGGAAGGGATTAACGCCCGGCTTCCTCTCGACGCCAAGAACACGGCAGTCGTGGATGCATCGACTGGAACCTATGATCGCGAGAAAAATACGCTCGATCTCAACAGTTCCATCACCATCACGACCACGGACGGAATGGTCGCTAAGCTGAAATCAGCCTTTCTCGATATGGGCAAAGGCAATATGAAGACAGCCGAACCTGTGGACATCACCCGTGCCGGATCGCGTATCACCTCGGAGACGATGTCGATTGAAGACAACGGCAAGGTGTTGATCTTCGAGAAACGTGTTCGCGTCAATATCGACCCCGCCCAAGCCAAGGCGGCCAACAAGACAAGCGGAGATCCGAATGCAACGCAGTGAATCGATGAGGCTTCTGGCCCTTGCATCGGTCTTGTCCCTTGTCGTGATGGCGCCCGCGTTCGCCCAGTCGAGCGGGACCGGCAAGATGTCGGGGCTCAAGCTTTCCGGCGACCAACCCATTCAGATCGAAAGTGATAAGCTTGAGGTGCGCGAGGGCGACAGCGTTGCCATCTTCACCGGTAATGTAAACGTCGTCCAGGGGCCGACCGTGCTGAAGGCCGGCAGCATGACAGTCTACTACGCCAAGCAACAAGGCGCTGCTTCCGGTTCCAGTGGTACAGGATCGGCCACGACCGGAACCGCCAACATCGATCACCTCGAGGTGAACGACAAGGTCTACATCAAGTCCGATACGCAGGTTGCCACCGGCGACAAGGGCACGTTCGATATGAAGAGCGAAGTGCTTGTTTTGTCAGGTGAAAAAGTTGTGCTGTCCGATGGGGCTAACGTGCTGGTTGGCTGCAAGCTGACCGTGCAGATGAAGACCGGATTGGCACAGGTCGATGCCTGCGGTCGCCGCGTCATGATGTCGATTACGCCGGGTTCGCAGAAACCCTGATGATTTCATTTCCCAAGTTGCGCCTGCCTAGACTGGGGGGCTCCGGGCCTGCCGCGCCAGCTGTTGTGAAGTCCTCGTCCACCAAGTTGAAGGGCACCCTGATCGCCAGGGGGCTGTCCAAGAGCTACAAGGGCCGCAAGGTGGTGAGCGGCGTGTCGCTCGGCGTGCGTGCGGGCGAGGCTGTCGGCTTGCTTGGCCCGAATGGAGCTGGCAAGACGACGTGTTTTTACATGGTTACGGGCCTCGTACCGGTCGACGAAGGGACGATCGAAATCGACGGCTATGACGTCACCTCAATGCCGATGTACCGTCGCGCAAGGCTTGGTATCGGCTATCTGCCGCAGGAAACTTCGATTTTCCGCGGCCTTACCGTAGAGCAAAACATTCGTGCCGTCCTCGAAGTGGTGGAGAAAAGCCGCAAAGAGCGTGAGCAGAATCTCGACGAACTGCTAGATGAATTCCACATCAGCCACTTGCGCAATGCCCCCTCCATGGCGCTTTCAGGCGGCGAGAGGCGGCGGCTGGAAATTGCCCGCGCTCTGGCCAGCCGTCCGGCCTATATGCTGCTGGACGAACCTTTTGCCGGCATTGATCCTATAGCCGTGGCCGACATCCAGCAGCTTGTGCGCCATCTTACGGCCCGCGGCATCGGTGTCCTCATAACCGATCACAATGTGCGCGAAACACTGGGTCTTATCGACCGCGCCTACATAATTCATGCGGGCGAGGTTCTGACGCATGGGCGTGCAGAGGAAGTCGTGGCCAACCCCGACGTCAGGCGGCTCTATCTTGGCGAAGGCTTCACGCTGTAGGCGGTGCCCTGCAAGGCTTGCTCCAGTCCTGCATTCAGAATTGCCCGTCCGGCTAACACTCCGGTAAGCCGCGTCTGTTAGCCATTGCCTTGACAAGCAAAAGGCGGGCCAGTTTCATTGATTGATCCGAAAAATTAATCGGTTGCACGGCGATCCGCCGACAAGGAGGCAATGCCCTAACGATGGCGCTCGCAGCCAAGCTACAGCTGAGACAGGCGCAGTCGCTGGTGATGACACCGCAACTGATGCAGTCGATTCGTCTGCTGCAGTTCACGCAAGCTGAGCTTGAAAGGTTCATCGACGAGGAAATTGAGCGCAATCCGTTGCTGGAGCGGGCTGAACCGCAAGATGCCATCATCAACGACCCGGAGCCCGCCGCCGAGCCTTCCCAAGCTGCGGCAGACGATGACTGGTTCGACAATGAGGGCGCGTGGACGTCGGAAGCAATCTCCGACAAATTGGACACTTCGCTGGAAAACGTGTTTCCGGACGATCCGGGGACCAGCGAACGCCTGGGTCCGGACCTTGCGGCTCAATGGAAATCGACATCGGGCAGCGGTTCCGGCGGAGCCTCCGAAGGCTTCGACATGGAGGATATGGCTGCGGCGGCAGTGACGTTGCGCGATCATGTCGGCGAACAGATCGCCTTTGCCTTCAGCAGTTCGGCAGATCGGCTGATTGCCGCCGAACTCGCCGATAGCCTCGACGAAGCCGGCTATCTGCGCGCCGAGCTTAATGAAGTGGCGGAAAGGCTTGGCACCGATCATGCCACGATGAAACGCGTGCTGGCGACCTGCCAGTCCTTCGATCCGGTCGGCATCTTTGCGCGGGACCTTGCTGAATGTCTCTCGCTCCAGCTTGCCGCGCGAGACAGGCTGGACCCTGCAATGCAGGCGCTGGTGGCCAACCTCGACCTTTTGGCGCGCCGCGATTTCCAGGCGCTTCGGCGCATCTGCGGCGTTGATGAGGAAGACTTGCTCGACATGCTGGCGGATATCAAGGCGCTAGACCCACGACCAGGCATGGCGTTTTCTGGCGGCGTCAGCGATGCCATCGTTGCTGATGTCGAAGTCAGACCGGCGAGCGATGGCAGTTGGGCGGTCGAACTCAATCCCGATACCCTGCCACGCGTCCTGGTCGACCAGGTCTATTTCGCCCAGGTTTCCAGCCACGCCAGAAGCCAGGGAGAGAAGGATTTTCTCAGCGAATGCCTTCAAAGCGCCAACTGGCTGACGCGCAGCCTCGATCAGCGTGCGAAAACCATCCTCAAGGTGACATCCGAGATCGTACGCCAGCAGGACGCATTTCTCGTCCACGGAGTGCGCCACTTGAAGCCGCTCAACCTGAAAACCGTGGCGGATGCCATTGGCATGCATGAATCGACCGTCAGCAGGGCAACCGCTAACAAATATATGCTGACGCCGCGCGGGGTGTTTGAACTGCGCTATTTCTTCACGGCAGCGATTGCGGCTTCAAGCGGCGGCGAGGCGCATTCGTCTGAGGCGGTGCGCGATCGTATCAGGCAGATGATCGATGAGGAGCGGGCGAACGATGTGCTGTCAGACGATACAATCGTTGATCTGCTCAAGGCCGACGGTGTAGATATCGCACGGCGGACAGTCGCCAAGTATCGGGAAGGTATGAATATTCCTTCGTCGGTCCAGCGTCGGCGCGAGAAAAAGGCGATTGCGAAGGCGGCGGGCTGATCCGCTTGCCCTTTCCACAGGTTTTGGGTTTCGTTGACAAGCCGCAGTGAAGTGGCTAGAAGCCCGCCCGCATGAAGCGGGCAGGGCGTCCGCACTGGGATGGCCAGCAAAGCGTGGGCAACAGGCTGTCTGTAACCGTCGCAAAGTTCGGACGTAAATTCGGCGCAAGGGAAGCCGCGCGGCTTGTACGAACGAACCACGGGTATAAACTCCGGATAGTTTGAAGCCTGGACAAGGAAGGTCAGTATTCAGATGGTACTGCGCATAGCGGGAAAACATATGGATATCGGCGATGCGTTTCGTACGCGCATCAACGACCGTGTCGGTGAAGCGATTGGAAAATATTTCGACCGCGGATTTTCTGGGCAGGTCACTGTCATCAAATCGGGCTCGCGCTTTTCGGCCGATTGCATGATTCGGCTGGATTCGGGCACCTCGCTGCACGCAACAGGAGAGGCCCAGGATCCGACCCTGGCTTTCGACGCTGCCGCGGAACGTCTCGAAACCCGGCTTCGACGCTACAATCGCCGCTTGAAGTCGCATTCACCGGTAAATTCGGCGATGGATTCTACCGACATCGCATATGCGGTAATGGAACCGCTGGCGGATGACGATGAAGACATCCCGGCGGACTTCGCTCCCACAATCGTTGCCGAATCCACCATGGCTCTGAAAACCATGTCGGTGGCCTCGGCCGTCATCGAACTCGACACCACGGGTAGCCCCGTTCTGGTGTTCCGCAATGGTGGCAACGAACATCTCAACATCGTCTATCGCCGGCCGGATGGTAACATCGGCTGGATCGATCCGGCAGCGGTCAAAACCGCGTAGGGACAGGAGAGACAGCCGGTACCGCAGAAAGCGGCCCGGCTGCGGCAGACGAAGCAGAGGAATTTCAAGAATGGCTCTGAACGATCTTGTCGACGCTCCGGCAATCATGCCGGCGTTGAAGGCCAATTCCAAGAAGCAGCTTTTGCAGCTTTTGTCGGAGCGTGCGGCCGCGATTTCCGGTATACCGGAGCGGGATATCTTCGACACGATCCTCCAGCGCGAGCGGCTTGGCTCGACCGGCGTCGGCAATGGTATTGCCATTCCGCATGGCAAGCTGGCCGGCGTGAAGCGCATTACCGGGGTGTTTGCACGTCTTGAGACCCCGGTCGATTTCGAGGCGCTCGACGATCAGCCCGTCGATCTGGTGTTTCTGCTTCTGGCGCCGGAAGGGGCAGGTGCCGATCATCTCAAGGCGTTGTCGCGCATTGCCCGCGTTCTGCGCGACAGCGATACAGTGGCCAAAATTCGCGGAACCCGCGATGCAGCGGCCATCCATGCGCTTTTGTCGGATACGCCGGCGTCACACGCCGCCTGAAGAACAGAATGAAATAACGAACCTTCAAGGGCCGCGATCAGCGGCCCTTTTCGTTGTGCGCCCAAAGGGCGCTCGGCGCGCTAGTGGATCGCGACCGTCGTCAGGTCGTTTTCCATTGCGCCGGCCAAGGCACGGTCACGCGCATCCGACAACAGGATCGGCTGGCCATTGGCCGAAAAGAGAGCCCAGAGTTCCAGACCGGGCGCGATTTCGTCGAGGCCGGGAAAGCGTCCGCGCAGGTCGTCGCTCGATACTTTCCTCAAATAAGCAACCGATCCTTCGCCGAGATGAGCGAATTCACCGTTGGTCATGGCCATTCTTTCAGTGCTTGTTGCAGCAGTTCTGGTCATTTTAAGCCTCCTATCCGCGAGGCGCCTTGATCGGCCGTCCCGCTTGAGAGCCATCGGCAAAGATCAGTCTTTCACCGATATGTTTATTTTCCGTACCAGCCTCTCGGCCTCCGGACGGTCGAGATCGATCGACAGCAGTCCGTTTTTCAGTTCCGCCCCGATTACACGCATGCCGTCGGCCAGGACGAAACAACGCTGGAATTGGCGGGCGGCGATGCCACGGTGGAGAAATTCCCGTTCCGTGTCGTCACTTTGGCGGCCACGCACGACCAACTGACTTTCCTCAGTGGTAACGTCCAGATCGCTTTCGGCGAAGCCTGCCACGGCCAGCGTTATCCGCAGTTTCTCCGTCGACCCGTCAGGACCGCGCAGACGTTCGATATTGTAAGGCGGATAGCCGTCACCGGATTTCGCCAAGCGTTCCAGCGTCTTTTCCATCGCATCGAAGCCCAGAAGGAGAGGGCTGGAAAAGGGCGTCATTCGAGTCATCGTATTCCTGTCCTCTTTTGAGCGACATCACCCGGAAAAACCCTGTTGGCATTCTTCCGATTGTTGTTGATATGGTCCGCCAAGACGGCAAATTCAAGCGACCAGACTTCCGCTGCACAAGGAATTGAAATGTCGAACAAGCGCAGGATCATCATCGACACCGATCCCGGTCAGGACGACGCCGTTGCCATTCTGCTGGCCTTGGGCAGTCCTGAACTCGATGTGGTTGGTATAACGGCCGTTGCTGGCAATGTGCCGCTTAAGCTGACGGAAAAGAATGCGCGAAAGATCTGCGAGCTTGCAGGTCGTCCGAACGTCAAGGTGTATGCCGGCGCCATTCGCCCGCTGATGCGTAACCTCGTCACCGCCGAGGAGGTGCACGGCAAGACCGGGCTTAACGGGCCGGAATTGCCGGAACCCAAGATGAAGCTGCAAGATGAACATGCGGTCGATTTCATTGTCCGCACGCTGATGGAGGAAGAGAGCGGCACCATCACGCTTTGCCCCCTTGGTCCTCTCACCAATATTGCTTTGGCGCTCATCCGCGAGCCGAAGATCGCATCGCGCATTAAGGAGATCGTTTTGATGGGCGGCGGGTTCTTTGAAGGAGGTAACGTTACGCCGGCTGCGGAGTTCAACATCTACGTCGACCCCCACGCCGCCGACGTCGTCTTGCGCTCTGGCGTGCCAATCGTGATGATGCCGCTCGATGTTACCCACAAGGCGTTGACTTCTGCCAAACGTATCGCCGCCGTTCGTGCGCTCGGCAATCGGGTCGGCGAGGCAACTGCACAAATGCTGGAGTTCTTTGAGCGGTTTGACGAGGAAAAGTACGGTACCGATGGTGGTCCGCTGCACGATCCTTGCGTCATCGCCTATCTTTTGAAGCCCGACCTGTTCAAGGGCCGCTCCTGCAACGTGACGGTCGAAACCGCTTCGGAGCTGACGATGGGCATGACCGTCATCGACTGGTGGGGCGTAACCAAGCGCCAGAAGAACGCTATGGTCATGCGCGATATCGATTCCGACGGCTTCTTTGCGCTACTGATTGAAAGATTGGGTCGGCTATAGGCTCAAGCGGGCCGTGCACCTGATTGCCAAGGCATAGCGGCTTCGTACGCTGCCGCTGCCTTGAGCACGGCGAGGTCGCCACGCGGCCGGCCGATCAGTTGCATGCCCATTGGCCGGCCTTGAATATCGAACCCCACCGGGACGTTGACAGCCGGACAACCGCCAAGCGTGGCGAAAGCCGAGACTTGCATCCAGCGGTGATAGCTGTCCATCGTTTGTCCAGCTACTTCGCGAGGCCAATGCATTTTCACGTCGAACGGAAATACCTGAGCGGCTGGCAGCGCCAGAAGGTCAAACCGCTCGAACAGCGACAATAGCGTCCTGTACCAGGCCGAGCGCGTGACCGCCGCCGCGTAGATTTCGGGAGCCGTAAGAGCGCGCGCGCCTTCGGCTTCCCATATCGCTTCCGGCTTCAGCAATGCCCTCTTGGCCGGATCGTCATAGAGAACGTTCAGAGCCGCACCACTTGTAGCTTGACGTAGCGTGACGAACGCCTGCCATAGCGCTTCGAAATCGAAATCGGGCACCAGCGGTTCGGTCGAAAAGCCGGGGAAACGGATCAGGGCTGCCTCGCACAGGTCGAGGATGCCCGGTTCCATCGGCAAATACCCGCCAAGACTGCCCAGCCAGCCGATATGGCCACCTGTCGCCGGCTCCACGAGGCCGTCGAGGAAAGATGCTGGTTCGTCGTAGGAGAGCGGCGCTTGCGCATGATAACCGCACTGTACGTCGAGCAGCATGGCGAGGTCGCCTACGGTGCGGGCCATCGGTCCTTCCACACCCATCTGGGCATAGAATACGTCCGGGTTCGGCCCTCCCGGAACCAGCCCCTGCGAGGGTCGAAACCCGAATATATTGTTGTAGGCAGCCGGATTGCGGAGAGAACCGCCGAAGTCGCTGCCATCCGCCAGTGGCAGCATGTCGAGCGCGAGCGCAACCGCCGCGCCGCCGCTTGATCCTCCCGCTGTAAGTGCTGGATCGAACGCGTTCAAGGTCGGGCCGAACACTGGATTGTAGGTGTTGGAGCCGAGGCCGAACTCGGGCACGTTGGTTTTGCCAACGATAATCGCACCGGCCTTGCGGATGCGCTCGACAAAGATTTCGTCCTCATCCGGCACGAAATCGGCGAAGATCGGCGAACCGAAGGTGGTTCGCAGCCCTTTCGTCAGTGCAAGGTCCTTGATTGCGATCGGCAGGCCGAACAGAGGTCCGGTTCCGCCTCGACCTGCCAGATGGTTATCCGCAGCGTCTGCTTCACGCAGGATGCCCGCACGATTCCGTAGCGAGACGATGGCGTTCACGGCAGGATTGACCGCTTCGATGCGATCGAGGAACGCGGTCACCACCTCTCGTACCGAGAGGTCGCGCTGTCTTATTGCCGCTGCAAGTTCGGTTGCAGGCCGGCGGCAAATAGGATTGGCTGGCGGTATGGTGTGTTTTGTCGGCGGAATTTGAACGCTCATGCTAGTGATTGAAAGCCTTGTCCACTTCGGAGGCAAGCGGGATCGCCGGCTGTGCGCCCGGCTTCAAACACGCCAGTGAACCCGCCGCTGCTGCACGCGCCAGCGCTTGTTCAATGGGCAACCCGGCGGCAAGAGCGGCTCCGAAATAGCCGCAAAACGTATCACCAGCGCCAACCGTATCCACAGGTGTAATCTTGAGTGCAGGCACCTGATGGAAGCTGTCCGGCGTCGCGGCCAGCACGCCGTCACCCCCCAGGGTCACCACAATCGCATGGCCGGTCTTGGTAGCGAAGGCGCACATACGCTCGGCGCGGTCACTGCCGCCGAGTTTCAGCAAGGCGCAGTTCAGGTCGAACTCGGTCTCGTTGGCGACAACATAGTCGGCCTTGGCCAGATAGGTTGCTGCCTCGTCGCGGTAGGGAGCCGTGTTCAGCACGCTGACAGCGCCGGCCTCGCGGGCGGCGTCCAGCGCCGTATCGACGGTGTTCAGCGGAATTTCATGCTGAAGAAGCACGATATCGCCCTTGCCAAGTCGCGCTTTCGCAAGATCGCCTGGAACAACGGCGCCATTGGCGCCAGCCACCACCGCGATCATGTTCTCGCCGTTGCCGCCAACGAGAATAAGAGCCGTTCCGGTCGAAGCGGAGCTTTCGATGACGCCGGTCAGGTCGACATTGCCAGCTCTCAGGAGAGCAAGCGCTTCGGCAGCGAAGCTGTCCTTACCGACGGCTCCGATCATTCGAACCGAAGCTCCGGCCCTTACTGCGGCAAGCGCCTGGTTGGCGCCCTTGCCGCCGGGCGCGGTGGCAAAGCCGGTTCCCTGCAATGTCTCGCCGGCAGCCGGCAGGCGTTCGACATTGGCAATCAGGTCGAGGTTGATCGAGCCGATGACGATGATCATAGACGAGAAAGCCTCCGGGTGTTTCCCGAAGGCTTATCGCGTAGCAAGCAGATTGAAAATATGGCGCGTGAAAAGCGGCGGCAAATCAACCGACGGCAAGTTGCCCCGCTTCCCATCCGAGGATCGCGCGCTTGCGGGTCAGACCCCAGTGGTAGCCGGTCAGTGCACCCGACTTGGCCAGCGCCCGATGGCAGGGAACCACGAAGGATATCGGATTGGCTCCGCAGGCTGCGCCGACAGCGCGTGAGGCTTTCGGCTCGCCAATATCAGCGGCCAGAGAGGAATAGGTGCGGGCGTGCCCCAGCGGAATGCGCAACAGCGCTTCCCAGACACGCACCTGGAAATCTGTGCCTATCATGACCACGCGCAACGGCTGGTCGGCGCGCCAGCGCGCCGGATCGAAGATGCGGGCGGCATAGGGCTGGGTAGCGCCCATGTCCTCGACATAGGTGGCGTTGGGCCAACGGCCAGACATATCCGCGAAGGCGGCCTGTTCTTCGCCCGGATCGTTGAACGAGAGACCTGCAAGGCCGCGGTCGGTGACCATGATCAGTGCAATGCCGAAAGGCGAGATGTGGTAGCCGTAGCGGATGGTCAGCCCGGCGCCGCGCGTCTTGTAGTCGCCAGGCGACATCGCCTCGTGCGTCACGAACAGATCATGCAGGCGTCCGGGACCTGACATGCCGACCTCAAGCGAAGCCTCCAGCAGCGGCAGACCACTGTCCAAAAGCCTGCGGGCATGGTCGAGCGTCACCGCCTGCAGGAAAGCCTTGGGCGAGAGGCCGGCCCAACGTGTGAACAGCTTCTGCAAGCCATTGGGTGTCTCACCGACTTCCTCGGCCAGGACCTCAAGCGAGGGCTGGTCGCGATAGTCGAGGCTGATCTTTTCGATTGCCTTGCGCACGACCTCGTAGTCGCTGCCGGAAGGCGTGATGTCATTTTCGAGAATGGCGGACGGTTTCGTCTGTGTCTGGGCGTTCATGGATTTTCTCCTTGAGCACCAATATCGATGGGATGAGGTTGTTTCTCCACCCGATTCCTGCACGAAAACGGATTATTCAGCGCATTTTCGCGGTGGCCAGCGCACGCGAAAATGCGGTTGCGAAGCTTTCGCGGTCGTCCGGGTTGAGGAAGCCGCCGATCGACACGCTTTTGTCACGCGCTTCGACGGCCATTCGGGTAATGCCGATCTCGGAATGGCGCGCCACCGAAAAGCGCGTCCAGAACGGATTGAAGCGATGCGCTTCCAATTTGCCGGAGGGCGCGACCTTGCGAATATCGAGTGCTGTGCGTGACACCGAAACTTCCTCGTGTGCGCGGGCGGCGCGATAGTTCATGCGAAAAGCGACATAGACGGCAATCACGTCCAGCCCGAAGAAGCCGAACACAGGCCACGCGCCATGCGCCAGGAAGAATATGCCCGTCACCGCCCAGCCAGCCAGCAGCGCGCCGATCAAGATCATGAAACCGGTGCGGCCAAGCGACCTGTGCGGCGTCAGAAGCGCCTTGAAAAAGGGTTCGTCAGCGGCGAAGTCGGCATTTGTCTCGGTCATGAGGTGATACTATAGGAAGGGCATGACCAAGCCCAAGCCAAAAGATCAGCCTGCACCTAAAGGCGAACTGACCTACCGGATAAAAGCGCCTGCAACTCCCAAGACCCGCGCTCGCATCGTCCGTTCGAAATCGCTCTACAGCGCTGCCGAAGTGCACGAGATTTTCCGACGTTTTTCAGTGCAACGGCCGGAACCCAAAGGCGAACTGGAGCATGTCAACGCCTTTACGCTTCTGGTCGCGGTGGTGTTGTCGGCGCAGGCGACGGACGTTGGCGTCAACAAGGCGACGCGCGCCTTGTTCAAGGTCGCGGATACGCCTGAAAAGATGCTGGCGCTTGGGGAAGCAAAAGTCGGCGACTATATCCGCACCATTGGCCTCTGGCGCAACAAGGCCAAGAACGTCATTGCCCTGTCCGAGGCGCTCATTCGCGATCATGAAGGTGTGGTGCCTGATGACCGCGACGAACTGGTCAAGCTGCCGGGGGTTGGACGAAAGACAGCCAACGTCGTGCTCAACATGGCTTTCGGCCAGCATACGATGGCGGTCGATACGCACATATTCCGCATTGGCAACAGGTTGGGGCTCGCGCCGGGCAAGACGCCCGAACAGGTCGAACGTGGGTTGGTCAAGATCATCCCGGATGAATACATGCGCCATGCCCACCACTGGCTAATTCTGCACGGGCGCTATGTCTGCAAGGCGCGCAAGCCGGATTGTCCATCCTGTGTCATCGCCGACATCTGCAAGGCCACGGAAAAGACCACCAGCATACCGGCACCGCTCGTCGAAATCGGGCCGGTCGAGCCGCTGGAAGCCGCAGCCTTATAGGCCGTAGCCGCGCGCCATCGCCGCTGCGAAGACCGGGATCAGCAAGAAGACGATCGCCTGCGCCAGGATTGCCTTTCGCACCGAGGAGATCTCGTCGTCCGGAACCTTGAAGGCGGCATTGGCGGTGATCTGGCGATTCCAGGCGATGATGCGCATGGTTGGCTTAATGGACAGGATTCCCACAACGGCAAAGGCTGCGATCTTTGCCCAGAACACCCAGTTGTAGACGTAAAATTCCCAGCCCTTGAGGCCGTAGAGAACGCGCGCCAGGCCGGCGATGATGACCAGCATTGCGAGCATGCCGTAGTGGCGGTCGACGCGCCCAAGCCGACGCAGGGTCGAGGCGTCCAAAGTGTTGCGTATCAAAACGAATTCCGCCGCGATGATGCCTGCCAGCGAAAACACCAGAAGATGGTGGAGGATGGCGAGGATGAGATCGGTGGTATCCATGGCTAGCTCCGGCTTGGCTTGGATGTGGGATGGAAATTAGCAGCCGTTCATGAAAATCCCATATGGGAAAAACCGCCCGTTCGATGTTGACGCTGCCTGCTGGCAGCCTACCTCTCCCAAATGAGCGGATTGAAGCGGCCCCTCAACGCCATGCCCGATGACGTGCGTGCGCTACTTGATGCGCGCGGACTGGCGCAAGCCTATGGCGAGCGTCCAGCCTATCAACGCAACGACTATCTCGGCTGGATCGCCCATGCCAAGCGGGCCGAAACGCGCCGGAAACGCGTAGACCAGATGCTGGACGAACTACAGCGTGGCGGCGTCTACATGAACATGGTCTGGCGCGGCTGAACGCTCTGCCTTCTTCAATGCTGGAGTATGAACCCGATGACGCACGCGCGTACCAGCGCTCCGGTGCTTGAAACGGAGCGGACGATCCTGCGACCCCACAGGCTCGAAGATTTCGATGCATATTGCGCCATGGGAGCCGAGCCTGCTGTTTTCCGCTTCATCGGCGGCAGGGCGCGCACACGCGAGGAAAGCTGGCAGCGGCTGCTCAGGCATGGCGGCATGTGGTCTTTGATTGGCTACGGGTTCTGGGCCATCGAGGAAAAGGCCAGCGGCCGTTTTATCGGCGAAGCCGGACTTCACGACTTGAAGCGGGATATGGTGCCTTCGATCGAAGGCGTTCCCGAGGCAGGTTGGGGCTTTGTGGCCGATGTCCACGGCAAAGGAATTGCCACCGAGGTGGTCAGCCGGTTTCTTGAGTGGGGAGACGAGGTTTTCGGTCCGGCGCGGACCGTCTGCATCATCGACCCCGAGAATGCCGCATCGTTGAACGTCGCGAAAAAATGCGGCTACCGGGAGGTACTTCGCACGCTCTACAACGAGCACGATACGATCCTGCTCGAGAGGACGGGCCTCGCTTGAGCTTATTCCTCCGCTAGCCGTGTCCTCGCCTGTTCGGCAGCCTGCTCGAGGTCTTGGGCGTCGTTGCCAAAAGCGCGTGCTGCTCGTGCCGCCGCCTCCAGCAGGGGAGGCGTCATGCGCCGCAGGAAAGCCTCGTCGACGCGGGAACGCGGCCCGGCCAGTGTCATGGCTCCAAGCAATGCGCGGCCGGGACCGAATACCGGGGCCGAGATGCCGGAAGTTTCGGGGTCACGGTCGCCGATAGACAGCCAGCAATAGGCGGAGCGGATATTGTCGTATTCCGGACCTTGTTCACCCGAAAAGGCCGACAGCACCCGCCCGCCCGAACCGATGCCTAGCGGCAGGATATCGCCTTCGCGCACCGTGTATCGGATAGGATGCCTGGATTCGATCCGATAAAGGCACGTCCTCATATCGCCGGCGCGAACGTAAAAGGCCACGCTTTCCCAACTCAACTCGGCGAGATCGCGCATCACCGGCAGCAGGATTTCCGCCGTTACAACGGAACGTTGATAAAGTGTCCCGAGGCGGAACGCCGCCTGGCCGACACGATAGCGGCCATCCTCGGACCGCTCCAGCAATTGCCCCCGCAAAAGTGATCCGCATATGCGAAGGATCGTGCTTTTATAGAGGCCAGTGCGTGCGGCGATCTCAGCCAGGCTGAGCGATGGGGCGGAGGCCGTAAATGCGCCAAGGATCGCGATGGCGCGGTCCAATGCCGCAACGCCGTTGCCTGTCGGCCTGTCCTGTCCGTTGGATATGCGGCGTGTGTCCACGGCCTTTCCTCGTTTTCCTATAGTTTTCCTGTAAATATGCGTTCTGTCTAGCAGAATGATGTTCCGCTTGACAGAACAGGGATAGGATTGCACAGTTTTTGACGGCGGGCCCTATCGCGGGTACGTTTCGCAGGCGCCAGGAGGAGGCGCCACAGACTGGAGGAACCTCATGTTGAATAGACGCCGATTCCTGGCGGGTACCGCTATGGCTGGTGTAGCCGGGCTGGTAGCATCCTATACCACGCTCGCACTTGCGCAGGATGCGCCGCAGCTTTCAATCTTCGTGCCTGCCGCTCCCGGCGGTGGCTGGGACCAGACGGCCCGCACGATGGATCAGGTCATGCGCAAGGAAAACCTGATTTCAGGCTCGCAGATCACCAATGTGGGCGGTGCCGGCGGTGCCGTCGGACTGCCACAGTTCGTCAGTCAATGGGCTGGCAAAGGCAATTCTCTGATGGTGGCAGGCATGGTCATGGTCGGCGCTCTGCTGACCAACAAGTCGCCAGTCACGCTGGATCAGGTAACCCCGATTGCGCGCCTTACCGGTGAATTCGAGGCGATAGTGGTTCCGGCTGCATCGCCGTTCAAGACGGTGCAGGATTTTGCAGCCGCCCTTAAAGCAGACCCGACCAAGGTCCCTGTTGCTGGCGGTTCCGCAGGTGGTTCAGACCATATCCTGTTCGGCCTCATCGCCAAGACCGTCGGTGTGCCGGCGACCAGCCTCTCCTATGTTCCGTTCGCCGGAGGCGGCGAGGCACTGGCGGCGTTGCTCGGCAACCAGGTTGCCGCAGGCATTTCCGGCTATGGCGAATTTGCCGAGCAGATTAAGGCTGGAACGCTGCGGCTTCTCGCCGTGTCTTCCGGCGAACGCCAGGAAGGCATTGATGCGCCGACGCTGAAAGAGTCCGGCATCGACGTAGAGCTGTTCAACTGGCGCGGCGTGTTTGCGCCTCCCGGCATTTCGGACGACGACAAGGCCGCCATGATCGCACTGGTCTCGAAAATGGCGGGTTCGGCTGCGTGGGCCGAAGAGTGCAAGAACCGCAACTGGTCTTCGATCCTTCTCACGGGCGACGACTACGTGAAGTTCGTCAACGAAGACCGGGCTCGTATAGAGACGATCCTGAAGGATCTGGGCCTCGCATAGGATATTGTCGGGGCGGCTTAGGGTCGCCCCGCGTCCTCTTTTTCCAATCGCCTGACGATGCGGTCGTCTGGATTCTACAGTCCTGCATCAGACAAGCCGCCAAGCTGCGGTGGTCACGGGAGGTGATAATGAGCAACGGTGAACAGCCCGCCGTGCAATCGCGCCTTGCGGTTCCCGAATTCCTGATTGGCTTGGGCATGCTGGCGGCGTCGGGCGCGGCGCTTTGGCAAACTTTCGCGATCCCGAACTCCCCGCTCTACTCGAAGGTAGGCCCAACTGTATTTCCCTACATCACCACCTTTGGCATGACGGTGCTTTCCGTGCTGCTGATCGTCAAGGCGGTCCGTGGGGGCTGGCAGGCTGAGGAAGAAAAGGAAACGCCGACCGACTGGAAGGCGATGGGCTTCGTCGTTGCCGGCTTGGTCGCCAATCTCGTGCTGATCCAGCCACTCGGTTTTACCGTGGCCTCCGTCGCGATGTACGTACTTGTCTGTTACGGTTTTGGCAGCCGCAACCCGCTGCGCGATGCGCTGATCGGGTTGGTTCTGGCGCTTGCCGCTTATTTCGGTTTCGCCAAGGCGCTGGGCGTCAACATCGGCGCCGGCTTCATCGAAAACCTGCTGGGAGCCTGACACATGGACACTCTCAGCCAACTGGCACACGGCTTTTCGGTCGCCTTCACACCCGTCAACCTGCTTTGGTGCCTGCTTGGCACAACGCTCGGCACGGCCATCGGCGTGCTGCCGGGCCTCGGGCCTGCACTCACCATCGCGCTGTTGTTGCCGATCACTTACCAGGTAGCACCGGAAGCATCGTTCATCCTGTTTGCCGGCATCTATTACGGCGCGATGTATGGCGGCTCTACCACGTCCATCCTGCTCAACACTCCGGGCGAAAGCGCCACCATCGTCACGGCGCTGGAGGGCAACAAGATGGCCCGCTCCGGGCGCGGCGGTGCAGCACTTGCCACATCCGCCATCGGTTCGTTCGTGGCCGGCACCATCGGCACGCTGGGCGTTGCGTTCCTTGCTCCGGTCGTCGTCGGCATCGCGCTGGCCTTCGGTCCGGCTGAGTATTTCTCACTGATGGTGCTTGCTTTCATAACGGTTTCCGCCGTGCTGGGCTCCTCGGCGGTGCGCGGCCTTACCAGCCTCTTCATCGGCTTTGCCATCGGACTGATCGGCGTCGATCTCCAGACCGGGCAGCCGCGCTTTACATTCGGCTCCACCGAATTGCTTGACGGCATCGACGTGATCATCGGCGCGGTTGGCTTGTTCGCGGTTGGCGAAACGCTCTACGTCGCCTCGCGCCGTTATGCCGGCAAGGACGAAATCGTCCCGTTGCGCGGCTCGCTTTATATGACCGCACAGGAGTGGGGACGTTCGTGGAAAGCCTGGATCCGGGGCGCTCTCATCGGCTTCCCCATCGGCGCAATGCCGGCGGGCGGCGCTGAAATCCCGACCTTTCTCTCCTACGCGCTGGAAAAGAAGCTTTCCAGGCATAAGGAGGAGTTCGGTACGGTTGGCGCTATCGAAGGCGTGGCTGGGCCAGAAGCCGCGAACAACGCTTCGGCAGCGGGCGTTCTGGTCCCCATGTTGACGCTTGGCCTGCCGACATCGGCGACCGCCGCGATCATGCTCTCCGCCTTCCAGAGCTACGGCATCAATCCCGGACCGCTCCTTCTGACGACGCAGGGCAATCTGGTCTGGGGCCTGATCGCCAGCCTGTTCATTGCCAACGTCATCCTCGTTATCCTGAACCTGCCGCTGATAGGCCTATGGGTCCGTTTGCTGAAGATTCCCGCGCCGCAGATGTATGCCGGCATCCTGGTGTTCGCCACGGTCGGCACTTACGGCATTTCGCGATCGGTCACCGACCTCGTCGTGCTCTATCTGCTCGGCGCGGCAGGATTCCTGATGCGCCGGTTCGACTTTCCCACTGCGCCTGTCATCATCGGCATGATCCTTGGTCCATTGGCGGAAGCGCAGTTCCGTCGCGCCATGACCATCTCCAATGGCGACTGGACGGTTTTCTTCACCCACCCCCTGTCGCTGTTCCTGCTCACGCTGGCGGCGCTCGGCATGTTCGGGCCGATGGTCTGGTCCTATTATGATCGCAAACGGCTACGTGGACCCGAACATGTTCCCGGCGACGCCTGATCGGTAAGCGGCCGTGACCGACCTGCTTGCCGGAATCCGGGTTCTCGACCTCACCAACGTGCTGGCCGGGCCATATTGCGCGTATCAACTGGCGTTGTTGGGGGCTGACGTCATAAAGGTAGAGGCACCGTCCGGGGGTGATCTGGCAAGGCAACTCGGTGCTTCCGCGACGCTCAACCAAGCCGGTATGGGGGCATCCTTTCTCGCGCAGAACGCAGGCAAGCGTTCGGTCGTTCTCGATCTCAAGAATGCTGGCGACCGTGACCGCTTCCTTGATCTCGTCGCAACTGCGGATGCATTGGTCGAGAATTTCCGGCCCGGCGTCATGGCGCGACTTGGCTTAGGCTACGAAGCCTTGAAAGAGGTGCGGCCAAGCCTCGTTTACTGCGCGATTTCGGGGTTTGGACAGACCGGCCCGATGCGCGACAACCCGGCCTACGACCAGATCATCCAGGGGCTGTCCGGCATCATGAGCATCACCGGCACGCCCGAAACCGCACCTCTTCGCGTCGGCTATCCGGTGGCGGATACGCTTGGTGGTCTCGTGGGCGCGTTTTCGATTGCCGCCGCATTGGTCCGGCAGAGGACGAGCGGGCAGGGCGCGTTCCTCGATGTGTCGATGCTTGAATGCACGCTCTCGGCATTGGGCTGGCCAGTGTCCAACTATCTGACGGCTGGTGTCGATCCGCGACCTATGGGCAATGACAACATGACCGCCGCACCGTCCGGCACGTTTCGCACGGCCAATGGACTGCTCAATATCGCGGCCAACAAGCAGGAGCAGTTTGTCGCTTTGTGCCGTCTCATCGGAGCACCGGAACTGGTGCAGGATATGCGTTTTTCCGAGCGTGAGGCGCGCAAACGCAATCGCAGTGCGTTGACAAAGCGGATCGAAGACGCCCTTACCGCTGAACCAGCTTCGGTTTGGGAAGAGCGGATGAACCGGGCCGGCATCCCCGCCGGTCGTGTTCTGACGATTCCGCAAGTTCTTGCCGAGTCGCAGGTTGTGGAGCGCAAGCTGACAACCCTTTTTGAAAAGGTTCCGGGCGTAGCCGGACCATTGACCGTTGTTCGTGGCGGCGTTCTCGTTGATGGAGAAGCTCCGTCTCCCGCCGCGCCGCCACCGGCGCTTGGCCAGCACATGGATGAGGTTTTCTCGAACCTGCCCAAGCGCGCCAAGGTGCAGGCATGAGCGCGCGGGACAAGGACGAGGGCCAAGCACGCGGCGAGGCGTGGTGGGAAACCTCCATCATCGAGATGATGCCCGGCATCATTCGCCTGCGTGGCTACAAGATCCAGGACCTCATTGGGCGCGTCAGCTTTCCGGCAACGATCTGGCTGATGCTGCGTGGCGAGCTGCCAAGCGAGCAGCAGGCGGAACTTCTGGGCATTGCGCTGGCCGCGGCGGTGGACCATGGCCCGCAGGCGCCTTCGATTGCCATCGCCCGCATGGCGGCGACCTGCGGCGTCGGCATCAACAACGCCATGGCATCGGCCATCAATGTCCTCGGCGATGTGCATGGCGGAGCCGGTGAGCAGGCGCTCTCTTTCTACGGCGATATCGCGGCAGCCATGGATGAAGGCACGGCAATCAAAGAGGCGGTCGCCTCCAGCCTGGATAAATTCTTCGCAGAAGAGCGCGGCTATGTGCCGGGCTTTGGCCATCGCTTTCACCCTGTCGACCCGCGCGCGCCGCGTCTCTTGGAGGTAACCCGCGATTTTGCCACGCGTGGTGTGGTTGGTGGCCGCTTTGCCGCCATTGCCGAAGCTATCGAAGCGGAAATGGCGCGCCGGAAAGGCAAAAAAATCCCGCTCAACATCGACGGCGCCACCGCCGTCATCTATGGCGAACTCGGATTTCCGCCACCGCTCACGCGCGGTCTGTTCGTCCTGTCGCGTTCTGTCGGCATCCTTGCTCACGCGTGGGAGCAGTCGCAACGCGAGGAGCGCAACAAGGGTCCGCTGCCGCGCGAGTGGCTCTGGGCCTATTCCGGTCCGCCGAAACGTGAATTGCCTGACGAGGATTTAGGCAGCTAGTGTATTACGCCTCTTCCGGCATCTTCAGCGTTTTCAGCAGGCTCGACAGGTCCGGCTCGTCGATCAAGGTCGCGGCCTGCGAGGGAGACAGCCACGCGCGCTGCCGCTTTGCCGTTTCCTTCCACTTCGGCAACTCGTCGTCGACCCTGAGCAGATAAACGGTGACGTCCACGCGCACGAACCCTGCCGAAAGACGCTTCCAATATGAATAGGTACCCGCGGGAGCCTTGAGCGTCTTGCCGGCAACGCCGGCTTCCTCCATTGCCTCGATGGTGGCGGCCTTTCGGCCGCTCTTGCCTTTCATCGGCCAGCCTTTGGGCACGATGAAGCGCTTGGTTTCGCGCGAAGTCACCAGCATCACTTCAATCTCGCCGGTTTCACCGATCCGGAAGGGAATGGCGGCGACCTGCCGGACCCGTTCGCCCTTCTTGGCCTTGCGGATGGCCTTCTTTTTCGGTGTCGGCATATGACTATCTCATTCGTCGCCCATATAGACCAATCACTGGTCGCCAGAATGACGCTTGCGCGCCGATTCTGTTGCCACAAGATAGACGGCTAATGATTTCAGGCAAACCGCGCTAGCGGCATTTCTTCACATATGTATTGCCGAACACCTCGGTGCGGCAGTTCGATCCGATTGTCGGCACGTTTGGGCGCTGCAGTTGCAGCGGTATGTCCTGCTGCCTGTCCTGCTGACGGAATTGCTGCTGCTGCTGCTGGAATTGCTGCCGCTGCAACTGGTTTTGCAGGACCATCAATTCCGTTGCTCGATCCTGCGCCGCGGAGATGCTGGGGTTGATTGGCGAGGTTGTTTGCGCCGTTGCCGTTAACACCGTCAGCGGAGTCATCAGAAAAAGCGCGGATAGAACAGCTTTCGACAGTTTGCGGATGTGGGACATGGCCAGCCCGTCGCTGTTGCTACATTCGTTCTATGTAAGAGAGTAGTTGCGGGAAAACCAGCAGGTTTGCGATTGGAACATAGTGTCATCGCCGAATGAACATAGAAAAAGGGGCCGCCGTAGCGACCCCTTCGACCTCAAGCTAGGCTTGAATTTGTGTGGCTGCTTGATCAGCAGTTGCTGGTATCGCCAACGCACGTTGCGATGTCATTGAAGCGCGTGTTCAGAGCGGAACCGAGCGCGCCGGCGCCAACGATGATGGCCAGAGCGATCAGAGCTGCGATGAGGCCGTATTCGATAGCGGTGGCGCCCGACTCGTCCTTGACGAAACGCGAAAGAAGCTTGGTCATGAGAGTATTCCTTTTGCCCAGGTTGTGACTTCCGTAAGACGGTCTCTTGTCGAACCGTGGCCTAACCTTGCAGATAACCAATTTCGGTTGAGTTAAAGGGAATGGTAAACGAAAGGTAGTGTGGCGCGTGCTTAACAAATGCCGAATGAAATCGGTAGCTTAATATAGAAATGCTTCTTATCGCGGGATGATTGCGGCCGGCGATCCGCATTCTGGGCGGAAGATGATCTGCTTTTGACGGGGCCAGCCGCCCACGCAAAGCTGCGAACTGGCGTTACCTGGATATGCCTGCCTGAATGCAGCGAGCGATGTGCCGCTCTATGCGGCCACTGATACAAGGTTTTGGCGGCGGGCCGTCAAGTGCGTGCAGAAGACCGCAAACGCAAATACCGCAATGCCGGCCGGAATATCGGCGAGGTGGTGACCGCCGTGAACAAGCACCGCCGGCAGTACGATAAGGTTGATGGCCAGATAGGGCGCAAACAGCCACCCCACATTGCGGGCATAGTAGGTGGCGGTAACGGCCAGTACGATGTGGAAGGACGGGAAAGCGATCAACCCGCGCAGTTCGTTCGGGCTGAGAAAGGGCGAGCCGTTTTTTAACAATGCCTGGATTTCCGCGCCATATGCCGGATCGACTATCGGCCGGACCGCACGCAAGACTTCATCCGGCAGCGCATGATAAGCCTTTGCGCCGGCGCTAGGAAACAAGCCCCAGAACATCACGGAGATTGTTCCTGCAACCACAACGGTGATCATCAAGCCGTGCAGATCGTCATTGCGCCCGCTCAAGCTGAGCACCACCAGTAGCAATGCAATCTGTGGCAAGGTTGATGCGTAGGAAAATCGCATCATTTCGTTGAACCAAAGATGCTGCGCGGCCCATCCAAGCATTCCTGGCCAGTCGTAACCCAGCGCTGCATCGACCTGGAAAAGCCAGTGGTCGATCGTCGGATTCGGATTCGGCGTCAAAAGGTAATTGAACAGCGACATGACGGCTGTGAAGAAAATGAAAAGCCCGGCACTCGTTGCCATCGCGCCGATCGTGTCGCTGCGCCCCGAACGACGGTAGAAAAGACCCAGCACCAGGAGCGCTGTCACCAATGCTGCAAGGGTTCCGTAGGCGGCAAGGTCTACCCGTGGGCCTCGTACAAGGATCAGGGCGACGTCGATCAACGTCACCGTCGCAGATACCCTGAGGACGAAAGCCTCCGCCGGAAAGAGATGCGTCGCTGCCGTTTTCATGGCCCCTGCTTTTGCACAAGAAGCTCAAGAATTCGCTAATCGGTACGGCGTAGAAGTGCGTGGGGCAGCCATTCAATTTCTCGTTTGAACGATTGCGCGGAAGCGTCGTCCGCCATATCTGTCTATCCGAAACAGACATTGGAAAGATCCGGATGTTTCGCTTTGTGTTCCGTTTGGCTGCGATGGTTTCGCTTTCGATTGCCGTCATCATGGCGGTACTCGATGCAACGCGCACCGTTGCTGCCTCGCAATTGGTCCTGACGCCGCTCAAGACGAGCTGGAATGCGGTGTCGCCGCAGACGATGAGTGCGGCGGAAATATTCGTGCGCGAAAAAATGGCGCCGGTTTTGTGGGACATCGGCGCCAACTGGCTGCTCAGCTTGCCGGGTTGCGTGGTCTTCGCCGGCTTGGCCTTCGCTTTCTACGCCGTTGGCTACAGGCGCGAGCGAGTTTCCGGGCGGTACGTTGCGACCTGATATCTTTCCGCTGCCTCGGCACAACAAAAGGAAGACGAGTTGTTTTTTCTCAGCGATATCCTGAACAAGAAAATTACCTTGCCGAAAGCCGGGGAGGCGCTTCCCGGCCGCGACAAGGCTATTGCGACAGCGGCGAAACACTATGTGTCCAAGCATCCACTCAAGGGACCTTATCCGGAAGGGCTGGAGATGGCTCTGTTCGGCATGGGGTGTTTCTGGGGCGCCGAACGGCTGTTCTGGCAAACGCACGGCGTGTGGGTAACCGCGGCTGGCTACGCCGGCGGTATCACGCCCAATCCAACCTATCAGGAAACCTGCACGGGCCTGACCGGTCATGCCGAGGTCGTGCTGGTGGTCTTCGACCCTAAGATCGTTTCCTACAATGAGTTGCTCAAGCTGTTCTGGGAAAGCCACGATCCGACTCAAGGCATGCGCCAGGGTAACGATGTCGGCACCACGTATCGTTCGGCAATCTACACCTATGACGAGGCTCAATATCAGGCGGCGATTGCTTCGCGTGACGCTTACGAAGCCTCTTTGCGCAATGCCGGCCGAAGCAAGATCAGCACGGAGATTGCGCCGGCGCCCAAGTTTTATTTCGCCGAGGAAGGGCACCAGCAGTATCTGGCCAAGAATCCGAACGGTTATTGCGGTCTTCAGGGAACGGGCGTGGCATGTCCGATCCCTGTTGCAGCTTCCGTTTGATGTGACGAGGGTAACGCCAGATCGTATCATCACGGTTTGGTTATGGTGATTTTCCAAAAGGTCAAAAATTCCGGATGAATTTTGTTTCCGGCCATGCCAGATTGGGTGTGGCGGGGGCCGAGGTTCCCGCCCAAGCTGTGCGCCGGCGCTAAAAGATGACCGGTGCGCTGCACTACAACGGAAAAACAACCGACAGGGTGTGGACCACATGAAACGTATCGTCCTCGGCCTTTTGGCCGCTACAGCCATGATTTTCCCGGCTTTCGCCGCGGACATCCAGCCGGCTCTGCTTTACGATCTCGGCGGAAAGTTCGACAAATCCTTCAACGAGGCTGCCTATAACGGAGCCGAGAAGTTCAAGACCGAAACCGGCATTGCCTATGTCGAGTTCGAGGTTTCCAACGCCTCGCAGCGCGAGCAGGCGCTACGCCGCTTTGCCGAGGATGGCCGAAGCCCGATCGTCATGGCCGGCTTCTCCTGGGTGGATTCCCTGAAGAAGGTTGCCGCCGAATATCCCGAACTCAAGTTTGCGATCATCGATGACGCGGTGGATCTGCCGAACGTACGCTCGCTGGTATTCAAGGAGCACGAAGGTTCCTATCTGGTCGGCGTGATGGCTGCGATTGCGTCGAAGTCCAAGAAGGTCGGCTTCATCGGTGGCATGGACATTCCGCTCATCCGCAAATTTGGCTGCGGCTATGTCGGCGGCGCGAAGTCGGCTGGCGCTACGGACGTGATCCAGAACATGACTGGCGACACGCCGGCGGCCTGGAACGACCCGGCCAAGGGCGGTGAAATCGCCAAAACCCAGATCGACCAGGGTGCGGATGTCATCTACGCCGCAGCCGGCGGCACCGGCGTCGGCGTACTGCAAGCTGCTGCTGATGCCGGCAAGCTCGGCATCGGCGTCGATTCCAACCAGAATGGCCTCCAGCCCGGCAAGGTGCTGACCTCGATGCTGAAGCGCGTCGACGTCGCCGTCTACAATTCGTTCATGGATGCCAAGGACGACAAGTTCACTGCGGGTCTCAACAATCTCGGCCTCAAGGAAGGCGGCGTCGACTACGCTATGGACGACAACAACAAGGATCTCGTCACGCCGGAAATGAAGGAAGCCGTCGAAAAGGCGAAGGCCGACATCATCGCCGGCACGGTGGAAGTGCACGACTATACCTCGGACAGCGCCTGCCCTTACTGATCAGAGCGAAACGGAACCGAGACCGCCGGGATCGTTCCCGGCGGTCTTTCTTTGAGCGAATGCATCTATAGCCTGCCTGCCAGATAACCGAGCACAAACGTCAGAATGAGGCCAAGCGCTATAATCAGGCCGCGCCTGCCGCCTGTTGCGTAGGACCCGGCATCCATCGCGTTGCGCCCCGGAATGGAGGCGGGAATCTTGGCGTGTGCGAAGCTTCCGCCCGCTTCCCCGGCAGTGCCTTGCATCTGAGGCAGGGCAGATATCCGCTTTAGCACCGAGTCCCAGCCCTCGTCGGCGTGACTACCATTGTTTTCGCCAAGATCGAACACATGCGCCCGCTCGGCCATCTGCAGGACTGCGTCGCGAAATGCCGGGTCAAGCTCCAGATCGCGCTCGGCGCGCTCCCGCTCCTCGTCATCCATGAGGCCAAGCACGTAGCTGCCTGCCCGCTTGATGCGGTCGCTTTCACCTGTCATCGCCACTGTCCCCCAGAGGCAGGACCTGCCGATCCGGTCGCGTCTATTTACCAGTGCGGCGGTTTCGTTACTGGTATCTCGCCGGCCGACTGCTCTTCCAGTTCCAGGAAGCGCTCGGTCAGCGCGTCGAGTTTATGCTGCAGGCGTTCGATCACTTTCCATTGTTCGGCAATCTGGCCGGATAGCTCTTCGATGACCTTTTCCTGTTCGGCGGAGCGGATTTCCAGCGCCGTCTGCCGATCGTCCGTCGTGATCATCCGCTGAATCCCTCGTCTTGTCATCTACCCGGCATGAAACATCCGCTGGCACCTGCCGTTGCAATTATCACGGCACGGCGTGGTGAGGGAAATTGACAAGCGGTCTGCCTTTTGTCGAGAGTGGACTTGATTGGCACCGCTAACAGGCCATGTTAGTCATTTTTGACCAAGCGATAAAAACAATGGGAACTGCCGCATGGGCCAAGCCGCCATCGAATTGATCGGCATCAACAAGAGTTTTGGCGCTGTCCATGCCAATCGCGACATCAATCTCGAAATCCCGCGCGGCACCATCCATGGCATCGTCGGCGAGAATGGAGCGGGCAAATCGACGCTGATGTCGATCCTGTACGGCTTTTACCAGGCTGACAGCGGCGAAATCCGGGTTAAAGGCAAGCCGGAGGCAATCAAGACACCCAACGATGCCATCGCGGCCGGCATCGGCATGGTGCACCAGCACTTCATGCTGGTCGAGAATTTCACGGTGCTTGAAAACATCATCCTGGGTGCCGAGGGCGAGCCGCTTCTCAAGACCAGCATTGCCAAGGCGCGCTCCGAACTTCATCGGCTTGAGCGCGAATACGGCCTCGAGGTCGACCCCGATGCCATCATCGAGGAATTGCCGGTCGGTATCCAGCAGCGGGTGGAAATCCTCAAGGCGCTCTATCGTGGCGCTGAAATCCTCATCCTCGACGAACCGACCGGCGTTCTTACGCCGGCCGAGGCCGACCATCTCTTCCGCATCCTCAATCAGCTGAAGGAGCAGGGCAAAACGGTCGTGCTGATCACGCACAAGCTGCGCGAGATCATGGCGATCACCGACAATGTCTCGGTCATGCGGCAAGGCACCATGGTGGCGACGCGCGAAACCAAGAAGACCACGGTCGAGGAACTGGCCGAACTCATGGTCGGGCGGCGCGTGTTGCTTCGTGTTGAAAAGGGCGCTGCCAATCCAGGAGCGGTCAAGCTTGCAGTTTCCAACCTCACCGTGCGGGACCAGCGCGGCGTCACCATGGTTGACGATGTTTCGTTTGACGTGCGCGCGGGAGAGATCGTCGGCATCGCGGGCGTTGCCGGCAACGGCCAGTCGGAGTTGATCGAGGCGATTTCCGGTATCAGGCGGGCTGTCTCCGGGAGCGTGCTGCTTGATGGTAAGCCGATCGACGTGACCGGCACCGCCGACCCCGGCGAACTTCGAGACCGTGGTCTCGCCCATGTGCCAGAAGACCGACATCATGTCGGGCTGGTGTTGGCCTTCGAGGAAAACGAGAATTCGATCCTTGGTTACCATGACGACGAACGTTACCGGAAAGGTCTGTTTCTCGACATAGATGCCATCCGCAACGATGCGAAATCGAAGATCGAAGGCTATGACATCCGGCCGCCCGATTGCCGGCTGAAGACGGCCAATTTTTCCGGCGGCAACCAGCAGAAGATCGTGCTGGCGCGCGAGATGGAACAGGACCCGGGCGTCCTTATTGTCGGCCAGCCCACGCGCGGTGTCGACGTCGGCGCCATCGAGTTCATCCACAAGCGTCTCATTGCCATGCGCGACCAGGGCAAGGCCGTCTTGCTTATCTCGGTCGAGCTGGACGAGATCCGTTCGCTTTCCGACCGTATCCTGGTCATGTTCGCCGGCCGCATCGTTGGCGAACGCGGACCCGAAGCGAGCGAAGGTGAGCTTGGCCTGCTCATGGCGGGTGTCGAACAGCGGGAGGCCGCAGAGTGAGCACCCCTTACGCCAAGCTTCCCACCTGGGCCGACTATGGGCTGATCCCGCTTATCAACCTGGCCGTCGCCTTCATCGTCGCCGGTTTCGTCGTGCTTCTGGTCGGTGAGAACCCATTGCGGGCGGCTGCGATCCTCGTCGAAGGCGCTTTCGGGCGCGGGCAGGGCATCGCGTTTACGCTCTACTACGCCACCACGTTCATTTTCACCGGGCTCTCCGTTGCGGTGGCCGTCCACTGCGGCCTCTTCAATATCGGCACGGAAGGGCAGGCCTACATCGCCGGCCTAGGCGTGGCGATCGTCTGTCTGACGTTCGATGCCACCTTGCCGTGGTGGCTGACCTTTCCGCTGGCAACGCTAGCGGCTGCGGCGATGGGCGCGCTGTGGGCGCTGCTTCCGGCCTATCTCCAGGCCAAGCGTGGCTCGCACATCGTCATCACCACCATCATGTTCAACTTCATCGCCGCCTCGATCATGGTCTACCTGCTCGTCGGCATGTTGAAGCCCGTCGGCTCGATGGCGCCGCAGACGCGCATCTTCCTTGAAGGGGCGCAACTGCCAAAGCTCAACTGGGTCATCGAACTGTTCGGCGCCCGGGTGCGTTCGGCCCCGCTCAACATTTCCTTCCTGCTCGCGCTGTTGATGGCTTTCCTGACATGGGTGCTGATCTGGCGCACGCGGCTCGGCTACGAGATCCGCACCTACGGACACAGCCCCAAGGCGGCGCGTTATGCAGGCATTTCGGAAACCCGCATCATCATCATCACCATGATGATCTCGGGTGCGCTGGGCGGGATGATGGCGCTCAATCCAACCATGGGCGACCAGCACAATGTGGCGATCGATTTTGTCAGTGGTGCCGGCTTCGTCGGCATCGCGGTGGCGCTGATGGGGCGCTCGCATCCCGTTGGCATCGTGCTCGCCGCAATCCTGTTCGGCATGCTCTATCAGGGCGGGGCGGAACTGGCCTTTGAAATGCCGGCGATCAGCCGCGATATGATCGTTATCATCCAGGGGCTGGTCATCCTGTTCGCCGGCGCGCTGGAGCACATGTTCAGGCCGTCTATCCAGGCACTGTTCGCGTCGTTCAGTCCAAAGTCCGTCGGCATGGCTGCGGCCAAGGGCAAGGGGGCGTAGCATGGACATCTTCAACATCATCATCCAGACGCTCGATTCCACTCTTCGCCTGTCCGTGCCGCTGTTGCTGGCCTGTCTTGCCGGCCTCTATTCGGAACGCTCCGGCATCTTCGACATCGGCCTTGAGGGCAAGATGCTGGTCGGCGCCTTTGCCGGTGCCGCCGCCGCGTCCGTTTTCCACTCCGCTTTCATCGGGCTTGGCATGGCGATCCTCATCTCGATCTCCTTTGCCATGATCCATGGCTTTGCCTCGATCACTCATCGCGGCAACCAGATCGTGTCCGGCGTCGCCATCAATTTCATCGCCGCAGGCTCTACCGTCATCTTGGGCCAGGCGTGGTTCCAGCAGGGAGGGCGCACGCCAGCGCTGGCCGAAGGCGAACGGTTCTCGCCCATTACCCTGCCGGGAGCCGATGCGGTCAAGGATGTTCCGGTGCTCGGCCAGTTCTATTCCGAGCTGTTGTCGGGGCACTCGCTGATCGCCTACATCGCCTTTGCCATGGTGCCGATCACCTGGTGGGTGCTTTACCGCACACGCTTCGGCCTGCGCCTGCGCGCTGTCGGCGAAAATCCGGCCGCTGTCGATACAGCAGGCATTTCGGTGACATGGCTGCGCTATCGCGCGTTGCTGTGCACCGGCCTGCTGACCGGATTGGCTGGTGCCTATCTGTCGATGACGCAGAACGGCGGCTTCGTAAAGGACATGACCGCCGGCAAGGGCTACATCGCGCTTGCCGCGCTCATCTTCGCCAAGTGGAAGCCGGTCAACGCCATGTTCGCCTGCTTGCTGTTTGGCTTCCTCGACGCTCTGGCCATCCGTCTTCAGGGCACGCCGCTGCCGATCATCGGCAAGGTGCCGGTGCAGTTCATGCAGGCTCTGCCCTACATTTTGACCGTCGTGCTGCTCGCAGGCTTCATCGGCAAGGCGATCCCGCCGCGCGCCGGTGGCGTGCCTTACGTGAAGGAGCGATAAGCGTGGCCCCAAAAAGTGGATGCCGATAATGTCGCATGACCTCTACCTTGCCGCGAAAGCGGCCATGGCCAAGGCCTATGCGCCCTATTCGAAGTTTCCGGTGGGCGCTGCCATTCGCACCGAGGACGGCCGGGTTTTTGCCGGCGCCAATATCGAAGTCGCGTCCTATCCCGAAGGCTGGTGCGCCGAAACCACTGCGCTTGGCCACTACATCATGGGCGGCGGCGGCAAGATCGTCGAAATCGCCGTGATCGCCGAACGCATGGCCAAATGTTCGCCCTGCGGAGGCTGCCGCCAGCGGCTGGCCGAGTTCACCCGGCCCGACACCCGGCTCTATCTGTGCGATGAAACCGGCGTGGCTGAAACCGTAACGATGGGCGACATGCTGCCCTACGGCTTCCGTGGCGATATCCTCAAATGAAGCAGGCAATCGACCGTCTCACGGAACGGCTGGATGGGCTGATGCCGACGACAGCCCTGGTGCTGGGCTCCGGTCTTGGCAACCTCGCAGAACAGGTTGAGGACGCCATCCGCGTCCCGCATTCCGAATTGCCGGGTTTTCCCAAAAGCGGCGTCACCGGCCATGTTGGCGAGGTCGTGGCTGGCAGTTTTGCCGGGCAGCCGGTGCTGATGCTTTCAGGCCGCGCCCACTACTATGAGCATGGCGACGCAGCCGTCATGCGCCCGGTCATCGAGACGCTTGCCGGCCTTGGCGTAAACAAGCTCATTTTGACCAATGCGGCGGGCTCGCTGGATCCCGACATGCCGCCCGGCTCGATCATGCTGATCGCCGATCACATCAATTTTTCAGGCTCGAACCCGTTGTTCGGCGAGCCGAGCGACCGCCGGTTCGTCGGTCTCACCGAGGCCTATGACGCCGATATGCGCTCGGCCTTTGAAACGGCGGCGAAGGCCACTCACACCCAGTTGCACAAGGGCGTCTACATGTGGTTCTCGGGTCCGTCCTTCGAGACGCCCGCCGAAATCCGCATGGCGCGGGTGTTCGGAGCAAACGCGGTCGGCATGTCCACCGTGCCCGAGGTCATCCTTGCCCGCTTTTTCGGGCTTCGCGTTGCCGCCTGTTCGGTCATCACCAACTTTGCCGCCGGCATGACCGGTGCCGAGTTGTCGCATCAGGAAACCAAGGACATGGCGCCAGTTGGCGGCGCGCGCCTGGCAACTGTTCTCAAATACGTCTTTCGCAAGGGGCTGCTCGATGGATAGCTGCCTCTCACGCTGGCAAGAAGGCAGCGAGGACCGGTAATGCTGCCCCAGGAATTCATCCGCGCCAAGCGCGACGGTGGCAAGCTGGCGGCTGGCGACATAGCAGCGTTCATCTCGAGCCTCACCTCCGGCGCGGTTACGGAAGGGCAGGCGGCGGCTTTTGCCATGGCCGTGTTCTTCAACGGCATGAATCGCGACGAGATTGTTGCACTCACGCTCGCCATGCGCGATTCAGGCGATGTGCTCGACTGGTCGGACCTGCCGGGTCCGGTCAGCGACAAGCACTCGACCGGCGGTGTCGGCGACAACGTGTCCTTGATGCTGGCGCCGATCGTTGCTGCCTGCGGAGCCTATGTGCCGATGATCTCCGGACGCGGCCTTGGCCACACCGGCGGCACGCTGGACAAGATGGATTCCATTCCGGGCTATGTTTCGCAGCCCGACCTTGCGCTGTTTCGCAAGGCGGTTGTCGAGACCGGTGCCGCGATCATTGGACAGACCGCCGATCTCGCCCCGGCTGACAGGCGGCTCTATGGCATCCGCGATGTCACCGCGACGGTCGAGTCGGTGCCGCTGATCACGGCGTCCATCCTGTCGAAGAAGCTGGCCGCTGGCCTCAAGTCTCTCGTTCTCGACGTCAAGGTCGGCAACGGTGCCTTCATGGAAAAGTCGCGCGACGCGACAGCCCTGGCAACCAGCCTTGTCGAAGTCGCGAACGGTGCCGGCTTGAAAGCATCGGCGCTGATCACCGGTATGAACGAGCCGCTTGCCTCCGCCGCCGGCAATGCCGTCGAGGTTCAGAATGCGGCCGATTTTCTGATCGGACGTTTGCGCGACAAACGGCTGGAGGATGTCACTTTGGCTCTTGCCGCCGAAATGCTGCAACTGGCAGGCCTTGCCTCATCCAACCAGGATGGCTTTCGCCGGGCCGGCGAGGCCTTGGAAGGTGGGCGCGCTGCTGCCGTGTTCGCGCGCATGGTCAGCGTGCTCGGCGGTCCCGCGGACTTCATCGACAAGCCTGAAAAATATCTTCCGAAAGCACCCGTCGAGCGGCCGGTCAAAGCGCAACAGGCAGGCTTTGTAACCGGTGTTGCCACGCGTGCCATCGGGCTTGCGGTGGTCGAATTGGGCGGTGGGCGCACCCGCCCGGAAGACAAGGTCGATCATGCCGTCGGCCTTACCCGCCTGGTGCCGGTCGGTGCCGAAGTACGCCCGGGCGACACATTGGCCCTGGTGCACGCGCGGAACGAGGATCAGGTGGAACGAGCGTCCGCTGCGGTGCTTGCCGCCTACACAATCGGGCCGGTGCGGTCGTCACCGGACAAGGCGATCCTGCGCCGCGTGCTCCCGCGCGATTGATGCTTCTATTTTACTGCGCTAGCAGCAATGTGCCGTTCTCGGCCTTGTAGCTGGCAAGCCGGCCAAGAAAACTCATGCCGATCAGATTGGTCTGCAGCGCCCGGTCGTCGAGCACGATGGCCTGTACGTCATCCAGGTTGATCTTGCCGATCTGAAGCCGGTCGATGGTGACGGCAGCGCCCCTGATCTTGCCGTTGGCTGTGCTGACTTCATGACGGAAGTCGGCCGGGTTCAACGAAATTCCGACCCTGCGAGCCGTCGAGGTGTTGAGAGCGACCAACGTCGCGCCAGTATCGACCAGCGCGTCGATCTGGCGTCCGTTTACCCTGAAAGGCGCTGAAAAATGCCCTGACTGGTCCTGTTGAAGCAGCACCTTGCGGCCTAGCGGCTGTTCGACATTGCCTTGGGCCGGGGCCGTCAGCTTGATTTCAGACGTTACCGCTTCCGTCGGCTCGCTGGTCCCGTAAACCGAATTCAGCACAGCTTCGAAAGCTTCCGGATTCGACTGGTAGAGCGCGGGTATCGCCGTGGATACGCCGACAACAACTCCGAGAAAAAGCAGACTGCGCAGCATGGGCTCGTCCCGATCAGAGCTGGAACCCTACGCGAATCTTGGTATCCAGCCCTTTAAAAGCCGGACAGTCTGGCTTTTGGACCGTCAAATTGCGTAAATTTCCGGTAAACGGTGGCTATTTCGTGCCGTACATGCGGTCGCCGGCGTCGCCGAGGCCGGGCATGATGTAGCCCTTCTCGTTGAGCTGCCGGTCGATTGAGGCGGTGAATACCGGCACGTCCGGATGCGCCGTGGTGAAGCGCTCGATGCCCTCGGGCGCGGCAAGCAGGCACAGGAAGCGGAGATTGGTGGCGCCTCGCGCCTTCAGCTTGTCAATGGCTGCAATTGCCGAATTTGCCGTCGCCAGCATCGGATCGACGACGATGACCAGCCGGTCGGCGAGGTCGCTCGGAGCCTTGAAGAAATACTCGATCGCTTCAAGCGTGTCATGGTCGCGGTAGAGCCCGATATGGGCCACGCGCGCTGCCGGCACCAGATCGAGCAGGCCTTCCAGCAGGCCGTTGCCTGCGCGCAGCACGGAGGCAAACACAAGCTTCTTGCCCTCGAGGATCGGCGCGTCGATTTCTTCGATGGGAGTCTGGATCCGGGTTGTGGTCAGTTCTAGGTCGCGGGTCACCTCGTAGCAGAGAAGCAATGAAATCTCGCGCAACAAACGTCGGAAGCCAGCCGTGGACGTCTCCTTGTTTCGCATGATGCTGAGCTTGTGCTGCACAAGCGGATGGTCGACGACGGTGACGCCCTTCATGATGTTTCTCCGGCAAGAGGTGAATGGTGAATAATGAACGGTGGGCGGTTTGGCGAGTCTTTGCTAACGGTTGTCGAACAGGTTCCACAAGCGGTCACGGGTTTACCGTCTCGCGGTCGCGTTCACATGGTCAATAGTCTGGATACGGATCCTTCCCATTTGAACACCGCCCATATGTTGCAGTCAGCATGGTGTTCTTCCGGGTGAAGCCGTTTCAAGTCGCGTTGAATTTCGACGGCGCGATCAAAGGTTCGTATGAGTCCATTCGCCGACAATTCCGCATTGCTGAAAACATCCGGGAAGCCGCCACAATTGGTCAAGGCGCTGACGCTGTGATCCCGATCCAAAAGGTCGTAGCCGTGAAATCTGAAATCTTGCCACGCCATACCGCTAACATCCATATGCGGTGCCCTGATCACGCCCAGGATATTGATGGCCGATGTATCTTGGAGCTGGGCGAGGAGATAGTCAAAGTCGGTGAAGAAATTTAGCATATTGTCTTCGTTGACGATGTGATCCCAGTATTCATCCCTGATTTCAGACAGAGAAGTCGGGCACAGCATCATGTCGAGTGTAAGAAGATCGGTAATCTGCGTTAGCTCCGACCAGTCGATATATTGCACCCAGGCTTCTCCGCTATCGGCGTTGAAACGCTCGAGTGGGATGTACAATTTAAGAAACCTTCTATCGTCCAATTGAATTTCTCATACTCGTTGTGGCCTGAAGCAAGGTTCGGCAGCTTTGTTCGTCAAGCCTTCTTGTCGCTGCCATTGAGCCTGGCCAGCAGTGCCGTCTTGGTTTTCTTGTCGACAAAGGCTGCCTCGATGGCGGTTTTCGTGACGGCGGCAAGCGCCTTGTCGTCCATCCCGAAATGCTCGCGCGCAATGTCGTATTCGCGCTTCAACGAAGTCCAGAAATAGGGCGGGTCGTCGGAATTCAGTGTTACCTTGCAGCCTGCTTCCTTGAGCGCCGGAAACGGATGGCTGGCGAAATCCGGAAAGACCGAAAGCGCGATGTTGGAGCCGGGGCAGCATTCCAGCACGATGCCTTCGTCGGCGATGCGGTGCACCAGATCGGCATTCTCGATGGCGCGCACGCCGTGCCCAATGCGCGAAGGCCGGATATGGTCGAGCGCTGCGGCAACGCTTTCCCAGCCCATCAGTTCTCCGGCATGGATGGTGATGCCGAGCCCCGCTTCGCGCGCAATCTCGAAGGCGCGGACATAGTCCTCGAAATCGCCCATGCGCTCGTCGCCGGCAACGCCGAACCCGGTCACCAGCGGATGGTCGCATTTGGCTGCAAAGCGCGCCGCCTGCTCGATTGCTTCCACGCCGACATGGCGCACGCCGGTCACGATCATGCGGCCCTCGATGCCGGTCTTGGCCTTGGCGCGCAGCATGCCTTCGCCCAGCGCATCGGTGTAGGCTTGCGGCGACAAGCCGGCGCGGATTGCGTGATCAGGCGAGGTGAACACTTCCGAGTAAATGGCTCCGTCGCGAGCAAGGCTGGTCAGGTAGTGATCGGCCAGAAGGGCATAGTCATCCTCGGAGCGGAAAAGGTCCGCCGAAAAGTCGTATGCAGCAAGGAAACTGGTGAAATCATGCCAGACAAACGAGCCGTCCCTGATGAAAGGCGAGGGGTCCTTGCCGTATTTATCCGCCTGCCGGATGACCAGTTCGGGAGAGGCCGCTCCTTCGATATGGCAGTGCAGTTCGGCTTTCAGCGGCATCGGTTTTCCTTCATCTGCAGCGGCTGAGCGCCGCGCCTAAAGACATAGCGCCCGGTATCCTGATCGGCTATGGTCCCGCCGGTTTTATGGCGGATCAAAATCATGTCAGTTGAAAGAACAACCGCTCAGGGCGGCATGGAAACATCGTACGGCTTCCGACAGGTCGGAGCCGGCGACAAGCAGCCGCTGGTCAACGAGGTGTTCCACAAGGTCGCCAACCGCTACGACCTGATGAACGATCTGATGTCGGCAGGCATGCACCGGCTGTGGAAGGACGCCATGGTTGCTTGGCTCAATCCTTCGAAGCGTCCCGGCTGGAAGGTGCTCGACGTTGCCGGCGGCACTGGCGACATCGCGTTTCGCATCATCGAAGCCAGTGAGCGCAATGCGCATGCAACCGTGCTCGACATCAACGGCTCCATGCTCGATGTCGGCCGTGATCGCGCTGCCAAGAACGGGCTTGCCGCCAATGCCGACTTCGTCGAGGCCAATGCCGAGAAACTGCCATTCGCCGATGCGACATTCGACGCCTATACGATCGCCTTCGGCATCCGCAACGTGCCGCGCATCGACAAGGCCTTGTCGGAGGCCTACCGTGTCCTGAAGCCCGGCGGCCGTTTTCTCTGCCTCGAATTTTCCGACGTCGACATGCCGTTGCTCGACCGCGTCTACGAAGCCTGGTCGTTCAACGCCATCCCCCGCATCGGCAAGATGGTGACCGGCGACGGCGAGCCCTATTCCTACCTTGTAGAATCGATCCGCAAGTTTCCCGACCAGAAGAACTTCGCCGAAATGATCTCGAAAGCCGGCTTCGACCGCGTCACGTTCCGCAACTATTCCGGCGGTATTGCCGCGCTGCATTCGGGCTGGAAGCTTTGACGGGATCGGCCTCATGAGCAGTCTGGGTGCCGCGTTCCGCCTCGTGCGGGCTGGCTGGGTTCTGGTGCGGGAAGGCGTCGTGGCGGCCGTTCCCGGCGACCAGCTTTCCGGCCTGCCCAAATTTGGCTGGCGCGTGGCCGTCATGTTCACGCGCCGCCGCGCTCTCAGCGAGCAGCGCACGGACAGGCTAGCGCGAGCGGTGGCGCGACTCGGCCCATCCTATGTGAAGCTAGGACAGTTCCTTGCCACGCGCCCTGATGTGGTCGGCAACGATATCGCGCTCGACCTTGCCTTGCTTCAGGACAAGATGCAGACCTTCCCGAAAGCGGAGGCGATTGCGGCAGTCGAGGCTTCGCTCGGGCGGCCGGTCAACGATCTCTATTTGAATTTTGGCGATGCGGTTGCCGCCGCGTCGATCGCACAGGTGCATCCGGCTGAAGTCGACCAGGCCGGAGAACGCAGGCACGTTGCCGTCAAAGTCATACGGCCCGGCGTTCGCCGCCGCTTCCAGCACGATCTCGACAGCTACTTCCTCGCGGCGCGCCTGCAGGAAAAATACATACCCTCCTCGCGTCGCCTGAGGCCCGTCGAGGTCACCCAGACCCTTGCCCAGACCACGCGCATCGAAATGGACCTCAGGCTTGAGGGAGCCGCCCTTTCCGAGCTTGGCGAAAACATCAAGGAAGACCCAGGCTTCCGCGTTCCTGCCGTTGATTGGGAACGCACGGGCCGCGACGTGCTCACCATGGAGTGGGTCGACGGCATCAAGATGAATGATATCGCGGCGCTCGAGGCCGCCGGCCACGATCTAAAGGCGATTGCCGCGAACCTTATCCAGTCATTCCTGCGCCACACGCTGCGTGACGGCTTTTTCCATGCCGACATGCATCCGGGAAATCTGTTCGTCGAAGCCGACGGCACCATTGTCGCGGTCGATCTCGGCATTGCGGGCCGCCTCGGCAAGAAGGAACGCCGCTTCCTCGCCGAAATCCTCTACGGCTTCATCACGCGCGATTACCTGCGCGTGGCGGAAGTGCATTTCGAGGCGGGCTACGTGCCGCACAAGCATGATGTCGCGGCCTTCGCACAGGCCATCCGCGCCATCGGCGAACCGATCCACGGCCAGCCGGCCGAGACCATTTCCATGGCCAAGCTGCTGACCTTGTTGTTCGAGGTAACCGAACTGTTCGACATGGAGACCCGGCCGGAACTCATCCTCCTGCAAAAAACGATGGTCGTGGTCGAGGGCGTCGCTCGTACGCTCGATCCGGCCTTTAACATGTGGAAGACCTCGGAACCGGTGGTCGGTGACTGGATCAGGTCCAATCTGGGGCCCCGCGGCATGATCGCCGACGCCCGTGAAGGGTTCCACGCGCTCTCGTCTCTGGCCCGCCATCTGCCGGAAATGGCGACGCGCACCGAGCGGCTCTCGCGCGAGATCGATCTCATGGCTGAGAACGGCTTGCGTTTCGACGAGGCAACTGCCCAGGCCATCGGCAAGGCCGAGGCACGCCACTCGCGTTCCGGGCGGCTTGCGCTTTGGGTCATCGCCCTTGCGCTCGTCTATATCGCGTGGCGGCTGTTCTGACTTGCTCGAATTGATAGCAATGCTATCATTGCTATCGAAGATGAGGGCGGTGTGCTGTCATGGCCAATATCACGATCCGTAATCTCGATGACGAGGTGAAGGAACTGCTTCGCCAATTGGCGGCGCAGAACAATCTCTCCATGGAAGAGCAGGCGCGGCTCATGATCCGGGCCGCCGTCGAAGGCCAGCTTGGCCCGGCAAGCCGCATCGACCAGATCGAAGCGACATTGCGCGAACTCGCCGGCGACAAGACCAGGCCTTCGCCTGAACCTGCATCGCCTGCCAAACCGCGGTCCGGCAGCCTCTCCAGCAAGCGCATCCTGCTCGTCATTGGCGGCGGCATCGCTGCCTACAAGGTGCTTGACCTCATTCGCCGCCTGCGAGAGCGCGGGGCTGCGGTGCGCCCTGTGATGACGGCGGCGGCGCAGGAATTCGTCACGCCGCTTTCGGTCGGCGCGCTTTCAGCCGACCACGTCTTCACCGATCTGTTCGACCGCAAGGACGAGTATGACATCGGCCACATCCGCCTGTCCCGCGAAGCCGATCTTATCGTCGTCGCCCCGGCCACCGCAGACCTCATGGCCAAGCTTGCCAATGGCCTTGCCAACGATCTTGCCTCCACGGTCCTTCTTGCAACCAACAAGCCGGTCTTGATGGCACCGGCCATGAATCCCAGGATGTGGGCGCATCCGGCAACGCGCCGCAACCGCAGCCAACTTGAAAAAGACGGCATCAAGTTCGTTGGCCCGGCGCGCGGCGAAATGGCCGAAAGCGGCGAAGCTGGCGAAGGCCGCATGGCCGAACCTCTGGAGATAGTCGCGGCCATCGAAGCAGTGCTCAGGCCAGGCGGCAGGCCATTGGCAGGCCGCAAGATCATAGTCACGTCCGGTCCGACACATGAGCCGATCGATCCGGTGCGCTACATCGCCAACCGCTCGTCCGGCAAGCAAGGCCATGCCATCGCTGCCGCGCTGGCAAGGCTCGGTGCCGACGTCAAGCTTGTCTCCGGCCCGGTTACAATTCCTGATCCTGCCGGCGTGAACACGACGCACGTTGAAAGCGCGCGTGAAATGCAGGTGGCGGTCGAGAAACTGCTGCCCGCGGATGCCGCGGTGTTCGTCGCTGCGGTTGCCGACTGGCGCACCGCCAACTCAGCCGAGGAAAAGATCAAGAAGGTGGCGGGCGAGGGGCCGCCGGCACTGCAGATGGTCGAGAATCCCGACATTCTCGCCGGGGTTGGCCATCACGAGAAGCGACCTTCTCTAGTCGTTGGTTTCGCGGCCGAGACCCAGAACATCCTGCAGAATGCCGAAGCGAAGCTGAACAAGAAGGGTGCGGACTTCATCGTTGCCAATGATGTTTCGCATGACAGCGGCATTGGTTCTTCCGGCGTCATGGGTGGCGACCGCAACAGCGTGCGCATCGTTTCGCGAAGCGGCGTCGAGGCGTGGCCGGAGATGACGAAGGAAGAGGTTGCGGAGCGGCTCGCCGCTCTCATTGCAGAGAGGCTGGCAAACATCGCTGCCAAAGCCTGACCAGGCGCATTTGGGAAAAAGCTTAACTTGAAAAAGCGGCGCTGACGCGCCGCCTGGAAGGGCAATCCGCCCCTGAACGATGCGGGTGCTATTTCAGCGAATGCATCAACTCCAGTGATGTCACCGCGACCGCGACATTCAGGCCGGTTTGCGCCTGAACGCTAAGCGGCTGCAATGCGTAGGAACGCTGAAATCCGCCCAGCAGAAGGTTGGCGCCGCCACCGGTCACGACGCTCGCCTCGGCGTTCACGCCGTAGTAGTTGCCGGCCAGATTGCCGCTGTCATAGTCGCGCGATGCGGCAAGCACTGACCATACAAGTTGACCTTGATGGGTTGAACCGAGGTCAACGCCAAGCTTGGAAATCACGCCGGTATAGATTTCGGACGGTCCGCCGTTCGATGGCTTGAACGTGCACGACACGCCCTTGTTGGAGGTCACGACATAGGACGTGCCGCCGTCGATCGAGCAGTCGAGCACGCCGAGTTCGAACCGGCCTGTGGCATTTGCCGATGTTGCCAGGCCAAGGACGGCAAAAGTCGCGGCGAGGGTAAGTTTCTTGATCATGAAATCTCTCCTGAAGCAGGATAAGGGCAACGCTTGGAGCGTTGGACACCTGAAGAACGCCCCACCTTGTGGACCGTTCCCTGCAACAGTGGCGCGATGATGGCACGGCCAAAAATACGCGCCGCGCAACGGGCGCCGGAGCAGCGCTCAGGAGGCCCTTGAACTTCGCTGCTTGTGTGCGCCGATCAGGCCGCGCGCGTGCGCGAAAGTCCGTCCTTGGCCGGCTGGTAGGTGGGGCTCAGCCGCACCGCTTCCGCATAGGCCTTTGCCGCCTTTGCCTTGTCGCCGCGCCGCTCATAAACCAGAGCCTGGTTGGTCCAGGCTTCGGCGTTCTTCGGATCGAGCTTGATCGCCATGTTGAAGTCGGCGAATGCGTTGTCTTCCTGGTTCAAGGCCAGATAGGACAGGCCGCGCCCGTTGTAGGGCTCGGAGGCATCCGGTGCCAGCGAGATTGAGGTCGAGAAGTCCTCGATGGCGTAATTGTGCTGGCCTTGGCTCTGATAGATCAGGCCGCGGTTGTGGTAGGCGCGCGCGTCGGTCGTATCGAGCTGGATGGCCTTCTGGAAATCGTTGAAGGCTTCCTGCGTGCGTCCAGCCTTGCGGTAAAGATTGCCACGACCGATATAGGCGGCATCGTAATTCGCATTGATCTGGATCGACCGGTTATAGTCGGCAAGCGCCTTGGCCTGGTCACCCATGAAGCGATAGATCAGTGCGCGGTTCGAGTAGGCCTGGTAGAAATTCGGGTTGAGTTCGATTGCGGTGTCGAAATCTTTCAGGGCCTGCTGGTACTTGCCGCCCCGGCCGTAAGCGGAGCCGCGTACATTGTAACCTTCGGGGTCGCGCGGATTGGAGTTGATGACCTGCGTCAGCGAGGAGATGTTTTCCGCCGAGCCTTGCGCGGTGTCGATACTGGCAAGTTCACCTGCCGGGCCGGACTGGCACGCGGCCAGAGCCAGCAGGGAAGTGAAGGCCGCCGCCAGCGCAAAACCACGATAAGGGGTCCTGCGCCCTTCGCTCAAAGCATTCATCGGTATCATGTCCTCGTCTCTTTAGTTGGCCCAGCCCCGCGCCGCCTCGCGTCCGCTCATTCCAACCCAAAATAAAAGGTGGCCGCGATTGAGCATCGCGCCACCTCAAATATCCCCCGAAAGGGGCGAAAAACTGGCGTGATCAGCGCGGTGCGCGTGCAGCACCGGCTGCCGCTGCTGCCGGACGCGGCGTGCTGGGAAGGAGGCCTTCGCGCTGGGCGCGCTTGCGAGCCAGCTTGCGGGCGCGGCGAACGGCTTCAGCCTTTTCGCGGGCGCGCTTTTCCGAGGGCTTCTCGTAATGTCCGCGCATCTTCATTTCGCGGAAGATGCCTTCGCGCTGCATCTTCTTCTTCAGCGCACGAAGCGCCTGATCAACATTGTTGTCGCGGACGAGTACCTGCACGGGCAATCCTGTCTTTCGGGTTTGAAACCATCCTGCAAGCGGCCATAGCCACAAGCCTCCGTGGCGGGCTCCACCACGAATTTTGGCGGCTGATAGCAGAATCGGCGGGGGATGTCCACACAAAGAGTGGTGAAACTGATCAAATCCGCACGCGCTATTCGGCGGCGTCGCTTGAGGCACCGGCTTCGTCCGGCGCATTGGGGTCGCCGGGCGTGGTTTCGCAGCCGAGATCGGGGAAAGCCAGCACGCGCTTGCCATGGAAGTCCGTTCGCACCACTAGGAGGTTGCGTTCCTCGAAATAGGTGATCAGGCGGCGTGCGCGGCGCGGCGAATGGCTGCCATAGGTGCGGGCAAGCGTGGCGTCGGACGGGCAGGGTGCGCCCGAGACTGCTGCCTGGGCGACGACGAGGAACACGCCTTGCAGATCTTCCGGAAGGCTCTCCGACAGGCGGAGCGCCGTTGCCCATGTCTCGCCGCCCGCCGTCTCGCGGTCGACGCCGGCGCGCGCCACCGCAAGCTTGCGGCGGAAAGCGGCAAGCTGGAGCGGTTCGCCGGCGACGCGGCGGATACGGCAGCGTACGAGGAAGTCTTGGTAAAGCACGGCATCGGTGCGGAACGCCGCATCCGGATCTTCGAGGACTTCGCGCATCACAGTGTCGATGCCGGCCTCACGCTCGGCTTCGTCGATGATGGCGAAAACCGGTTCTGCCGGTTGCTCCGGTGCCGGCTGCGGGCGTGACAACTGGGCGATGATGTCGGCCGTCGGCGTGGGTGCCGGCGGTGGGCGGCGCACCGGCTGCCGCATTTCTTCCGGCCCGGGGGTAAAAATCAGGTCGAGCGTATCCTCCGTCGTCTCCGGCAGGGGCATCAGCTTGGGGCTGACTGAGCGGGCCGAGGTCTCGACCGGGCCGATCGTCACCGGCAAAGGCCGGCGTGAGATTGCCGGGCCGAGCGCCACGAAATGGCCGCGCGCCAGGTCGCGGAACATCTCGGCCTGCCTGCGGTCCATGCCGAGCAGGTCGGCGGCGCGCGCCATGTCGATATCGAGGAAGGTGCGGCCCATCAGGAAGTTGGAAGCTTCCGCCGCCACGTTCTTGGCAAGCTTTGCCAGCCGCTGCGTTGCGATGACGCCCGCCAAGCCGCGCTTGCGGCCACGGCACATCAGGTTGGTCATCGCGCCAAGCGAGACCTTGCGCGCCTCATCCGACACCTCGCCGGCCACTGCCGGCGCGAAAAGCTGCGCTTCGTCCACCACGACCAGCACCGGATACCAATGGTCGCGCTCGGCATCGAACATGCCGCCCAGAAAAGCCGCTGCCGCGCGCATCTGCTGCTCGACATCGAGCCCTTCGAGATTGAGCACCACCGAAACGCGGTGCTGGCGGATGCGGCCCGCAATGCGGGTCAACTCGCTTTCCGTGCGCTGGGCATCGACGACGACGTGACCGAACTTGTCGGCGAGCGTGACGAAATCGCCCTCGGGGTCGATCACGCACTGCTGCACCCAAGGTGCGCTCTGTTCCAGCAGGCGGCGCAAAAGATGCGACTTGCCGGAGCCCGAATTGCCCTGAACGAGCAGTCGGGTCGCCAGTAACTCTTCGAGATCCATCATGGCCGACTTCCCGGGGGAGGCCGCTCCCATGTCGATATCAACCTTCACGCGTCCCTCCTTTGCGGACTCAAAGGCTCTAGCACCGCAGTTCGGTCATTGCGAAGCTTAGAAGCGGCGATACCCACAGGCCGTTTGCCTCGCCACTTGCGTAGAGCGCAAAGCGGCACTAGTCGTCGCAAACAGCGCAAGGATGGCCGCGCGGTTTCGCTAGTGGTACACCTCGCGCGACAGGCGTATCGAGCGCCGCTCCTCACCCGCGAGGCTTGGAACACGTGAAAAAATATTCAGTATTCGCCATCGCCCGCGAGGCAATGCGTGGCCACAAGGGTTGGGAGGAACAATGGTCCTCGCCGGAGCCCAGGAAAGAATACGATGTGATCATCGTGGGCGCTGGCGGCCACGGTCTCGGCACCGCTTACTATCTCGCCAAGGAGCACGGCATCACCAACATCGCGGTGCTGGAAAAGGGCTGGCTCGGCGGCGGCAACACCGGCCGCAACACCACCATCATCCGCTCCAACTATCTCTATGACGAATCGGCCGGCATCTACGACCACGCCGTGAAGCTGTGGGACGGGCTTTCCCAGGACCTCAACTACAACGTCATGTATTCGGCCCGCGGCGTCATGATGCTGGCGCACAACATCCACGACATCCAGGTGTTCAAGCGCCACATTCATGCCAATCGCCTGAACGGCATCGACAATGAATGGCTGACGCCGGAACAGGCCAAGGAATTCTGCCCACCGCTCAACATCTCGAAGGATGCCCGCTATCCCGTGCTGGGCGCTGCCTTGCAGCGGCGCGGCGGTACTGCCCGCCATGATGCGGTCGCGTGGGGCTATGCCCGCGGCGCTTCGGCGCGCGGCGTCCACATCATCCAGAACTGCGAAGTCACCGGCATCAACCGCGGACCGAATGGCGAGGTTACCGGCGTCGAGACGACGCGCGGCACCATCGGCGCCAAGAAGGTCGGTGTCGTAGCCGCCGGTCACACCTCGGTTTTGATGAACATGGCAGGCGTTCGCATGCCGCTCGAAAGCTATCCGCTGCAGGCGCTAGTGTCGGAGCCGATCAAGCCGATCGTTCCCTGCGTCGTCATGTCGAACACCGTTCACGCCTACATCTCCCAGTCCGACAAGGGCGAACTGGTGATCGGCGCCGGTACCGACCAGTACACATCCTATTCGCAGACCGGCGGCCTCCACATCCTCGAGCACACGCTCGACGCCATTTGCGAGATGTTCCCGATCTTCACGCGCATGAAGATGCTGCGCTCGTGGGGTGGCATCGTCGATGTCACGCCGGATCGTTCGCCTATCTTGGCAAAGACCCCGGTCAAGGGCCTCTACGTCAATTGCGGCTGGGGAACCGGCGGCTTCAAGGCGACGCCGGGCTCGGCCAATGTCTTTGCCCACACCATCGCCCGCGACGAGCCGCACCCGATCAACGCGCCGTTCACGCTGGAGCGCTTCAGCACCGGGCGCCTGATCGACGAGGCGGCAGCAGCCGCCGTGGCGCACTGAGGCTGCGATGACCGGTCCCGTCAATCTCGCTAGCAAGCTCGCCTTGTTCTCCGAGCACTGGTCGCCAAAGATCGTGACCGGCTTCAACGGCAACGACGTCATGGTCGTCAAGGCAAAGGGCGAGTTCAACTGGCACTCGCATCCTGAAACCGACGATTTCTTCCTTGTCCTTAAGGGCCGCCTGACGATCAAGCTCCGCGACGGCGACGTCGTGCTTGGACCCGGCGAAATGTACGTCGTGCCGAAAGGCGTCGAGCACTGCCCGGTCGCCGAGGAAGAGACGCATTTGCTGATCATCGAACCCGCCGGAACGCCGAATACCGGCGATCCGGCAACTGCCGTAACCAAGGTTCAAGTCTGATGCTTCTGATCCATTGCCCCTACTGCGAGGAAGAGCGGCCCGAGATCGAGTTTCGCAATGCCGGCGAGGCGCATATCGCGCGGCCCTCCGACATCGCCTCGATCAGCGACGCGGATTTCGAAAAATTCTTCTTCATTCGCGACAACACCAAGGGCCTCGTCTACGAGCGCTGGCGGCATGTTCACGGCTGCGCGCGCTTCTTCAATGCGGTGCGCGATTCCGTGTCAGACAAGTTTGTCATGACCTACAAGGCCGGCGAGCCGAAGCCGAAGAAACTGCCGGGAGCGGGCAAATGAGCGCATCCTACCGAATCTCCGGCAAGGGCCGACTGACCCAGGCCAAGACGGCCCGCTTCACCTTTGACGATCAGGCCTACACCGGCGTTGCCGGCGATACGCTGGCTTCCGCGCTGCTGGCCAACGGTGTCCATCTCGTCGGTCGTTCGTTCAAGTACCATCGCCCGCGCGGCATCCTTTCGGCTGGCGCTGAAGAGCCGAATGCGCTGGTGGGCATCCACCGCGATGCGGCGCGCAAGACGCCGAATGTGCGCGCCACCGTGCAGGAACTCTACGATGGCCTCACGGCAGTCTCGCAAAACCGCTGGCCGTCGCTTTCCTTCGATGTCGGCGCCGTCAACGATATTGCCTCGCCGTTTTTCTCGGCCGGCTTCTACTACAAGACGTTCATGTGGCCGAAGGCTGCGTGGAAGAGCTTTTACGAACCGAAAATTCGTGAAGCAGCCGGCCTCGGCGTTTCGCCGGACCTGCCGGACCCCGACCACTACGCCGCCCGCTTCGCCCATTGCGAAGTGCTGGTCCTTGGTGGCGGCGCTGCTGGCATCGCGGCCGCGCTTGCTGCGGCGGAGACGGGCGTACGCGTTATCGTTGCCGACGAGCAGGCTGAGTTTGGCGGTGCGCTTCGCTTTGAAAGCGGCTCCGTCATCGACGGCCAGAACGGCTGGGGCTGGGCGCAGGCGTCGGTTGCCAAACTGGCTGCCATGGACAATGTGCGGGTGCTGTCCCGCACCACCGCATTCGGCTACTACGCCCAGAATTTCGTCGGACTTGTCGAGCGCGTCACCGACCACATGCAGGCCCCCCATCCTGACCTTGCGCGCGAACGGCTGTGGCAGGTCCGGGCCAAGCGCGTGATCATCGCGACCGGCGCCATCGAACGCCACATGGTTTTCGCCGACAACGACCGTCCGGGCGTCATGCTTGCGTCGGCTGCGCGCGCGTACCTCAATCACTATGGTGTCGCGGTTGGCCGCAATGTCGGCGTCTACACCGCCAATGACAGCGCCTATGCCGCCGCCATCGACCTCAAGAAGGCAGGCGTCAACATCGCAGCCATCGTGGACCTGCGCGACAATCCGGCGGGCAGCATCATCGACGAAGCGCGTTCGCTCGGCATCGAAATCCACGGCGGACGCGCCGTCGTTCGCGTCGGCGGCAAGCTGCGCGTAACTTCCATGACAGTGCAGCCCAAGAACGGCGGCGGGGAACGTACCATCCCGGTCGATGCCGTTTTGATGTCGGCTGGTTGGACGCCTTCCGTGCACCTTTTCTCGCAGTCGCGCGGCAAGGTTGCCTTCAACGACGAAGTCAAGCGCTTCCTGCCAGGCACCTACGCGCAGGATTGCGTTTCCGCCGGCGCTTGCAACGGCACCGACGGCCTGTCCGCCTGCCTCGATGAAGCCTATGCGGCTGGCGTCAAGGCGGCGAAGGATGCCGGCGGCAAGGCTGTCAAGTCCAACAAGCCGAAGGTAGAGGCGAGCGAAAGCTGGTCACGCGGCATGCTGGGCGCTGCACCCGGTGCCGGTCCGGGCACCACGGTCAAGGCGTTCGTGGACTTCCAGAACGACGTTACCGCCAAGGATATCCGCCAGGCCGTGCACGAGGGCATGCGCTCCATCGAGCACGTCAAGCGCTTCACCACCAACGGCATGGCGACCGACCAGGGCAAGACCTCGAACATGCACGGCCTTGCCATTGCCGCCGACGAACTCGGCAAGCAGATCCCTGAAGTCGGGCTGACCACTTTCCGCGCGCCGTACACTCCGGTCACCTTCGGTTCTATTGTCGGCCACGCGCGTGGCAAGCTGTTCGATCCGACCCGCCGCACCGCCACCCACGGCTGGGCGGAGCGCAACGGCGCGGTGTTCGAGGATGTCGGCCAATGGAAGCGCGCCTGGTACTTCCCCAAGTCGGGCGAAGACCTCCACGCCTCGGTCAACCGCGAATGCGTCACCGTTCGCAAGACCGCCGGCCTGTTCGATGCCTCGACGCTCGGCAAGATCGAGGTTGTCGGGCCGGATGCGGCGAAGTTCATGGAACTTCTCTACACCAATCCGTGGGAAAAGCTCGAAGTCGGCCGCTGCCGCTATGGCGTCATGCTGCGCGAGGACGGCTTCATCTATGATGATGGCGTCGTAGGTCGTCTTGCCCCTGACCGTTTCCACGTCACCACGACGACGGGCGGTGCGGCCCGCGTCATGAACCACATGGAAGACTACCTCCAGACCGAGTTCCCGCATCTCAATGTCTGGCTGACCTCGATTTCGGAACAATGGGCGGTCATCGCCGTGCAGGGACCAAAGTCCCGCGACATCATCGCGCCGCTGGTCGAAGACATCGATCTGTCGGATGCCGCGCTGCCGCATATGTCGGTGCGCGAAGGCAAGATCTGCGGTGTGCCGACACGCCTGTTCCGCATGTCGTTTTCGGGCGAACGCGGCTTCGAGGTCAACGTGCCTGCAGACTACGGCGAGGCCGTTTGGGAAGCCCTGTGGGCCGAAGGCCAGAAGCACGGCGCCTGCGCCTACGGCACCGAGACGATGCACGTGCTGCGCGCGGAGAAGGGCTACATCATCGTCGGCCAGGACACTGACGGCACAGTCACGCCCGATGACGCCGGTCTCGGCTGGGCAGTCGGCAAGAAGAAGACCGACTTCGTCGGCATTCGTGGCCTGAAGCGCCCCGATCTGGTCGCCAAGGGTCGCAAGCAGCTCGTCGGCCTGAAGACGAAGGACCCGAAAGTCGTGCTGGAGGAAGGCGCGCAGATCGTCGCCGATCCGAAGCAGCCGATCCCGATGAAGATGCTCGGCCACGTCACGTCGAGCTACTGGTCGGAGAATTGCGGGCGTTCAATCGCGCTGGCCTTGGTCGCCGGCGGCCAGGATCGTTTGGGTGAAACGCTTTATGTGCCGATGCCCGACAGCACCATCGAGGTCGAAGTGACCGGCATGGTGTTCTTCGATGAGAAGGGAGCTAACCTCAATGGCTAAGGCTGCTGTGAAAAAGCCGGCTTCCGCATCGGTCGAGCGCCGTCCGGCACTCCATGGTCGCGAGACATCCGGTTCGAACGTCAAGGTCAGCGTGTTGCCGCCGGCCGAGCGCATGTCGCTGAGGGCACCTGAAGCGTCCGTCGCCTCGCTCTCGCGTGCGCTTGGCGTAACCTTGCCGCAAAAGCCCAAGACATCGGCCAGCAAGAACGGCCGCACCGTCTTCTGGCTGGGTCCGGACGAATGGTTCGTCATCGACGAAGCCGGTGGCGACCCGCTTGACGATTGCGCGAAAGCGAAAGCCTTGCATTCCGCGGTCGGCGTCTCGCACCGCAACGTTGCCTTCGCCGTTTCCGGCGCGGGCGCGCAGGCAACCGTTAGCGCGGGCTGTCCGCAGGACCTTTCCCTTGATGCGTTCCCGGTCGGTGCCTGTTCGCGCACGGTGATGGGCAAATCGGAAATCCTGCTCTATCGCCCGGCCACGGACGCCTTCCGCGTCGAATGCTGGCGGTCGTTCTCCGACTACGTCTTTACGTTCCTGACGGAAGCGGCGCGCGACGCGGCAGCCTGACGTTCACTGGATCTCGTCGAGGGCCTGCCGCTGGCGGTGCATTTCGAGGAAAATGCGGTAATCCCGGTCGAAGCGGGTTGCCGCAGCCTTGTCCGGCCGCCGCTGCTTGCCTTCCTGCTGCATGCCTATGCACGCCTTGGCCAGATCGGGATGTAAGCCTGCGGCTGTCGCCGCCACCGCGGCCGTCCCGATAAGAACGGAATCCGACAAAGGCTCGACCACAGTGCATCCGGTGGCGTCTGTATAGAGTTCCATCAACAGGTGGTTCCTGGTGTGTCCCCCGGTCACGTGCAGTGTGTCGATCAGGTAGCCGTTTTCGTTCATTTTCTCCAGCACATGGCGAACGCCGAGTGCAATGGAAACGGCCGTGCGCCAATAAAGCCGGCACAGGCTGTCGAAGGATGCATCGAGCGTCAGGCCGCTGATGACACCGACCGCATGCGGGTCGGCCAGCGGCGAGCGGTTGCCGTGAAAGTCCGGCAGCACATGCAGGCGGTCGGCTAGGTCCAGGCCTTCCGCCGCGCGCAGTTGCATTACCCGGTTCACGATCCGCGTGTGCATTGCGACGTCCGGTTCGCCGCCTGCGCCGTGACTGCGGATGATGTGGTCGAGCAGTGCGCCGGTGGCGGACTGGCCGCCTTCGGTCAGCCATAGATCGGGCAGCGCCGCGCCGAAATAGGGTCCCCAGAACCCGGTGAAAGGCTGCGGCTGGGAAGACAGCGCCATCACGCAGCTCGATGTCCCGGCGATGAGCGCCAGATGGCGGCTGATCTTCGAATTGTCGCCCGCGAAACCGCCCAGCACACCCAGTGCCCCTGCATAGGCATCGATGACACCTGTGCCGACGATGCAGTCTTGCGTCAGGCCGAGCTCGGTTGCCGCTTGCGGCAGAAGCGGCCCCAGCGCTGCTCCGACCGGACTTGCCTGCTCTGGCAGACTTGAACGTTCGAACAGGTCTTCGAGCCCGATCGTGTCGAAGAAATCCGGACGCCACGGCTTTGCTTCATGGGCAAGATAGGTCCATTTCGCGGTCAAGGTGCATTGCGAACGGGCCGACGATCCCGTCGCTTTCCACGAGAGGAAATCGGCCAAGTCGAAGAGGTATCCGGCCCGCTCCCAGCTTTGCGGCAGATGGCGCTTCAGCCACATCAGCTTCGGCATCGCCATTTCCGGCGACATCACGCCGCCCACATAGCCAAGCACCTCGTGGTTGGTGCGCGTGCATTCGTCGGCCTCGTCGATGGCGCGGTGGTCGAGCCACACGATGGTGTCCCACCGGGCTTCACCACCGGCCGATACACTTAGCTGTCTGCCTTCGGGGTCGCGCGCCACCAGCGAGCAGGTGGCATCGAACGCCAAGCCTACAATGTCGCTCGGCGCGACCTTTGCCTTGTCGCGCGCGTCCCGCACGGCTTTGCAAACGGCTCGCCAGATGTCTTCCGAATCATGCTCGGCGTGGTTCGGCAAAGGCCGGTGCATGGCGATAGGGTATTCGGCACGGCCAAGCAGCACGCCCTTGCAGTCGAACACACCGGCCCGCGCGCTGCCCGTGCCAACATCGACAGCGCAGACATATCCGCTCTTCAATACGCCGCTCTCTTGTCCCAAAGCCTGCAGGATCAGGTTTTTGCAACCTGTCGGCGACTATAGAGTCCGCCGCTGCCGGCGCAAGCGCAAGGGTGGGCTTCTGCTCTAGCGCGCGTTGGAAAGATAGCGCGTCAGCGTCTTGCGCGCGCCGTTTGCCCAAAGTTCCTGCAAGGCACTTGCGAAGGCTGCCGAGAAGGTGCTCGACCGGCCGACAGCGCCATAGATGTCCTCCATGGCGAACCATATGCCGGGATCGTTGCGGGCTGCTTTTGCGGTGGCCTGCATACGCTCCCAATTGGGATCGTTGGGTTCTATGACCGCGCCTGAATCGGTCGTGCCTTGGCAGTAGCGGCACCAGAGCGCGGATTCCAGCGCCAGCCCTTCAACGCTTTTTCCAGCCTTCAGGCGGTCGGCGATGGTCGGAATGATGAACTTCGGCTGGCGGTTCGATCCATCCAGGCAAAGCCTCCGCACCGTGTCGCCGATCTTCGGATTGGAAAACCGCTTCTCGATCAGTCTGTAATAGTCCGACAGGCTGGTGTTTGGCACCGGCGGAACGGTCGGGATGATTTCATCGTGCTCGATCTTGGCAAGGAAAGCGCGCACCAGCGGCTCCTGCATCGCCTCGTGCACGAAATGGATGTCCATCAATCCGGCCGGGTAGGCAATCGCCGCATGGCCACCATTGAGGATGCGGATCTTCATCAACTCGTAGGGCGCGACATCGGGCACGAACTGCACACCGACTTTTTCCAGCGGCGGACGCCCGTCGGTGAAATGGTCTTCCAGCACCCACTGCCGGAAGGGTTCGCAGAAAACCGGCCAACTGTCTTCCACGCCGAAATCGTCCGCAAGTATCTTGCGCTCCCTGTCCGTCGTGGCGGGCGTAATGCGGTCGACCATGCTGTTCGGAAATGCGACGCTGTTCGACACCCAGTCCGCGAGATCCTCGTCGATCAGGCGCGCCAGGCCGATCACGCCATCGGCGGTCACGCGGCCGTTATGGGGGATGTTGTCGCAAGACATCACCGTAAACGGCACCGTTCCTTCCTCGCGCCGGCGCATCAGGCCCGCAAGGATGATGCCGAAGACCGTTTTTGGCTGGGCGATGTTGGCGGCGTCGGCCGCGATGTCAGGGTTGGTTGGGTCGAAATGACCAGACGCCGGGTCGATGAAATAGCCGCCCTCGGTAATGGTCAGCGAAACGATGCGGATCGACGGGTCGGTCAGCCGCTCAATCGTGGCTGCGGCGTCGCCGGGCGCCACGAAATCCACCATCGAGCCGGTAACCCTTGCGCTGACCTCGTCCTCGTCCTGTTCGACAACCGTCGTCAGCCAATCCTGTTCTTCGAGCTTCGCCCGGCCGATCTTTTCTCCGTCGAACACGCCGGCCCCGACAAGCGCCCAGTCATGGCCTTCGCCGGAATTGAACAGGTCGTCGAGATAGACCGCCTGATGCGAGCGATGGAAATTGCCGACACCGAAATGCAGGATACCGGGCGAAAGCCTGCCCCGGTCGTATTTCGGCCGCGCGACCTTTGCCGGCAGCGTGGCGAGGCTTTTCGACGACAGCTTGATGGTCATGACTGTGTTTCCTTCAAACAGCCCGGATGCCTCAGTTCATCCAGTTGCCGCCATCGACGTTGTAGGTCTGGGCAACGATGTAGTCGGCCTCGGCGCTGGCGAGGAAAACGGCCATGCCGGTCAGATCCTGCGCCGTGCCCATGCGCCCGTAGGGCACGCTTTCACCCACCAGTCTTTTCTTCTCGCCCAGCGGCCGCTTCTCGTATTTGGCGAACAGGGAATCGACATGTTTCCAATGCTCGCCCTCGACCACGCCCGGCGCGATGGCGTTGACGTTGATGCGGTGCTTGATGAGGTCGAGCCCGGCCGACTGCGTGATCGAGATGACAGCCGCCTTCGTCGCGCAGTAGACGGCCACAAGGGCCTCGCCGCGCCGGCCTGCCTGGCTTGCCATGTTGATGATCTTGCCGCCCTTGCCGCGGGCGATCATGGAGCGGGCCGCGGCCTGCAACATGAACAGGGTTCCGGCGACATTGACCGAAAACAGCCTGTCAAAACTCGGCCGCGTGATCTCGACGATGGGCGCGAGATCGAAAAGTGCTGCGTTGTTGATGAGGATATCGAGACCGCCGCGTTGGCGCTCGACCGCATTTATCGCGGCTTCGATCGAGGTTTGATCGGTCACGTCCAGATGGACCGGCCAGGCCTTGGACCCAAGCTCGGCTGCGGTCGCCTGCGCCGCCGCATAGTTGATATCGGCGATGGCAACCGTCGCCCCTTCGCGGATATAGGCTTCGGCGAAGGCGCGGCCTATGCCTCTCGCCGCACCTGTAATAAGGGCAGACTTGCCTTCAAGGCGCATCTAGAGGGCTTTCCCGTCAGCGCCGAAGCGGTGCACCTTCGACGGGTTGGGCGTCAGGTAGATCGTGTCGCCGTGCTGCACGGCAAGCTCGCCGTCAGCCCGAACCGTCAGCGGTCCAATGCCATCGGCTTGCACATGCAGGAATGTGTCGGAGCCAAGATGCTCGGCTACGCCGACCTTGGCTTTCCAGTTTCCTTCGCTGGTCGAAATCTTCAGGTGCTCAGGCCGAATGCCGATCGTCTTGGCGCCGTGCTTCGCGGCAGCTTCGCCTTCGATCAGGTTCATTTTCGGCGAGCCGATGAAGCCTGCCACGAACAGGTTCTGCGGCTTCCTGTAGAGGTCCATCGGAGAGCCGACCTGCTCGACATTGCCGGCGTTCAGCACCACGATCTTGTCGGCCATGGTCATCGCCTCGATCTGGTCGTGGGTGACGTAGATCATGGTCGTCTTCAGTTGATGGTGCAGTTCGCTGATCTCCAGCCGCATGGTGCCGCGCAGCGCCGCATCGAGGTTGGACAGCGGTTCGTCGAACAGGAAAGCCGAGGGCTGGCGCACGATGGCGCGCCCAATGGCGACGCGCTGGCGCTGCCCGCCGGATAGCTGGCCGGGCCGGCGCTCGAGATAGTTGGTGAGGTTCAGAACGCGCGCGGCCTCGGTGACCTTGCGGTCGATCACCTCCTGGCTTTCGCCGGCCATCTTCAGCGGGAAGGCGATGTTCTTGGCCACCGTCATGTGCGGATAGAGCGCGTAGGACTGGAACACCATGGCCAGCTTGCGCTTGGCCGGCGCCTCGTTGGTCACGTCGCGGCCATCGATATTGATCGAGCCGCCGCTGACGTCCTCAAGTCCGGCGATGAGGCGAAGCAGGGTGGACTTGCCGCAACCGGATGGGCCGACAAAGACGACGAACTCGCCATCCTCGATATTGAGGTCGATGTTGGGGATGATGGTCGTCGCCCCGAAGGACTTGCTGACCTGCTTGAGCGTGATATTTCCCATGAGATGACTCCGCGAGCGGTGCTGGGCTTATTTGACGGCGCCGAAAGTCAGGCCGCGCACGAGTTGCTTCTGGCTGAACCAGCCGAGAACGAGGATCGGTGCGATGGCCAATGTCGACGCGGCTGAAAGCTTGGCCCAGAACAGGCCCTGTGGACTTGAGAACGAGACGATGAACGCTGTCAGCGGCGCGGCATTGGTGGTGGTGAGCCGGATCGTCCAGAACGCTTCGTTCCAGGCCAGGATAATGTTCAACAGAAGCGTCGAGGCGATGCCCGGCACGGCCATCGGCGTCAGCACATAGACGATCTCGCCCCACAAGGACGCGCCGTCCATGCGGGCTGCTTCGAGGATTTCGCCGGGGATTTCGCGGAAGTAGGTGTAGAGCATCCACACCACGATCGGCAGGTTGATGAGCATCAGCATCACGGTCAGGCCGCCGCGATTGTCCAGCAGGCCCCAGTCCCGGAAGATCAGGTACATCGGAACAAGCACCGCCACCGCCGGCATCATCTTGGTGGAAAGCATCCACATCAGGATGTCCTTGGTGCGGGTCGTCGGCGAAAACGCCATCGACCACGCGGCAGGGATCGCCACGATCAAGGCAAGGATCGTCGAGCCGACCGACAGGATCACCGAGTTCATGAACGGCTTGAAGTAGTTGTACTGCGACTGAACCTCGGCGTAGCTTTCCAGCGTCCCCGACGGCACGAGGTTGAACCCGGCAATCGCTTCCGTTTCGGATTTGAAGCTGGTGATGATGGTGTAGAGGATCGGGAAGAAGATCAGCAGCGCAACGATCCATGCTGCGATCGTCCAGCCAAGCTTTGTGCTGCCTGATACGGTGCGGGCCATTGCTTGTCCTCCCTACTTGTCCAGGTTCTTGCCGACGGCGCGCATCAGGAAGAAGGCGACGATGTTGGCGAGTACGACAGCGATGATGCCGCCAGCCGAGGCTCCGCCGACGTCGTAGCCGAGCAGCGCGGTGCGGTAGATGAGGAACGGCAGGTTGGTCGAGGCATAGCCCGGGCCACCATTGGTGGTGACCAGAATTTCCGCGTAGATGCCGAGCAGGAAGACGGTCTGGATCAGGATGACCACGGTAATGGCGCGCGCCATGTGGGGCAGCGTCAGGTAAATGAACCGGCTGACCGGGCCGGCACCGTCCATCTCGGCCGCTTCCTTCTGCTCGCCGTCCAGCGACTGCAGCGACGTCAGCAGGATCAGCGTGGCGAAAGGCAGCCACTGCCAGGCCACGATAAGAATGATGGAAAACAGCGGGTATTGCGCGAACCAGTCGATGGGCTGAAGCCCGAAGAAGCGGGCGATGTCGGCAAAGACGCCATAGCCCGGATGCATCAGCATGTTCTTCCACACCAGTGCGGCCACGGGCGGCATGACGAAGAACGGCGAGATGACCAGGATGCGCACGATGCCTTGGCCGAAGATCGGCTGATCAAGCAGCAACCCCATCGCTATGCCGCCGATCACCGTGATCAGCAGCACCCCCACCACGATCACCAGCGTGTTCCAGATCGACTGGAAGAAGGCGGGATCGGTGTAGAAGAATTTGTAGTTGAACAGGCCGCCGAAGCTGACGTTTCCAGGGTTCAGCAGATTGTAGTTCTGGAACGAGAACCAGAGCGTCATGGCCAGCGGCACGATCATCCAGATCAGCAGCAGGACGACCGATGGAGCCATCATGAAGCGGGCAAGCGTGCGGGTCTGTCGGGTAGCCATGGCAATCACCGTCTGGTCGAACAGCTTTCGATATGGTCAAAAGTGGCCGCCCGGACCGGGAACCGGGCGGCCAAGGCACCGGGAGGTTGCCTTACTTGATGTAACCGGCGCGCGTCATTTCGCGCACGGACGCGGTCTGCGCGGCGGTTAGCGCATCATCCACGCTCGATTGGCCGGCAAGCGCCGCCGAGAAGAGCTGGCCGACAGTCGTGCCCAATCCCTGGAACTCGGGGATGGCGACGAACTGGACGCCGACATAGGGAACCGGCTTTACGGTCGGATGCGTCGGATCGGCGGAGTTGATCGAGTCCAGCGTCATCTTCGCGAAAGGCGCGGCCTTCTGGTATTCGGGGTTGTTGTAGAGCGAGGTGCGCGTGCCGGGCGGGACGTTTGCCCAGCCTTCCTTGGAAGCGACGAGATCGAGATAGCCCTTGCTCGTTGCCCAGGCCACGAACTTCTGGGCGGCTTCTGCCTTCTGCGTGCCGGCCGGAATGGCGAGCGACCATGCCCACAGCCAGTTGCCGCGCTTGCCAAGCCCGTTGTCAGGGGCCAGCGCATAGCCAACCTTGTCGGCAACAGTCGAGTCCTTCGGATTGGACACGAAGGAAGCCGCAACCGTGGCATCGATCCACATGCCGCACTTGCCCTGCTGGAACAGTGCGAGGTTTTCGTTGAAGCCGTTGGATGACGCGCCTTGCGGTCCGGCATCCTTCATCAGGTCGATGTAGAACTGCAGCGTGTTCTTCCATTCGGGCTGGTCGAACTGCGGTTGCCATTTCTCGTCGAACCAGCGTGCGCCGAAGGAGTTGGACATGGCCGTCAGGAAAGCCATGTTTTCACCCCAACCCGCCTTGCCGCGCAGGCAGATGCCGTTGATGTCGTTGGCGCGGTCCGTCATCTTGCGCGCCGCGTCGGCAATAAATTCCCATGTCGGCGCGTCGGGCATGGTCAGCCCCGCCTTTTCCATCAGGTCCTTGCGGTACATGACGAACGAGCTTTCGCCGTAGAACGGTGCGGCATAGAGCTTGCCGTCCATCGACAGGCCGCCGGCGATCGCGGGAATGATGTCGGCGCCGTCATAGTCGGCGCCGAGATTGTCGAGCGGCAAAAGCCAGCTCTGCTTCGCCCAGATCGGCACTTCATAGGTGCCGATGGTCATCACGTCGTACTGGCCTCCCTTGGTGGCGATGTCGGTGGTGACGCGTTCACGCAGGACGTTTTCCTCCAGCGTGACCCACTGCAATTCGATGCCGGGGTTCTTGGCGGTGAAGTCGTCCGTCAGCTTCTGCATCCGCACCATATCGCCGTTGTTGACCGTGGCGATGGTGATGGATTCGGCGTGAGCGCCAAATGCAAGGACGCTGGCCGAGCACAATCCGAGAATGAGTGTGTGAAGTCTCATCAAAATCCTCCCAAAACCAAGATGAGCATTTGCCTTGGCTATGAGCAATTACTCACTTAAAGTGATTTATATGTCAAGCGGGATTCGTGATCGCCTCGAAATGCTGTGGACATGATCGTAGGAGCGGGGGCGCAGGCAGGAACCCGGACCCGCGTCGGGGCGAGAGCGTGATCGGTCCACCAACGGCGCAAACTCATTGCGGCCAGGAAACCAAAAACGTCGGAATTAAAGGTCGGCAACAGCCGGTCAGGCAGGATCAGCCGGCGAGGGCTGCCGCCGCGGTGCGCTCGTCGGTTATCAGGCCGTTGATCAGGCGCCGGTTCATCGCCGCCAGAATGCCGGGCAGCTTGCGTTCGCCCATCGCAAGGGCGACGACCAGCGAGCTTTCCCGCGAGGGCAATGGTGCGGATGAAACGCGGTCGTTGGTGATGCCCTCGATGAAGCGTCCTTCGTGGTCGTATGCCCAGCCGACAATTTCAGCTACGCCGCCGGCTTTTTGCAGGGCCTTCAGTTCCGACTTGGTAATGAATCCGTCCTCATAGAGCGGCGCATTGGGTCCGAGGTCGCCGATGCCCACGAACGTGACATCCGCCTTGGCCGCCAGTTCAAGCGTAGGCTGGATCATCGGCTGGCTAAGCAGCATTTCCCGCTCTTTCGGCGAAGACGCGATGACGGGCAGGGGCATCGGAAAGGAGCGCGCCTTGACGCGATCCGACATGGTGAAGATCACGTTGTAGAACGCGGCCGAACCGTCCGGCGAGATGTTCCCGGTCAGCGACACCACCTTGTGGTGCGGGCAGTCCATCGATGGCAGCTGCTCGATCGCCGCCTTCAGCGTGCGCCCGGTTCCGATCGCCATGACGATCGGCTCGGTTGAAAGCAGGCGCTTTTCGATCTCCGCGGCGGCCGCCTCGGCAATGCCGATGGTGGTCGATTGCGAGGTGGGGTCGCTTGGGGCCACCTCGACCAGGTCCAGCGCAAAGCGCGCCTTCAGCCGCGCCGCCAGGTCGAGGCAATTGGCGATCGGATGGTCGACGCGCACCTTTATCAGCCGTTCGGAAACGGCCAGCGAAACCAGTCGTTGTGCCGTCTGGCGCGAGATTCCAAGCTTTGCTGCAATCTGGTCCTGCGTGTTGCCGGCCACGTAATAAAGCCAGCCTGCGCGGGCGGCATCGTCCAACCTGCCGCCGCCACTGTCCGGGCGGTTGTTCATTATCTCGTTGGTCCTCGCTGGGACATGGGCATTCCTTCAAGCCGAAGTTACTATGCAAGCTTTGAAGCAATTGTCCATCGACAAGAGCATTTACCCGAATTGATTGATGGCAGTGTTTGCAGATCCGGATTCTTCCGATGCCATCCGGTCTTGCGGCCCGCTCATACGGGCCATACCTTCGAGAGGCGCTCAGGGAGATAGGACGATGGCCGGTCAGGCAAAACCAGGCGCCGCCAAACGCGGCAAGACTTCGGCGGTGAAATCGCTCGAGAAAGAGCGGCGCGAAGACATCGGTGAAGAGGAACTGGAGGAGGGTCTTGAAGACACCTTCCCGGCCAGCGATCCCGTCTCAGTCACCTCAAGTGCCATTCCCGGCGGGCCGGCCAAGCCCGGCAAGGCAAAGACCGTGAAAGGCCGCAAGCCGGGGCGCTAGCCATTTTCGCGCAGGGCCGCACAGACAGGAAACAATCTGGGCGGCGCCAGCGCTCCGCCCATTACACGGTCTGAGTAAGGGGCCTGCCCTCAGAACGGCGACGGCATGATCCACGGGTTGACCGAGATGCCGAGTCTCGGGCTCTCAGTGGATGCGGCGGTCGACTTCGCCTTTTCCAGCGATCCGGTCGAGGAGCAATCGAGCTTGGTTGCGCTTTGGGCGCAGGTCGTTGCCGTGTCAGCCTTGGTTGCGACGGGTTGCTTGGATTGAGCAGCCATTGCCCCGCTGGACAAGGCAAGCAGGGCCGCAAGGGCGAGAGCGGTTGTTTTCACCGTCATTCTCCGTTCGGGTTGATGGTAGATTTCGTACGTGTACGAAGAAAAATCTAACCTTACGTAAGGTCGGATTCAAGGAAAATTGTACATGTACGACTTTTTCCTTACGCTACGGCAGCCGTGCGTTGTGGAGGCGTGTGTCGAAACCTGAATTGGCCGGGAAATCAGCGTGCAAAGCAGGCGATGGGCGCGGCGTGCGTTGTCGGCTCAGCAGCTTGCCGGTTCAGCGCTCAACGGCGTGATGTGCCGGGCTGTGAACCCTGCCAGCGCCAGATCGTACATGCGCTCGATGAACTCTTGCGGATCGCCGAACGGATAACTTGGAAACGAGATGAGTAGCGAGATCGCGCCGTGGCCAATCGCCCACATCATGGTCGCGATCGCGCGGGGGTCGCCGCTCAGTTTGCCCGCTTTCACGCAGGCTTCTATACGCCCGATCAGAAGTTCCAGGGCGGGGTTGCGCTCGTCCGGCTGACCGGGTTCGAGCTTTTCCGGTGGCGTCATATGTTCGGTTCCCGCCACGATGCGGTATTCGTTCGGATTGCCGAGACCGAAAGCAGCGTATTCGACCATCACGGCGCGCAGCGCTTCCAAGGGATCGTCAGGCTGGTTGCGCTCGATGCGCTGCGCCAGAGCGTCGAAGGCGTCTTCGGCCAGCGCGTAGAGGATTTCCTGCTTGTCGCTGAAGTAGGAGTAGACCGACATCGGCGCGATGCCGGCGCGCTTCGCCAGCTTGCGGATGGTCAGGGCGTCGTAGCCTTCCTCCTGCACAAGCTTATGGGCGGCGGCGATCAGCTCTGAGCGCAGATTCGCCTTGTGCAACTCACGACGCTGCTTGGCGTTGTGCAACACCCGGTCACCTTTCTCATTCTCGCCGCCGGATTCCTATATAAAGGCCGTGGGAGAGGGGGCAAGATGCCGTAGGGGAACATGGTTGATGCGCATCAACCTGTTTTCAAAAAGCTGCGTCAGGCGCTGCGGGCTTCCGGTTCGGCAAAGGTCAGGGTCAACCAGCGAGCGGTCAGCGCCGGCTTTTTGGCGCCTTCGATTTCAATGGTTACGTCATGCGTCACCTGCACCCAACCGGAGGGCCGCGCCTTGACGTCGGCCAGCAGGAAGCGGGCGCGGATGCGCGAGCCGGTCTTGACCGGGGCGAGGAAGCGGATCTGCTCGAAGCCGTGGTTGACGCCCATCTTGCCCTTTTCCAGCGGCGGCAGCGTCTCGAACGTCATCGCCGACAGCAGCGACAACAGCAGGAAGCCGTGGGCGATGGTGCCGCCGAACGGCGTCTCGAGCGCCGCGCGCTCGGGGTCGCAATGGATGAACTGGTGGTCGTCGGTGGCGTCGGCGAACTGGTCGATCATGGTCTGGGAAACCACGCGCCAGGGCGAGACGCCGACTTTCTTGCCGACGCTGTCCAGAAGCTGCTCAAGTGTGATCGGGGTCATCAGGATCGTTTCTCTTCTTGGGCCCTGTCGCTTGCGCGGGCACCAATAGAGCGTTGCGTCGGGCTTGTCATCCGGCGCAACTGAAATCCCGATATGCCGATAGAGCTACTCGGCCGGCTCCATGTTGGTGTAGGCTGCCTCTTCGAGCTCGCGCTTCAGGCGCGCTTCCTCATGCGACTTCGGCTGTACGAACCGGCCAAGCAGCAGGTAGGCGACAGGCGTCAGGAACAGCGTCGACATCGCCGCAAGGCCGAGACCGCCGACGATCACCCAGCCCAAGGCAATGCGCGCCTCGGCGCCTGCACCGCTCGCCAGCACCAGCGGCAGGCCGCCGAGCACCGTGCAGATCATCGTCATCATCACCGGCCGCAGCCGGATGTTGGACGCTTCCTCGATCGCCTCGCGCACCCCTAGTCCGCGGTCGCGCAACTGGTTTGCGAACTCGACGATCAGGATGCCGTTCTTCGCCATAACGCCCACAAGCAGTACCAGTCCGATCTGACTGTAGGCGTTGAGGCTGGTGCCGGTCATGATCATCGCGATGATGGCGCAGGCCAGTCCGAGCGGCACCGTCGCCATGATGATGATGGCCGAAACGAAGCTTTCGAACTGTGCCGCCAGCACCAGAAGGATGATGACGAGCGCGAAGCCGAAAATGGTGATCATGCCGCTGTTGGTTTCGCCAAGGGTTGCCGCTTCGGCCAACGGCAAAAGGCGCGCGCCCGCCGGCAACAGCGGGTTGGCGATGTCTTCAACCGTGTTCAGCGCGTCGCCAAGCGCGAAATCCTGGGCGAGGTTGGTGGTGATGGCGACCGAAGGCTGCTTCTGCTCGCGCTCCAGCGTCGGCGGAACCGCTTTTTCCGTCAGTGTGGCGATGGTCGACATCGGCACGTAGCGGCCGTCGCCGGTCTTGAGGAACACGTTCTCGAGATCGGTCGGGTCGTTGATCGGGTTAGTGGTCGACACCAGCTTCACGCCAAAGGAGCGGTCGCCGATATAGACGTCGCCGATGTCGTTGCCGTCCAGCATGGCCTGCATGGTGTTGGCAAGGCCGGTGATGTCGATGCCGAGGTCGGAGGCGCGCTGCCGGTCGATGGCAACCGCCAGTTGCGGCTGGGTCGGGTCGACGGACAGCCGTGGCTGCTCGAAGCGCGGATCGTCATGCAGCGCGTCGATGATCTTGTTCGCCGCCTGGCTCAGCGCCGCACGGTCGTTGCCCACCAGCGCAAACTGCAAGCCGTTGCCGGCGCCCCGTATGCCAAGGCTGTTTGGCTGCACCGGGAACACCTGCAGGCTCGGCACCTTTCCAGCGAGTTTGCGTATCTCGGCCATGATCTGCTGCTGGCTGCGCGTGCGTTCATTCCACGGCGCCAGCGTCACTACCATGAAGCCGCTGTTGTAGGCGCCGTTATTGCCTGCGAACTGGAAGGTGCTCTGGATTTCACCCGATTGGCGCATCGGTTGCATCAGCGCTTCGACCTCGCGCATCTGCGAGGCGGTGTAGTCGAGACTCACCCCTTGCGGCGCGTTGATGCGCAACATCACGACCGAGCGGTCTTCCGTCGGAGTCAATTCCTGCCGGATGGTGCCGAACAGGGCAAAGGCGGTGCCGGCAAACAAAAGCGCCACCAGCACGACCAGCCACGGTGCGTTGAGGCACATGCGCAGGCTGCGCCGATAGAAATCGCCAAGCTTCTTGCCGATCCTGCCGCCAATGCCGCGATTGCCCTCATGGTGAAGCGAAGCGCCGCTCAACATGCGCGACGCCAGCATCGGGCAAAGCGTCAGCGCCACGACGCAGGACAAAAGCACCGACATGGCAAGCACGAAACCGAATTCGCGAAAAAGGCCGCCCGTCTGGCCGGGCAAAAACGAGATTGGCACGAACACGGCAATCAGCGTTGCTGTGGTGGCGATGACGGCGAAGAACACTTCCTTTGCGCCCAGCACGGCGGCGGCACGCGGCCCCAGTCCTTCGTTGCGCCTTCGCACGATGTTTTCCAGCACCACGATGGCATCGTCCACGACCAGGCCCGTCGCCAGCACCAGCGCCAGAAGCGTCAGGATGTTGATCGAGAAACCGGCGAGGTAGATGGCGGCGATGGTGCCGATCATCGCCACGGGCATCGACAGGGCAGGGATCAGCGTTGCGCGCCAGTCGAGCAGGAACACATAGATGACGATGAGCACGATCGACACGGCCAGCATCAGCGCTATCTCGACTTCGTGCACGGCGCCATTGACGAACACCGCGTCATCGCTGGTGATCTTGATATTCATGCCTTGCGGAAGGCTTTCCTGAAGCTTGGCGACCACCGCCTTCACGCCGTTCGAAATATCGAGCGTGTTGGATTCCGCGGCACGCACGATGCCGATGCCGATGCCGGTCTTGCCGTCCGAGCGCAATGTGCTCTGGCCGATGTCGGGGCCAAGGGTTACGGTCGCCACGTCACCGATATGGGTCGTGCCGTCGATGACGATCTGCTCGAAGGCTTCGGGCGTGGTCACGTCTGCGGTGGTGCGCACGATCAGGTTCTGGTCGCTGGTGGTGATCGAGCCGGACGGGGAATCGAAGGCAACCGAGGCCAGCACGCGGCGTAGGTCGGCGACGGTATAGCCAAGGCTCGCCAGCTTGGCCTTGTTGACGTCGATGCGGAAGATCTTCTCGCGGTCGCCGTAAACCTGCACGTCGGCCACGCCCGACACCGCTGCCAACGTGTCCTCGATCTGGTCCTCGACAATTGTCGTCATGTCCTCCACCGACATGGTGTCGGAGGTCACGGCCAGGCGCATCACAGCATCGGAATTGGCATCCGCCTTGACGATGCGCGGCGGGTCCGCCTCCTCAGGGATCTGATTGGCGACACGTCCGACAGCATCGCGCACATCTGATGCCGCGACGTTGAGATCGACGCCGTCGTTGAACTCGATGGTCACGCGGCTGGAGCCGAAGGTCGAGCGGGACGAGATCGATTTCACGCCCGAGACACGGGCAACCGCGCCCTCAATGATGTCGGTCAGTTCGCGATCCACGGTTTCGGCGGCCGCGCCGGTGAAGTTGGTGTTGACCGAGATCACAGCCCGGTCCACGTCGGGCAGTTCGCGCACCTCCACGCCGTAGAACGCGGCAAGACCGGCAACGGCAATCAGCGTGTTGAGAACGAAGGCCAGCACGGGGCGGCGGATAAAGAGCGCCGTCAGTCCCGTTTCGCCGTTTTTTGTTTCTTCCTTCATTACGGCTTCCCGCTCACGAGCCGTCGGCTTCGGCGGCTGGCGATGCGCCGCCTGCCGCAACGCTTACGCCGCCGCCGTCACGAACGCTTTGCACGCCTTCGGTCACGACAATGGCGCCGGGCTTGATCGGTGCGTCGATGAGCACGCTATCCGTGTTGCGCTGGACGATGCGTACCGGCACGCGTTTGGCCTTGCCGTCTTCCACTGTCCAGATGAAGGCGCCGTCGGTTCCCCACTGCACGGCGAGCGGGCTGACCGCCGGGTAAGTGTCGCCGGCAAACTGCATGGCGATCTGGAAGGCCATGCCGGCGCGCAATGAATCGGACGGATTGGCGATGGTCGCCTGCACCCAAAGCGTGCGGCTTTTCTCGTCTATGCGGTTGTCTATGGCCGAAACCGAACCGTCATACTGGTTGTCGGGGTTGGCCAGCGGCGTGGCCTTGATCGCGGCGCCGATCTTGATTGCGGCAGCAAAGCGCTCAGGCACGTAGAAATCGACAAGGATGCTCGACCGGTCGTCGATGGTGGCTATGGACGACTGGCTGGTGACGTAGTTGCCGGCCTCGATCGGCAGGATGCCGACGACGCCGGAAATGGGCGAGGTGATCGAACGCCGCTCCAGAGCCACTTGCGCGTCGTGCAGCGAAAGCTCCGTGTTGCGCAACGCCAGTTCGGCATCGGTCAGTTGCACCTGCGTCGCCGCATTGGAGGCGCGCAACTGGCGCATGCGCTCGGCCTTGGCGACCGCGTCATCGCGTTCGGCCTTGGCGCGCTCGACGGCGATTTCTTCGGTTGCCGAATCCAGTTCGGCGATAACCTCACCCTTTTCGACATGCGCGCCGGACTGGACGAGGATGTCAGTCAGGCGTCCCGATCCATAGGGCGTGACGGCCACGGTCGCCTTGGCGCGGCCTGTCCCGATAGCCTGCAGGCGGTCGTTGATGGTGGCCGTGGTCGCCGGTGCTACAACGACCATGACCTGCTGGCGATCGGAATTGCCGCCCTGTCCATCACGCCGAATTGAACCGGTTTCGGTCTTTTGCGTCGAGGCATGGGCCCATTCGATGCCCCATCGGGCCAGCACCTCCGGCGCGCCCGGAAAAAAGCTGACCCAGGCGGCGGCAGCCGCGACAAGGATCACAAGGGCTAAAACTAGCTGCTTCCAGGTGGTCATCGGGGCTCCGGTATGCAATCTGCTATTGCGTTCGCCGGTTCGTAACACCGAAACAAGACGACGCATTATACCGGCAAATCGCGAATAATGCGCGGTACAGGGCCGTTATGGCAATTGTCCGGTCTCAAAGCACATTAATTCTGCGTAAGGTTGCGCGCGTGTTTCAGCGCAATTCTTCCATCTCGCGGATGCGGCGCGTGCCTTCGGTGTCGAGTTGGCGCGTCGCCGCCTCGATCAGCGTTTCGGCGATGACGAACAGCGAGGCCGAAGAATCCCACGCCGAGGGCATGGCGGTGCGTCCGGCAATCACATGCCTGGCGAAGCGCGCGATCGGCGACAGCCATTGATCGGTGATTAGCACGATCTGCACGCCGCGCTGGTGCGCCTTTTCGGCAAACCGCACGAGGCTTTCCTGATAGCGGCGGATGTCGAAGATCAAGAGCACGTCGTGCTTGCCCATGTCGATCAGCCTGTCGCGCCAGATGCTCTCCTGCCCTGAAAGGTGGAATACGTTGGGCCGAATGATGGCCATATGCGCCGCCATATAGCGTGCGAGCGGATCGGTGAAGCGCCCGCCGATCAGGAACATGTGGCCGCGCCGGTCGGAAAGCTTTGCTGCGATATCGGCCAGTTGGCGGTCGGAAACATGCCGAAAGGTCTCGCGCAGATTGTCCAGCGTGGCTTCCAGCATGGGCGATGCCGTGCCGCCGCCGGCCGGGGCAGGCGCCAGCGTGCGCGAGGCCGGCGACTGCAATTGCGCGGCAAGCTCGTCCTGAAGCGCCGACTGGAATTCGGGATAGTTGTGGAAGCCCAGCCGGGCGACGAAACGCAGGATCGTCGGCGAGGATACGCCAGCCTGCTGCGAAAAATCCGCGACCGTCTTCAGGCCGATCAGCGGGTAGTTGGCGATCAGCGTCTGCGCCGCCCGCCTTTCTCCGGCGGGCATCGTATCGAGCCTTTCGGCGATCAGTTCGGCGATACTGGAGGCCATGTTGTCCCGTTCCCGCTGCATAGGGCCCTGGTCATGGCCCCATTCCCACAAAACACATTTGACAAACTCGAACAATGTGTATGAAATCATCCACAGTGGCGCAACCGAACAAAATACGTAACATATGATACGGCGCCTTGGGGAGACTATTTGGCTATGGGGAGAGAGCCAGACAGCCTTGCAGCGGCCACCACGGTCAAGGTGACGAATCCGGGCGGATCGAGCCCGTATCTGTTCACCTGCGACCACGCTTCCAATTTCATCCCGGCCGAATTCGGCACGCTCGGCCTCGATCCAAGCGAGCTTACGCGTCACATCGCCTGGGACCCCGGCGCGTTGCCCGTGGCAAGGCTTCTGGCGCAGGCGCTTGACGCCACATTGATCGAGACCCGCGTTTCCCGCCTCGTCATCGACTGCAACCGCCCGCTCGATGCGCCGAACCTGATTTCGGAGATCAGCGAGGCGACAAACGTTCCGGGCAACGCCAAGCTCACGCAGGCTGCGCGTCAGGCGCGTATCGATCTGGCGTGGCGTCCGTTCCACGATACCATCCAGCGCACCATCGAGGAACGCATCGCCGCGGGCCGCGAAACGCGCCTGGTCTCGGTGCACTCCTACACGCCGGTCTATCTCTCGAAGGCACGGCCCTGGCATATCGGCATCATCCATGACGAGGACGAGCGCATCGCCGCGCCGCTTCTGAGGGCGCTCAACGCGGTCGCCGGCATCGTCGTCGGCGCCAACGAACCCTATTCGCCGGCGGATCTCGTCTATTTCACGCTGGAGCGCCATGCGCGTTCGCGCGGGCTTGCCTGCGCCATGATCGAAATCCGCAACAACGAAATCGCCACCGGGGCAGGGCAGGCCAAATGGGCCGAGCTGTTAGCGGCGATCCTGCCGAAGATCAGCATCGCGGTCACTGACAAGGCTCCGCCCGTGTCGGAACGGTCGCGGCCGCCGCCGGCCGATGCGTCCGACAAGCACAAACGCCCGTCAACCGTCTAGGCGACAGGAAAGACCAAGGATGGCTCAGCTCTTCGTCAGATATGTCGATGCCCTCAATTACCGGGTAGGCCGGGTTGCGATGTATCTCTTCTTTGTCATGGGCGCGATCCTGCTCGCGTCCACGATCTCGCGCCTTACCCTCGGCATTCCCATCAACTGGGCGCTTGAGATGTCGCAGTTCCTGCTCTCTGCCTACTATATTCTGGGCGGCGCCTACGCTCTGCAGCTCGACCAGCATGTGCGCATGGACCTGTTCTACGGCCGGCTTTCGGCGCGCCGGCGCGCCGTCACCGATGCGATCACCATACAGTTAGTGATATTCTATCTCGTAGTGCAGTTAGGCGGCGGCCAGTCGAGCACGAACTACGCCATCGTCTATGGCCAGAAAAACTACACCGCCTGGAGCCCGCCTTTGTGGCCGATCAAGGTCGTGATGACGGCAGGCATCTTCCTGATGCTTCTGCAACTCATCTCCACCTTCATCAAGGATGTCGCCATAGCGCGCGGAAAGCCGATCGCATGAGTTCCGAATTCATCACCCTTTTCATGTTCGGCACCATGCTGGTGCTGCTCTTCACCGGCCAGCGCGTGTTCGGCGTCATCGGCTTCGTCGGCTCAGCCGCGGCGCTCTGGCTGTGGGGACAAGGCTCGTTCGAGATGCCCTTCAACGCCTCGTTCCAGGTGTTGAACTGGTATCCGCTGATCACCGTGCCCTTCTTCATCTTCATGGGCTACATGCTGTCGGAGTCCGGCATCGCCAACGGTCTCTACCGCATGTTCCACGTCTGGTTCGGACCGGTGCGCGGCGGCCTTGCGCTCGGCACCATCGGCCTCATGGTCCTGATCGCGGCGCTGAACGGCCTGTCGGTCGCGGGCATGGCCATCGGCGCGACCATCGCGCTGCCGCAGCTCCTGCGCCACGGCTACGACAAGGTCATGGTCACCGGCGTCATCCAGGCCGGATCGTCGCTCGGCATCCTGATTCCGCCCAGTGTCGTGCTCGTGCTCTTCGCCATGATCGCGCGCCAGCCGGTGCTCGACCTGTGGCTCGCCGGCGTCGGGCCGGGGCTTTTGATGGCGTTCATTTTCGCCGCCTACGTCTATATCCGCTGCCTGTTGCAGCCCGATATCGGCCCGGCACTGCCGGCAGAGGAAAGGGCGCAGATCACCCGCGCCGAGAAGTTCGCGCTGTTGCGTCAGGGTCTCCTGCCGCTCGCAATCTTCTTCATCATGATGGGCCTGTTCATGTCAGGCACCACGAGCCTCGTCGAAAGCTCGGCCGTGGGTGCTGCCCTTGCCACGCTGGCCGCGTGGTGGGGCGGCAACCTCAACCGCAAGGTTTTTGAAGATTCCACGCGCAACACTCTCGGCATCTCGTGCATGTTCATGTGGATCATCCTCGGGGCGCTCTGCTTCAGTTCGGTCTATGACGGGCTGGGCGCAGTCAAGGCCGTCAAGACGCTGATGCTCGACACCTGGGAATTCTCGCCATGGACGATCCTGATCCTGATGCTGTTCTCATTCATCGTCATGGGCATGTTCCTGGATGACACGGCGATGCTGGTCATCGTCGCGCCGCTCTACATTCCGCTGGTCATCAGCCTCGGCTTCAACCCGATCTGGTTCGGCATCCTCTACACCATCACCTGCCAGATTGCGTACATCACGCCGCCCTTTGGCTATAACCTGTTCCTCATGCGAGCGATGGCGCCTCCCGAGGTCACGCTGATCGACATCTATCGTTCGATCATTCCTTTCTTCTTCCTCATGGTGCTGTCGCTGGTGATCATCATGATCTTTCCTGAGATCGCGCTGTGGCTGCCCCAGGTCTACAAGGGCCAGTAGCGATGGACGCCGACAATAAGACAAAAGGGAAAAAGGGGATCGATGCACGACACACGGAAGCGCCGGGAGGCGGGTATTCCGCCTCCATTCGAAGTTCAACTCTGACTGAAAATGGGAGACTTGTGAGATGACCGACAAAACCACTCTTAACAAACGCGATTTCCTGCGCAAATCGATCCTGACAGGCGCTGGAGCCGTAGGCGCAACCGCGCTGGCCACGCCCTATGTGAAGGCGCAGAGCCCGATCAAGTGGCGCTTGCAGACCTATGCCGGCCCGGCCCTTGCCGAGCATGTCATCAAGAACTCGATCGACTGGTTCAACAAGGCCGCAAACGGCGAGATGGTGATCGAGCTTTACACCGCCGACCAGCTCGTGCCGCAGGGCGAGTTGTTCCGCGCCGTCCAGTCGGGCACCATCGATGCCGCGCAGAGCGATGACGACTCCGCCGCCGCCCCGGTCGACGTCAAGGTTTTCGGCGCCTACTTCCCGCTTGCCTCGCGTTACTCGCTCGACGTTCCGGCGCTGTGGCACTGGCACGGCCTGAAGGAAATCTGGGAAGAAGCCTACGCCGAAATCCCCGGCGTCACCTGGTTGAGCTCAGGCGCATGGGACCCGTGCAACTTCGGCACCACCAAGCCGGTCAAGTCGCTCGAAGACCTCAAGGGCCTGCGCGTCTACACCTTCCCGACCGGCGGCCAGTTCCTGTCGAAGTTCGGCGTCGTGCCGGTATCGCTGCCCTATGAAGACGTCGAGCCGGCGATGCAGACCGGCGAACTCGACGGCGTGTGCTGGTGCGGCATCACCGAAATGCACACGGTCGGCTGGGCCGATGTCCTCAAATACTACCTCACCAATCCGGTCTCGGGTGCCTGGGCCGGTTCCTACTTCGTCAACACCGACAGGTGGAATGCCGTTCCGGAACATCTGCAGCAGCTCTATCGCCTGTCGATCGACAGCTCGCATTACTATCGCCAGCATTGGTATTGGGCTGGTGAAGCCAAGTACCGCAACGAGGGCAAGTTGGAACTGACGACGATACCTGCGGCTGAGTGGAAGCAGGTGGAAGACGAAGCCGTGAAGTTCTGGGATGAGGTCGCCAGCCAAAGCCCGCGTTCGGCCAAGGTCGTCGACATCATCAAGAAGTACAACGAATCCATGGTCAAGGCTGGCGCACCGTATCGCTACAGCTAAGACGTCAGGATGGAACCATAAGCCGGCCGCTCCAGCGGCCGGCTCTCGTGTTGAAACTCGATGCGCCAGGGCTGGCGCCGGAGCAGGAAAAGAATGACCGGAAACGTCACTTTCGATCAGTTGAAGAAATCGGTTGCCGATGGAGCCGTCGACACGGTTCTGGCCTGTGCCGCCGACATGCAGGGTCGCCTGATCGGCAAGCGTTTTCTGGCCTCGTTCTTTGTCCAGTCCGCACATGACGAAACCCATGGCTGCAACTATCTGCTGGCCGACGACATCGATATGGAACCGGTGCCGGGCTACAAGGCCGCAAGCTGGTCGAAGGGTTACGGCGACTTCGTGCTGAAGCCCGATCTTTCCACCATCCGCCTCGTGCCGTGGCTGGAAAAGACGGCGCTCGTGTTGTGCGACGTGCTCGACCACCATACCCATGACGACCTGCCGCACTCGCCGCGCGGCATCCTCAAGAAGCAGATCAAGCGGCTTGCCGAGCGCGGCTACATGGGCTTCTTCGCCTCGGAACTGGAATTCTACCTCTTTTCCGAGACGTATGAATCCGCGCGCGCCAAGCACTGGCAGAACCTCAACACGGCTTCCCCCTATATCGGTGATTACCTCATCAGCATCACCACCAAGGAAGAAGGCTATATGCGCCGACTGCGCAACGACATGAACGCTGCCGGCATTCCGATCGAGAATTCCAAGGGCGAGTGGGGGCCGGGGCAGGAAGAGATCAACGTCCGTTACGCCGAAGCCCTCGAGATGGCGGATCGCCATGTCTTCCTGAAGAACGGCGCCAAGGAAATCGCCGACATCGAAGGCAAGGCCGTATCCTTCATGGCCAAGTACAATTACGGGCTGGCCGGCAATTCCAGCCATATCCACAATTCGCTGTGGAGCGCCGACGGCAAGACGCCGCTGTTCTTCGACAAGAGCGCGCCTTGGACACTGTCCGAACTCGGCCGGCAATGGTCGGCCGGACAACTCAGATACGCGCGGGAGTTCACGCTGCTGCTTGCGCCCTACATCAATTCCTACAAGCGTTTCCAGTCCGGCACTTTTGCCCCGACCAAGATCATGTGGTCGGAAGACAACCGCACCGCCGGTTTCCGCCTGTGCGGCGAAGGCACCAAGGGCATCCGCATGGAGTGCCGCATCGGCGGCGCGGATCTCAACCCGTATCTTGCCTTTGCCGGCTTGATTGCCGCCGGCCTTGCCGGCATCGACGAGAAGCTTGAGTTGCAAAAGCCATTCGTCGGCGACGCCTACCAGGCCGCTCGCCTGCCGGAAATCCCGAAGACCTTGCGCGATGCGACCGAGGCGTTCTCCAAGTCGAAGATGCTGCGGCAGGCCTTGGGCGACGACGTGGTCGAGCACTACGTCCATACTGCGCGCTGGGAACAGCTCGAGTACGACCGCCGCATCACCGATTGGGAATTGCATCGCGGCTTCGAGCGCTATTGATTGAGCAACGGAACTGGGCAGCTAACGCCTCCCCAACTGCCCCAAACACTGGTTGAAGGACGAAAACCATGACCGAAACGGTCAAGCTGAAATCCCCCATTGATGGCTCGATCTATGTCGAGCGCCCGGTTGCCACGGATCAGGCCGTGAATGCAGCCGTCGAGCGCGCTCGCGCCGCGCAGGTTGGCTGGGCGCAGACCTCGATTGCCGAGCGCGGCAAGTACATGCTGGCCATGCTCGAAAACCTCGTCGCCATGACCGACGAGATCGTACCGGAGATTGCCTGGCAGATGGGTCGGCCGGTCCGCTATGGCGGGGAGTTCGGTGGCGTCAAGGAACGTGTCACCTATATGGTGGAGATCGCCGAGCAGGCTTTGAAGCCAGTGCCTGCGTCGAACCCGAAGGATGGTTTCCGCCGCTATGTGAAGAAAGACCCTCTCGGCGTCGTCATGGTCATTGCGCCGTGGAACTATCCTTACCTTACCGCCGTCAACACCATCGTGCCGGCGCTCATGGCCGGTTCCACCGTTATCCTGAAACATGCCGCGCAAACGCTTCTGGTCGGCGAACGTTTCGCCCAGGCCTTCGAGAAAGCCGGGCTGCCGAAGCATGTGTTCCAGAATCTCGTCCTCAATCACGCCCAGACTGAGAAGCTGCTTGGCTCCGGCAAGATCGACCATGTCAATTTCACCGGCTCCGTTGCCGGTGGCCGCGCCATTGAAAAGGCTGCCGCAGGCACCTTCATGACGCTTGGGCTCGAACTCGGCGGCAAGGACCCGGCCTACGTCCTGCCGGATGCCAAGCTCGACCATGCCGTCGCCAATCTGGTCGATGGCGCGTTCTTCAATTCCGGCCAGTGCTGCTGCGGCATCGAGCGCGTCTATGTGCACGAGAAGGTCTATGACGATTTCGTCGAAGGCTTCATCGCCGAGACGAAGAACTATGTCGTCGGCAATCCGCTCGAACAGGCCACCACGATGGGGCCGATGGCGCAGGCGCGTTTCGCCGACCTGATCCGCGAGCAGAAAGCCGAGGCGCTGCGCAAAGGTGCCAAGGCGCACATCAACATGAAGGTCGACAAGGATGTCGCCGGTTCGCCCTATCTCGCGCCGGAAGTTTTGACCAGCGTCGATCACCAGATGAGCGTCATGCGCGAGGAAAGCTTCGGCCCGATCGTCGGCATCATGAAGGTGCGCAACGATGAGGAAGCCATCGCCTTGATGAACGACAGCCCCTATGGGCTGACCGCCTCGATCTGGACGCGCGACACCGAACATGCCGTCGCCATTGGCGACCGCGTCGAAACCGGTACCGTGTTCATGAACCGCTGCGACTACCTCGATCCGGCGCTGGTCTGGACCGGCGTGAAGGACACCGGCAAGGGCGCGGCGCTGTCGGCTATCGGTTACGAAAACCTGACCAGGCCAAAATCCTATCACCTGCGCGAAACGATCTGATTTTCGAAAGAACAAGACATGTCCAAATTCGTCTCCAAGTGGAACTACCCAACCACCGTCCGCTTCGGCGCAGGCCGCATCAAGGAATTGCCCGATGCGCTTGCCGCCACTGGCATCAAGCGCCCGCTGTTCGTCACCGATCCCGGCCTTGCCAAGCTTCCCGTCGTTGCCTCGACGCTGAAGATCCTCGAAGACGCCAAGGTGCCTTACGGCGTCTTTTCCGAAGTCAAGCCGAACCCGGTCGAATCCAACCTCACCGCCGGCATCGCCGCCTTCAAGAAGGGCAAGCATGACGGCGTCATCGCCTTCGGCGGCGGTTCGGCGCTCGACCTCGGCAAGCTGATCGCCTTCCAGGCCGGCCAGACCCGTCCGGTTTGGGATTTCGAGGACATCGGCGACTGGTGGACCCGCGCCAATTCCGACGCCATCGCGCCGATCATTGCGGTGCCGACGACTGCCGGAACCGGCTCGGAAGTCGGCCGCGCCGGCGTCATCACGCATGAGGAAAGCCACACCAAGAAAGTCATCTTCCATCCCAAGATGCTGCCCGGCATCGTGCTTGCCGATCCTGAACTGTCGTTCGGCATGCCGCCCTTCATAACCGCCGGCACCGGCATGGATGCGCTCGCACACTGCCTCGAGGCCTATTGCGCGCCCGGGTTTCATCCGATGGCCGACGGCATCTCCGTCGAAGGCATCCGGCTGGTGTTCGAAAACCTTCCCAAGGCCTTTGCCAACGGCAAGGATTTGACCGCGCGTGCCAACATGATGGCTGCCGCCGCGATGGGCGCCACCGCGTTCCAGAAGGGGCTCGGCGCCATCCACTCGCTGTCGCACCCCATCGGAGCGCTCTACGACACCCATCACGGCATGACCAACGCCGTGTTCATGCCTTACGTCATCGCCTTCAACCGCGATGCCATCGAAGACAAGATCGCGCGCCTTGCCGCCTATTGCGGCATCAAGGGCGGCTTCGACGGCTTTGCCAAGGCAATCATCAAGCTGAGGAAGGAACTCAAAGTGCCGCATGCCCTGCCGGGCCTCATCAAGGGGCTCGACATGGACAAGAAGCGAAAGAACCTGATCGCCGACATGGCGGTGGTCGATCCCACCGCCGGCGGTAATCCGGTCAAGCTCACCAAGAAGGCCGCGCTTGCGCTGCTCGACAAGGCAATCGAAGGCACGGTCTGAGTTTGTGCCAGTCAAACGAAAATCAACGAAAGGTGATAAGGAGGGCCACAAACAATTAGCCGGAAAAATAAGTCCGGGCTAATTGCTACAACCGCTTAAATAGAGTTAGATTTTCGTACTGCGGCGGGTTGGCTTCATTTTGGTTTCATCTAACCGTCACATGAACCCGATACCGCATCGCAGGCGTCTTACGGCGTCAGTTCAACGGAGAGAACAAAATGTTCAAGTTTGCGGGGAAGGTGCTTTCCCTTTCGGCGGCCACCCTCATGGTGACCTCGGCCATTTCGTCCGCCCAGTCGATGGACGAGCTGGTTGCCGCCGCTAAGGCGGAAGGTCAGCTCACGACCATCGCTCTGCCGCACGATTGGTGCGGGTACGGTGCGGTGATCGACGGCTTCAAGGCGAAGTATCCGGAAATCACGATCAACGAACTCAACCCGGACGCTGGTTCCAGCGACGAGGTTGAAGCCATCAAGGCCAACAAGGACAACAAGGGTCCACAGGCGCCCGACGTCATCGACGTCGGCCTGTCCTATGGTCCGCAGGCCAAGGCCGACGGCCTGATCCAGCCCTTCAAGGTCTCGACCTGGGATTCGATCCCCGATTCGGCCAAGGACGCCGAGGGCTACTGGTATGGCGACTATTACGGCGTTCTCGCCTTCGAGGTGAACAAGGACCTCGTCAAGGAAGCGCCGAAGGATTGGGCCGACCTGCTCAAGCCGGAATACGCCAACTCGGTCGCTCTCGCGGGTGATCCGCGCGCCTCCAACCAGGCCATCCAGGGCGTTTACGCGGCCGGCCTGTCGAAGGGCGCCGCAGCCGGCGAAGCCGCGGGTACCGCTGGCCTCGAGTTCTTCAAGGAGCTCAACGCCAAGGGCAACTTCGTGCCGGTCATCGGCAAGTCGGCAACGCTGGCACAGGGCCAGACGCCGATCCTGATCACCTGGGACTACAACGCGCTGTCCGGCCGCGACACGCTGAACGGCAACCCGCCGGTCGACGTCATCGTTCCCGCCACGGGCGTTGTCGCAGGCGTCTACGTTCAGGCCATCAGCGCCTATGCGCCGCACCCGAACGCCGCCAAGCTGTGGATGGAGTATCTTTATTCCGACGAAGGCCAGCTCGGCTGGCTCAAGGGATATTGCCACCCGATCCGCTTCAACGACATGGCCAAGCGCGGCGTGATCCCGCAGGACCTGCTCGACAAGCTGCCGCCGGCAGCAGCCTACGAGGCTGCCGTGTTCCCGACTCTCGATGAACAGGCTGCTTCGAAGGAAGCCATCACCAAGAACTGGGATTCGGTGGTCGGCGCTAACGTGCAGTAATCCAACCGGGGACCGGGCGGCCAGCGCCGCCCGGTTCCTCCCTTTCCCGGCAGGCCGGATACCAGGATGGCGAACATCAGCGCAACCGCGACCAGCGAGACGACCGGGGTCATGCCGCCCGCCAGGCGCTCGAGCGTGCGTATGGCGACACAATGGATCGGGGTCGCGCCGTTCTTCATCTTCGCGCTGATGTTCCTTATCCTGCCTACGCTCTATCTCGTCATGGGTGCGTTCCAGAACGCGGCGGGCGAATACACGCTCGAAAACATCTGGCTGCTGTTCCAGGACCCCTCGATCCGCCTGTCCTACTGGGTGTCGATCAAGATCAGCTTCTGGTCGGCGACCATCGGCGCCTTCATCGGCCTTGCCATGTCGATCGCCATCGTGCGCGGCGGGCTGCCCAACTGGGTGCGCTCCACCACCATGACGTTTTCCGGCGTCGCTTCCAATTTCGCCGGCGTTCCGCTGGCCTTCGCATTCCTCGCCACGCTCGGTCGTCTCGGCCTCGTCACCGTCATCCTGCGCGACGTCTTCGGCCTCAACATCTACGGCATGGGCTTCAACCTGTTGACCTCGTGGGGCCTGATCGCGGTCTACCTCTATTTCCAGATTCCCTTGATGATCGTCATCATCACGCCTGCCATCGACGGCTTGAAGAAGGAATGGGGCGAGGCTGCCGCTACCCTCGGCGCGACGACCTGGCAATACTGGCGCATGGTCGTCATCCCGGTCCTGTGGCCGAGCTTCCTCGGCACGGTCATCCTGCTGTTCGCCAATGCCTTCGGCGCCATCGCAACGGCCTATGCCTTCACCGGGTCCTCGCTCAGCATCGTGCCGATCAAGCTTTATGCGCAGATGCGCGGCGACGTGCTGCACAACCCGAACCTCGGTTACGCGCTTGCCTTCGGCATGATCGTCATCACCGGCATCGCCAACGTGTTCTACATCTGGTTCCGCGTACGCAGCGAAAGGTGGCTCAAATGAAGTCCGGTCGCCTGTGGGCCTGGGTGACCTTCATCCTCGGCGCCAGCTATTTCTTCATCCCGCTGATCGCGACGTTCGAGTTCTCGCTGCGCATGCGCCGCGGCGAATACTCATTCGACGCCTACTCGGTGGTGCTGGGGGATACCCGCTTCCAGCAGACCTTCAGCTATTCGGTCATCGTGGCCGTCTTCACCATCATCCTCGGCGTCCTCATCGTGGTGCCGACCGCCTACTGGATCAGGCTGCGCATGCCGCACCTGCGCCCCATCGTCGAGTTCATCACGCTTTTGCCGCTCATCATCCCGGCCATCGTCATCGTGTTCGGCTATATCCGCATGTACGGCTCCAACTCGCCCTTGCCGTTCCTCGCTTCGGCGCGCGGCACCGATGTACTGCTCATCATCGGCTATGCGACGCTGGCGCTGCCCTACATGTATCGCGCCGTCGACACCGGCCTTCGAACAATCGACGTCAGGACGCTCACCGAAGCAGCCCAGATCCTCGGCGCCGGTTGGACCACCATCATCGGCCGCATCATCCTGCCCAATGTGCTGATTGCGGTTTTGTCGGGCGCGTTCCTCACCTTTGCTATCGTCATCGGCGAGTTCACGCTTGCCAGCCTGCTCAATCGCCCGGCCTTCGGCCCTTACATGCAGCTTGTCGGCGCCAACCGCGCCTATGAGCCTGCCGCGCTCGCCATCATCGCCTTTGCCATCACCTGGGGCTGCATGTCGGTCATCCAGGTGCTTTCGCGCTTTGCCCCCAAGTCGGCTAACCGTCCGAACTGATCCGGAGACAATGACCATGGCCGATCCGTTTCTCAGCATCCAGGGCGTCAGCAAGGCGTTCGGTCAAACCACTGTGGTGGAAAACTTCAACCTCGACGTCGAGCGAGGCGAGTTCGTCTCCTTCCTCGGGCCGTCCGGTTGCGGCAAGACAACGGTGCTGCGCATGGTTGCCGGCTTCGAAGAGCCGACCGCCGGGCGCATCTATGTCGGCGGCAAGGACATCACCTATCTCAAGCCGAACCAGCGCAATGTCGGCATGGTGTTCCAGGCCTATGCGCTTTTCCCCAACCTTACGGTGGCGCAGAACATCGGCTTCGGCCTCAAGGTCGCCGGCATGGCCAAGGCGGAAGCGGATGCCCGCGTCGCCGAGATGCTCGAGATGATAAAGCTGCCGCAGTTCGGCGACCGCTACCCCTACCAGCTCTCCGGCGGCCAGCAGCAGCGCATCGCGCTTGCCCGCGCGCTGGCTCCCAAGCCGAAGCTGCTTTTGCTCGACGAACCGCTGTCGGCGCTCGATGCCAAGGTGCGCGTGTCGCTGCGCGAGGAAATCCGCTCCATCCAGAAGCAGCTCGGCATCACCACCATCTTCGTCACGCATGACCAAGAAGAAGCGCTGTCGATCTCAGATCGCATCGCCGTCATGTATGGCGGCAAGGCCGAGCAGGTCGGCGCGCCGTTCGAGATCTACAACCGGCCCGCCACCAAATTCGTCGCCAATTTCGTCGGCACGCTGAACGTACTCGAAGGCACCGTCAGCGACGCGGCCAGCGGCAAGGTCAAGGTCAACACCGAAGAGATTTCGCTGAAGGGCAAGCTCAACGGTTCAAAGACCGGCGACATGCTCTCGCTCGCGCTCCGGCCCGAAGCGATTTCGCTCGGACGCCGGCCCGGCAACGACGCCAGCCTGTCGGGCCAGATTTCGGACGTTCATTTCCTCGGCTCGGTCATTCGCGTGCGCGTCGGCATCGGCGGAAGCAGCGTCTCGCTCGATACCTTCAACAATTCGACCACGCCGCCTCCGGTGGTCGGCGAAAAGGCCGAGATCAGCTTCTCGTCCGGCGACGTGCTCGTACTGCACTAGTCTGCGCATCGGCCTGTCGTGGATCTGAAGCGGCGGCCTTGCGGCGTCAGCGAACGAAAAGCCCTGTTCACTTCTTCGTTATAGCATCCCGTTGGTTGGCTGAGCCCACGAACGGAGCCTTTCATGCGCCGCTACGTACTGCCCCTGTTGGCACTTTATCTCGATTTCATCATCGTGAACGCGGTCGTCGGGCTGGCAAGCTTCTTCCTTGGCCAGGCATGGAACTACATCTCGGGCGAAGGCACGCCCTGGTATGCCGAGTTAGGCACGTCCTTTGCATTGGTTGGGCTTGGCCGGATGCTTGGTCTGTCGGCGGGGGAGTGGCTGCTCGAGCCGGCGGCGGATTTGGCCGATGACGAACCGCACCTGCGCCTGTGGCCCAATCTCGTCCTCGGCACTTTCCTCATGCTGGACGGCTTCAAGCAGATGGTGCGCTGGTCCGAGCTTGAAGCGGGCATCCCGGTCTTTGGCATGGTTGGCACGACGCCGCTGAAGGCAGGCATCCTGATGGCCACGGGCGCGCTCTACGTCGCTGCCGGCGCACTGGTCCTGCAATTCGTGCGTGGCGCCAAACTGGTGACGCTTGCGGCTCTGGCAATTACCGCAACCTCTTTGGCGCTGTCATGGCGCGTCCTTCCGGAAGCCATTGCGCAAGTCCATATTGCTCGGCGCGCCGCGCAGGAAATTCCCGTCCGTAGCGGCGAGATCGAGTTCATGCAGCAGGTGCTGCCGTGGGTCACGCTTGGCGGGTTGGTGCTGATCGCGGCGCTGTTGTGGCTGAGCCGCGAGGCGGAAGAGTAACGTTACGCCCGGTCAGGGTTTTTGTGGGCGGGGCGTGGACAAATCCATTCCCTTGGCCGCGCAACCCGTTGATTTTATTCGCTCTCGTAAAACATTCATCCACACCCTTTGCACCTCTGCGATAATCGGCCCGTCCCTTCCGCCGGGAACATCGGTCATGACGGTGATTTGGTGGGGAGGGGCCGGTGCCCCGGCGGCAACGCTAACGTGGCCTTGTTCCGGGGAGGTTTGGCTGCTCCCCCACGAAGGGGCCGGTTGCGCCCTGTGCAGCGTTGAAAGGGGACGCGCTAGGCCTGCCGAGCGTTGCCCTCACCTTAGCAGCGGCATCTTTTCGGAGAGCCTGTGAGGGGACACGGCGGGTCGATGAAAGCGGAGCGGTTTGAAACCTTAAGACACCGGACGGGCGGCCGAAAGGTCGCACTATCTATCTAAAACGAGCGTCCTTGCGGCCGCCCGTCTTCCCGACCTTGAGCTTCACAAGCAAAGGTCAGTTCTTTGACAATGGCCAGACGGCATGTGCCGGGCGTGGCGATGAATAAGCATATCCATCTCTTCGTCATCCTAGGGCGGAGCAGGCCGAAGGCCGTTGCGCAGACCCTGGGATCCATGCCGTGATCAAACGGAAGCGCGCAAACGGCGCAAAAGAAAGCTCTTCATTCTGAGTCACCCCACACCCTCAATCCTCACGGCATGGATCCTCGGGTTGCGCCTTTCGCTGCGCTCGGGCTTGCCCGAGGATGACGAAACGGAAGGGGCGGCGCGTCATCCCGGAAGCGAGGCGAGCGAAGCGATGGCGATGCTGTCCGGGATCCATTCCGTGACTTTTGCCCAAGTGTTCTAGCCGGCAGTGCGCCGCCGAGCCAAACGTCCCGCAAGGAGCATTTCCGGAAGTCGCCCCGAAGCCTTGCGCTCACCCCATGCGGTTTCCTATCACACGATCCGGCTTTCGGTGGCGGGGTCGAAGAAAACGGCCTTGGCAAGATTGAAGGCCAGCGGCGCGTCCATACCGGCCCGGATCGTGGCATCTGCGCGCAGGCGCGCCACCACGCCCTTGCCGCCAAGGTTGGTCACGGCAAAGGTGTCGGAGCCGGCCGGCTCGACGACCTCGATATGGCAATCGGCGGTCGCGATGTTGGTTGCGTTGCGCTCGGCTCCCTCTGGGTCCGTCAGCGCTTCGGGCCGAACCCCGAACACCACCGGCTTGCCTTTGAATGCGTTGAGCCCGCTTGGCGCATTCGCCAATGGCAGCACGATGGGCGTGCGCGCTTCGCGCTCGAGAACGATGCTGAGGTCGCCGCCATTGCTGCCGATCGTGCCGGGTATCAGGTTCATCGCCGGCGATCCCATGAAGTCGGCGACGAACAGGTTGGCGGGGTTGTTGTAGATTTCAGCCGGCGTGCCGAATTGCTGCACTTCGCCGTCGCGCATCACGGCGATCTTGGTTGCCAGCGTCATCGCCTCGATCTGGTCGTGGGTGACATAGACGATCGTCGTGCCGGTGGTGGCGTGCAGGCGCTTGATCTCGATGCGCATGTCGACGCGCAGCTTGGCGTCGAGGTTCGATAGCGGTTCATCGAACAGGAACAGCTTGGGGTCGCGCACCAGCGCCCGGCCCATGGCGACGCGCTGGCGCTGGCCGCCGGACAATTGCGAAGGCTTGCGCTGCAACAGATGCTCGATCTGCAGCGTCTTGGCGACCTTGGCAACTGCTGCCTCGCGTTCAGGAGCGGGAACGCCCCGCATCTCCATGCCGAAGCCGATATTTCCGGCCACCGTCATGTTCGGGTAGAGCGCGTAGCTCTGGAACACCATGGCGATGTCGCGCTTGGACGGATGCAGATCGTTGATGGCCTTGCTATCGATGCGGATATGGCCGGAGCTGACCGTTTCAAGGCCGGCGATAGTGTTGAGCAGGGTGGACTTGCCGCAACCCGAGGGGCCGACCAGGACGAGGAAGCCGCCCTTTTCAAGCTCGAGGTCGATGCCCTTGAGAATTTCGACTTGGCCGAAGCGTTTCCTCAGGCCCTCGATTTCCAGAAATGCCATGACAGTCATCCTCCCGGCGGCAGCGTCTTGGTCTTCGTGCCATTGCACCAGCCGATGAACCATAGAACCTTACGTCATCCTGACGCAATGTCTTTTCAATCGGTTTAAGTGCTTTGTGACCAAAGAACGACGGCAGGGTTCACCCGGCAGGCAGAAGCTGTTGGGATTGCGGGCAATACAGGGTCGAACGTTGTCCCGAGGCATATTAGCCCGCACGCCTATTCTATCGACCTCGCTCCAACATGGCCGCAGAATGGCCTTGAGGAGGCGGCTGCCGTCGGTTCGACATTTGGTATTTTGAGGCCGGATAGCTCCAAAATCCAAGCTGGCCTGCTTGCACGATATATTTGTTCAAATATAACCAATTCGACGTGGAGTGAGATGCGAGAGCTCTGGCATGCAATTTTCTAGACGCCTGTTATTTGTCTTCATCCTTTTGCAGTTCATTTTCTTTCCTGCGGCCGCGATGGCGGAGCGGCTCTTTGTCGATGCCGCCGGCCGGTCGGTCAAACTGCCTGACCATATCGAGCGCGTTCTTTCGGCGGGGCCGCCTGCGTCAGTGCTCCTCTATGTATTGGCACCGCAAAAGATGACCGGTTGGGTGCGCGCTCCCTCGGATCATGAAAAGCAGTTTCTTGCCGAGCCTTATCGCGACCTGCCTGAAACCGGCCGGCTGACGGGTAAGGGCAATACGGCGAACATCGAGATGGTACTGGCCATGAAGCCGGACATCATCATCGATGTCGGCAGCGTCGATTCCACCTACGCCTCGCTCGCCGATCGCGTTCAGGAGCAGACCGGCATTCCATATGTGTTGATCGATGGCGCCTTTGCACGCACGCCGCAGACCTTGCGCGAAGTGGCTGACCTGCTCGGCGTCGAGGCGAGGGGAGAAGAACTGGCAAGCTATGCCGAAAAGACGATGGCGTGGCAAAAGGAATTGGTTGCCAGCATTCCGGAACAGCAGCGGCCACGCGTCTATTATGGGCGGGGGCCTGACGGGCTGGAAACGGGTGCTGCCGGCTCGATCAACATGGAGATCCTGGGCGCGGTCGGGGCGACAAATGTTGCTGCGCTTGCAGGCTCTGGCGGGCTTTCCAATGTCTCCATCGAGCAGGTGCTGTCATGGAACCCGGACGTCATCATCACGCTCAAGCCGGACTTCCAGAAGTCGGTAACCCACGACCCGTTGTGGGCCGGCGTCAAGGCGGTGAAGGAAAAGCGGGTCTATCGGGCGCCGACGCTGCCGTTCGGCTGGTTTGACACCCCTCCCGGCGTCAACAGGCTGATGGCGGTAACCTGGCTGACCGGCGTGCTCTATCCGGGATTGACCGATATCGACTTGCGTCAGAAGACATCCGAATTCTACCAACTGTTCTACGGGGTCGATCTTTCGGCTGGTCAGTTGGATGAGCTGCTGTCAGATTCCTCGGCTAAATGAGTTTGCCGAAAACCGTTCGAGAAGCAGAAGACCGGCATCCCGATGCTTTTGGGAGGGTGGGGCGGTTCGTCCCGCCAGTCCTGCTTGTCCTGGTCATCCTGATTGCCATGTCCGCGGGCAAGTATCCCATTTCCGTGGCCGATATCGCTCGCGTGCTGTGGTCGCGTTTGATGGGCGAACAGAGCGGCCGCGATCCGAATATCGACACGGTGATCTGGAACGTCCGTATGCCGCGCGTTGTTTGCGGGCTTCTCGTGGGGGCCGCTCTGGCGGTGGCAGGCGCGGTCTATCAGGGACTTTTCCGCAATCCGCTGGTGTCGCCGGACATACTTGGCGTATCGGCAGGCGCGAGCCTCGGCGCGGTGGCGGGCATCTTCCTGTCGTTGCCTGTGCTGGCCATACAGGCGCTGGCGTTCGGCGGCGGCCTCGGTGCGGTCGCGTTGGTCTACTTCATCGGTGCAATGGTGAGGGGGCGCGACCCGGTCCTTGTGCTGGTGCTGGCGGGGGTGGCAGTCGGCGCTTTGCTGGGAGCCTGCATTTCGCTTCTGAAGGTGCTCGCCGACCCCTACAACCAGCTTCCGGCAATAACCTTCTGGCTGCTTGGCAGTCTTGCCAGCATCAACACCAGCGACATGGTTTCGATCCTTCCGGCGATGGCCCTCGGGCTTGTGCCGATGGTGCTGCTGCGCTGGCGCATGAACCTGATGACGCTGGACGACGAGGAGGCGAGAGCGCTGGGAGTGGAGACAGGGAAAATGCGCTTGGTCCTGGTGTCTGCCGCAACCTTGATGACGGCTGCCGCGGTTTCGGTCTCCGGGATAATCGGCTGGGTGGGCCTGATCATGCCCCATATTGCGCGCAGCCTGGTTGGACCTGATTTCGGCAAGCTCTTGCCCGCTTCGCTCATGCTCGGCGGTGGCTATCTGGTCGCGGTCGATACCGCTGCGCGCATGGTGGCCGAAATCGAAGTTCCTCTGGGCATTCTGACTGCGGCTATCGGGGCCCCCTTTTTCCTATGGCTGCTGGCCAGTGGCCGAAGGGGTTGGCAGTGATGCTTGCGGCAACGGACCTCGCCTTCGGCTATCGGGGACGTCCAGTCGGCAATGGTGTAACCCTGACGGTCAATCCGGTTAAGGTCCTTTGCCTTCTGGGTCCCAATGGCTGCGGTAAAACCACATTGTTTCGCACACTGCTCGGATTGTTGCCTCCACTTGGTGGCCAACTCGAGTTTCGTGGCAAGCCGGTGCAGAATTTCGGTAGAGCCGAGTTCGCCCGTCATGTGGCGTACGCTCCGCAGGCAAATTCCGCCTATTTCCCGTTCCAGGTTTCCGAGATGGTGACGATGGCGCGCGCCAGCCGCATCGGGGTTTTTGCCACGCCTTCTTCCAAGGACCGCGAGATGGCACGGTCAGCCCTGGAAAGGCTCAACCTTGGCCATCTCGCTGATCGGACGTTTACAACGCTGAGCGGAGGTGAGCGGCAGATGGTGCTCATCGCGCGCGCTCTTGCCCAGGAAGCCGAACTGATCGTCATGGATGAGCCGACGGCAAGTCTCGATTTTGGCAACCAGACCCGCGTGCTCGATTGCATCAACGAGCTGCGCCGCTCCGGTCTCGCCATCGTCTTGTCGACACATGACCCCGGTCATGCTTTCGCCTGCGCGGATGAAGTGGCCCTGATGAAAGATGGGCAGATTATCGGATTTGGACCGCCTGCCACGGCTGTGACGGCGGCGACGCTGAAGCAGCTCTACGGTGTCGAAGTTGCGGTCGAATTCATGCCGGCGGCCGATCGGTCGATATGTGCGCCGGTACTCGGGAACACGCAAAGGCAAGGCTAGGCATATGGTACGGGAAAACGAAGTAAGGCTTGGCGAGAAGGCGATAGAAGCGCCCCCTGCGCAGGATGCCGGGCTGGTGTTCATCGGCCAGATACGCACCCCCTGGAACTCGCGCATGGAGACGCCGCGACAGGGCAGGCGAGACGGTCCGATCTGCCGCATCGAAATTTTCGAGCCTTGGGTCGAAGGGCTGGAGAACATCGAGGAGTTTGAAGAGCTGGAGGTGCTCTACTGGCTGCACATGTCGCGGCGGGACCTCGTGCTGCAGAGCCCGGCCAGCGACGGCAAGACGCGCGGTGTTTTTTCGCTGCGCTCTCCCGTGCGTCCCAATCCTATCGGGACCTCCATCGTCGGCCTGGTTGGTCGTGAGGGCAGCACACTTCTGGTGCGCGGCATGGACTGTCTCGATGGCACTCCGCTGCTCGACCTGAAGCCGGAACGGACACGCTTCACGCCTATTGCTCCGCCACAGCCGGGCGATTTCGAAGTGGGTTAGCTGACATTTCGATGATCTATCTGGAAAAAAGATCGGCCCGTCGGCAATTGTGTTTGCCGGCGGACCCGCTGTCTTCGGAGGCAGCGTCTAAAACGTTAGGCGCGTCTTCAGGAAGAAGGTGCGGCCCGGCTCGGGAAAGCCCTGGTTCAGCTCGTAGTTCTTGTCGAAAATGTTACGGACGCCAAAGTTGACCGCCATGTTCTCGGAAAAGTCGTACTGCATGTTGATGTTTGCCAGAGCGAAACCTGCCGTCTTCACATAGCCGCCGCCTGTAGCATCAGACCAACGCCAACTTGCCAATTCCAGGTCCGGAGAGACAGTGAAATTTTCGTACGGCATCCAGTCGGCGTAAATATGCGCTGTATGTTCAGGTGTATCCACGGGCTTGAGGCTCGGCCTGACCGGATCGACGAGATTGCGCTTGAGCAAGGTGTAGTTGGCCCCGATGGTGAGTTCGGGAAGGATGTCCCATTCGCTGGTCAGTTCAATGCCGTAGTAGCGCCCGTCGCCAATGTTCTGGTTTTGCGTCAGGTCACCACCGCCCGGTGCCGCGCCGATTCGGATCGACTGGATGACGTCGGTAAGATCGCTGTAGAACAGCGCGCCGCCGACACGCACAGCTTCCGAAAGCGTCGCTGTCGCGCCTAGCTGGTAGTGGATTGCCCGTTCCGCCTTGAGGTCGGGGTTAGGTTCGGCCGTTCCGAAGCGCGTGCTGTAGAGCTCGAAGAGATTCGGGAAGCGCGTTCGCGATGAAATGCTGGCGTTGAATTCCAGTGCGTCGGTCGGACGGTAGACCGCGGCAACTTGCCAGTTGGCGGCGCTGCTACCACCCACCGGATATTCCTGGATCGCGCCACCTGAGTAGCGTTGCGCCTTTAGGATATCGTTCCAGTCGTAGCTGATGCCACCCACGAAATCGAGGGCATCGGTCGCGTGGAACGTGTTTTCCAGCGCGGCCGACCATGTGTCCTCGGACCTTTCGAGGCGCGGCTCCAGGAAAGCGAGTGTCGGGTGGTCCGGGCGTGCATGCTGTTGAGGATGGTGCGTGTCGCGACGGTAGTGCAGCGCCGTCTTCAGCGTGTTGCGCTCGATAAGGTCCGTGCCGCCTTCGACCGAAAAGCCGTAGGAATTGTCGTCGTAGTAGCTGTCGAACGCATAGCCTGCGGTTTGGGTCGTGAACGTGTTGTTGTCGAATGACGACAACAGGTTTTCGAAGGTGTTGTAGTAGGCCTTGGTCCGCACGTAGGACCCTTCGCCGACCTGAGTGTGCGAATAGAACGACAGGCTGGATACGTTCCAGTAGGGCCACGTCCAATGCCGCGTATCGGGTGTTATGACATGGTAGGGCGCTTTGCGGCTGCCTTCCTGATGGGTGTAGCTGATGACATATTCATCGGTGTCGTTCGGCGTGTAGCCAGCCTTGAAGTTGAGACGCCAGTCGTCGACCTCGCTGAGGTCGCGGCGCCCTCCGTCCTCTATTGCCGTGGGTACGAAAGAACGAGACAGGAAAAAGCCGTCGGAATCACGGATCGCTCCGCTGGCTTGCACGTAGAAGTTTTCCTGTCGCGAGCCGACGGACGCGAATGCAGTGGCTGCGGCAAGGTCGCCGGTGTTGCCAAGGTCAATGCCGCTCTGGAACTCGGCTTCCAGTTCGCGGGTTGGCTTGCGGGTCACGAGGTTGACCATGCCGCCCATCGCTCCCGGTCCATTGAGGACCGACACATAGCCTTTCTGGACCTGGATTTCCGACAGGTCCGGCGTCAGGAAGCGTCCGAAGTCGAGCCGGTTGTCCGCTGGCAGATAGACGCGGATGCCGTCGATGGAGAGCGGAACCTGGAAACGATCAAAGCCGCGCACGTAGAGAAGGCGCTCGTTTCGACGACCGCCGGTGGTCGAAACCTCGACGCCCGGAACGGTGCGCAAGGCATCGTCGAGCGTATTGCGGTTGGTCGAGTAGACTTCCTGCGGGGTTACCACGCTCTGGGAAATCTTCTGGCCGCTTGTGCCGCCATCAACGCCTTCGGCGGGGACAAGGATACGGCCAAGCTGGAAAACCTCATCCTTCGCCTTTTTGGCTTCGGCCTTCTTTTCCTTTTCCGTTGCCTGAGCCTGTTCGGTTTCGTCTGTTGCCGTTTGAGCGATGACATGGCTTGTTGCCGCCAGCGTCGCCAGAAGCGCTAGCGCTGTACCACTTCGAATATATCGCAATTTACATCCCCCTGAAAAAAACCTAACCGATCAAATGTGTCGGTAAAAATTTGCTACCATTTAGCAATATCTCTATATTCATATGGATATATCGATGCCAAGAGAAAACGTTGGAAAATTGGGAGCCGGTGTGCGCTTAGGGACAGAATTCACAGCCTTGGACGCACTTCCCTTGCAAGCAGGGTCAGGGACTTCTTGAGAAGCTCTAGCGGCAGATAGCCAAAGAATGCGGCCAAGGCATTCAGGTAACCGACGCCAAACTGCTCCCGCAGGTCCAGGATTCGGCGCGCGCATGTGTCTGGCCCGCCGGCTATGACCATCTTCGCATAGAAGTTTTCGGGCTCAAGATCTTCTTCGGCCACGACATTGTTGCGCTTGGCGAGGCCAATCCCTTTCAATCGGGCGGTCAGTTTTAGGATCGTTTCCCACAGTTCCGCCTTGGCGCTTTCGTCGCTGTCGCTGACATAGACAAACCGGCCAAACGGCACTTTTGAAGCGTCGCCGCCCGCCGCCACGTAGCTCTGCATGACGGGCTTGATGGCAGTTAGGCTGTTGACGCCGTGGCAAATGATGCGGTGCCCTTGCCGTGCCGCCCAGACAGCAGTTTCCGGCGTGTATGTGCCAACATAGACCGGCGGGTGCGGGCGCTGGACCGGTTTCGGCTGGAACGAGATCTGGTCTGCACCGATTTCAATGGCGTTTTCTGACCATGCGGCCTTCATCAGGTTCAGGCTGGCGAAGAAGCTCTCATGCGACGTCAACGCGTCCGGAACTCCGAAGGCCGAGAGATAACGAGGATTGGCCCCGCGCGAGACGCCGAAATCTACCCTGCCGTCCGACAGGACATCGAGGCTCGCAAGGTCTTCAGCGAGGCGGAGCGGATGATGCATCGCCATCAACAAGACCGAAAAGCCGACCCGGAGTCGGCTTGTTCTGGCAAGCATCGCGGAAGCCAGGATGAGCGGCGACAGGCAACGGCGGCCGTCGGCACCGCCTCCGGCGCCGCCCTGGAAATGTTCTTCGTTCAACCACAGGGCATCGTAGCCAAGGGCTTCCACAAAGTCTGCGAGATCAAGCAACTCCGAAGTGGAAACCGATTCCAAGGCGCCGCTGCACCCGGAAAGCCCGATCCGGAAGCGTTTGTCATCTCCCGCCATGGCCGTCACCTAGTTAGTAATCTTCGGCAATCGGGCCACGGCTCAATACCGATGCAGCACCTCCAGATCATGGGCGGTCGCGAATGCTTCGATCCGCTGCCCCTGATCTGGAAACTGCTTGTGGTCCCAATCGATCCGCCATTCCTTATGGGTCTCATCAAAATAGCCCTCGGGAAATGCCTTCTGGAAAAGCTTGGCCAGTTCGCCTTCGCGCGGAATGCTGAAGGCGTGGCTGGGCTGCTCTTTGTCGAACTGGTGCGGATAATTGGCGTGGTGCATCGTACGCTCCTTCGCTTCCTAGCTGCGCCCGCCGGCAAGGATCGCCTCGACCTGTTCGTCGCTCAGGTCCTTCTTGAAGAAGTTGCCGTAGAAGCCCTTCACTTCCGCCACCAGTTCGGCATGCGGGAACAGGTCGGGGTGGAATTCGCTGGCAGCCCAGAGAACGGCCAGAATCTGTTCGACGGTGCGATTGCCCCAGGTATGCGCACCCATCGGCGTAACCAGGATCTTGTCGTTCTTGACTGCATCTAGTTGCGACAAGGTCTCGTTGGTCTTGAGGGCTTCGATATGGGAAGGATCGGACAATACGATGTAGTCCGGATTGGCGCCGATTACCGCCTCCGTCGTCAGGGTCAGCACTTCTTCTGAACGGCCGTCATCGGTCACGCTACGCGCGCCGCCGGCTTTCAACCACCACTCGGCGACGATGTGCGGCTGGGTCATGTTGCCCGGATTGATGTAGAGCGCTGTCGGCCTCTTGTCCTCCGGCAGCGTGTCGATCTTGGCGGCGATGCGCGCCAGCGTCGCGTCGAAGTACTGAGCGTACTGCTCGCCGATCTCGGCATTGCCAAGCAGGTCGCCTACCAGTTTGACGCCGGCCTTCACGTCATCCGGTGTCTGGATGCGCAGCAGGACCGTGGGCACCCCGCTCGACCCGAGGATATCGGCGGTCGATTTCTCGAAGCTCAATGCGACGTCGGGCTGGGCGGCAAGGATCTTTTCCACGTCCGGCGCGTAGTTGGAATCCTGCAACTCTGGGCCGGTCTTGAGCTGAGGAGCAAATTCGAACTGCCATGCCCAGCGCTTGGGATTGAAGCGGGTAGGCAGACCCTCGGCCAAAGTGTCCGCCTTGCCGACAGCAAAGACGAAGCTGTTGATCACCGGCACCGAGCCGATCGTGATGACACGTTCGATCTTGTCCGGAACGGTTACGGTGCGGCCGGTCATGTCGGTGATATCGCGGGCAAAAACACTGCCGGCGAGCAGCACTGTTCCCACTGCGGCCAGTAGGCCGATAACAAGTTTACGCATTTTCCAAATTCTCCGATTGGTGTTGCGACAGGGTCGGCACGCAAGCCCGCGTACCGTCACTTTCTTCGAGGATGCGCACCTGCACGCCGTAAAGGTCGGACAGGAAGCGCGACGACAGAAGCGAATGCGGCGTTCCAACGCCGAAGATGCGGCCCTCACGCAATGTCAGGATTTGCGTGCCGATGAGCAGGGCATGGTCGGGATGGTGCGTGGTCATCAATACCGCGTAGCCATCTCTCGCCAATGAGGCGACGATATCGAGGATCCTGATCTGATTGCCGAAATCGAGGCTCGCCGCCGGTTCGTCCATGATCAGGATGCGGGCTTCCTGCGCCAATGCTCTTGCCAGCAGGCAAAGCTGGCGTTCACCGCCGCTGACCGTCGAAAATTGACGGTCGGCCAGATGGGCGATGCCGACCAAATCGAGTGCGCGCTCGGTGATTTCGCGATCCCGGGCACCGGGAACTTCGATCATGCCCAGATGCGCGGACCGCCCCATCAGGACGATGTCCCTGACCAGATGCCCGAAGACCGAATTGGTGCTTTGGGGTACGTGGGCAATCTTCGATGCAAACTGCCGCGTGGTGAAGTTGCGTGCGGGAAGACCGTCAATGGTCACCGCACCGCCCGCTATGGGCAGTGTGCCCATGAGGCATCTTATCAGCGTCGTCTTGCCCGCGCCGTTGGGACCAAGAACACAAACGACATCCTTGGGATTGAGTTCAAAGCTGATGTCGACGAGGCTGCGCTCGCCATGGGGAAAACTGAAAGCGAGGTTTTCGACCTTCAGCGTCACGACCATGACACCTTCGTACGGAGCAGAAGGACGATGAAGAGTGGTGCGCCGATGACGCTGGTGACGATGCCGAGCGGCAATTCCATCGAACTCGCGGCGCGCGCGAAATTGTCGACAAGGAGGACGAAAAGCGCGCCTGATACGATGGCGACCGGCAGCATTCGGTCAAAACTCGGACCGACAAGCATGCGCGCCATATGGGGCACGACCAGTCCGACCCATCCGACGATGCCCGAAATGCTGACGGCGGCGGCCGTCATCAAGGTAGCCGTCAAGACCAGCATTGTCCGTGTCAGGCCGACATTCACGCCGAGATTGCGGGCTTCCTCCTCGCCCACGCTCATGACGTTCACCTGCCAGCGCAGTGCATAGAGCAGCACCAGGCTTGCACCGATCATCGCTGCTGAAACAGGCAGGTCCGAAGGCGTTATCTTGTTGAGACCACCTAATAGCCAGAAGGTGATGACCGGTAGCACATCGACCGGATCGGCGACGATCTTCAGCACTGAAATCATGGCTTGAAAGAACGCCGCGATGACGACGCCCACCAGCACAAGCACGATCAAAGAATGCCGGTTGATGGCTTGGCCGATGGCGAAGCACAGGGTCACTGCAATCAGGCCGGCAACGAACGCCGAGGCCTGAATTCCAAAGGCGCCGACATTGAGCATGACCGCCAGCGAGGCACCGAAACCCGCCCCCGCCGATACCCCAAGAATGTCGGGCGAAACGATAGGATTGCGAAACAGGTTCTGGTAGCCGGCGCCCGCGGCCGCCAGAGCAGCGCCAACCAGCATCGCCGCGCAGATACGTGGCAGGCGGACGTTCATGACGATCAACTCGTCAGCGTTGCTCCAGTCCTGCGTTACCGGGGCAATCTTCGATAAAAGGATGGCGATGACCCGATCCGGTGCTATCGAAACCCGGCCTAAGCCGATCGACAATACCGCCAACGCGACGAGAAGCGCCAACAGCGCAGCGAGCACGGCCCACTCACGGCGCGCCGCTGCCCGCCTGCCATCCGCGATGCTGACCAAGCTTGTGCGTTCTAGCATTTATCGATGTGAGTAACGGCAACTCCATTTTCGGCGAAAAAGGCTTCAAGGCGGGCATTCGATTCCGCGTATGTTCCCTTTTTCCACACCATGCGCCATTGCCCTGCTGACTCGTCATATCCAGCAGTGGGGAACGAAGTCTGGAAACGCTCTGCAAGCTTTTCGTCCTGCGGCATATCAATAACGTGCAATTCGCACATTTTGGTCAGTACGACAGGTTTGGACATAAGACGTGCTTCCTCCATCAATATATTTATTTATATATAACGGTGGAAGTGAAACACAGCTCCGCCGGACAGGCAAGAAGCATTCTGTAGGGTAAGGGTGCTACAATGCACCGCAGAGAAACAGCGCGTTAGTTGCCAGGTACGGCGCAAATCACGGAGCGCGTGAGGAACCGCTTTTCGCGGCCGTTATCCAGCGAGAACATGCCACCTCGTCCGGGCACGACATCGAGAATGAGGTCCGTGTGCTTCCAGGCCTCGTATTGCGATTCACTGATATAGACCGGGGTGTCGCCGATGTTGCCAAGCAGCACATCTCGCTCGCCTACGATATAGTCGCTGCGCGGATAGCACATGGGTGACGAACCGTCGCAACAACCGCCCGACTGATGGAACAACACCGGGCCGTGGTCGGCGATGATCTCGTTCAGGAACTCCAACGCTTCGGGCGTGGCTGTGACTTTGTCGAGGACAAGGCGATCGGACATGGCGTGTCTCCAAGAGGTCCGCGCCGCACGTAGTTGGCCAACGGCGACGAGGCTCCTCAGGCTTTCGAGTTCGGCTGGTTCGCAGCCGATGGATGACTATACGAAGCTCAATTCGGTTGGGAAATGCCCTGCGACCCTCTTGATGGGCAAAGAGGGTCGCAGGGATATTTTGCTTAGAAGAAGCCGAGCTTCTTCGGGCTGTAGCTTACCAGCATGTTCTTGGTCTGCTGATAATGATCGAGCATCATCTTGTGGTTCTCGCGACCAATGCCCGACTGCTTGTAGCCGCCGAACGCTGCATGCGCCGGATAGGCATGGTAGCAGTTTGTCCATACACGGCCTGCCTGGATGGCGCGGCCGAAGCGGTACAGACGGTTGGCGTCACGGCTCCAGATACCTGCGCCCAAACCATAGAGCGTGTCGTTGGCAATCGAGAGCGCGTCGGCGTCGTCCTTGAAGGTGGTCACGGACACGACCGGTCCGAAGATTTCTTCCTGGAAGATGCGCATCTTGTTGTTGCCCTGGAAGATCGTCGGCTTGACGTAGTAGCCGCCGGCCAGATCGCCGGGCAGATGGTTCTGTTCGCCACCGGTCAGAACCTTGGCGCCTTCCTGCTTGCCGATGTCGATGTAGGACAGGATCTTCTCGAGTTGTTCACTTGATGCCTGCGCTCCGATCATCGTGGCCGGGTCGAGTGGATCGCCCTGGATGATCGCCTGTGTGCGCTTGACCGCACGCTCCATGAACTTGTCGTAGATCTTCTCATGCACCAGCGCGCGGCTCGGGCATGTGCAGACTTCGCCCTGGTTCAATGCGAACATGACGAAGCCCTCGACCGCCTTGTCGAAGAAGTCGTCGTCCTCGGCGGTCACGTCCTGGAAGAAGATGTTGGGGCTCTTGCCACCGAGTTCCAGCGTGACCGGTATGAGGTTTTGCGAAGCATACTGCATGATCAGCCGGCCCGTCGTCGTTTCACCGGTGAAGGCGATCTTGGCGATGCGGTTGGACGATGCGAGCGGCTTGCCGGCTTCCAGGCCGAAACCGTTTACGATGTTCAACACGCCATCCGGAAGCAGGTCGCCGATGAGGTCGGCCCACAGCATGATGGACGCCGGCGTCTGTTCGGCGGGTTTGATCACCACGCAGTTGCCGGCTGCGAGAGCTGGGGCGAGTTTCCAGCAAGCCATCAGGAGCGGGAAGTTCCAGGGAATGATCTGGCCAACCACGCCCAGCGGTTCATGGAAATGGTAAGCTATCGTGTCGTGGTCGATTTCAGAGATAGCGCCTTCCTGTCCACGCAACACGCCGGCGAAATAGCGGAAGTGGTCGATGGCCAGCGGCACGTCGGCAGCGGTCGTTTCACGGATCGGCTTGCCGTTGTCCCAGGTCTCGGCCAATGCAAGCAGGTCGAGGTTTTCTTCCATGCGGTCGGCAATGCGGTTCAAAAGCAGCGAGCGCCGTGCGGCACTGGTCTTGCCCCAGGCATCCTTGGCCTTGTGTGCGGCGTCCAGAGCAGCCTCCACGTCCGCCGCATTGGAGCGGGCGATTTCGCCCAGCGGGCGTCCGGTAACCGGCGAGATGTTCTCGAAATACTGGCCGGATTTCGGTGCGACCCATTTGCCTCCGATAAAGTTGTCATAGCGCTTGGCGAAGGGAACCTTGGCCGTGCGGGAAAATTCAACCTTGTTCATGTGGGCTCCTCCCATGAAGCGCGCCGCACCTCGCGGCGCTTCCGAAATGGAGCGTTGTTGAATTCCGTTTGCCTGTCAGCCCAGGGAGGCAAAGCCGTCCATACGGACTGTCGCAATGTTGCGACAGTCGAGCCTATCGAGTTGTCAATCGGGCTCTAGTGGGCGCGGCGTATGCCGAAGCGGATGAGTTTGCGATGCAATGTTGCGCGCGAAATGCCGAGACTGGCAGCAGCGGCCGATACGTTGCCATCGGCACGCGCCAGCGCTCTTTGCAGAACGCCGCGCTCGGCATCAGTGAGGCCTTCGCATTCGCTCATGCCAAGCAAATCTCGTGCGGGCAGGGGCTTCGATAGGGCCTCGGGCGTGAGGTTAAGGGCTAGCCGCGCCGACCGCGTAGCGCCGACTACGAGATCGTCGGCATCCACAGCTATCATGGCGCTGGCGCTTTTGTCTGTTCCCGGCGCCAGCATGATCCGCGCGCCGGCAAAGGCAGAGCGGAAATTCTCAGCCTCGATGCTGCGGGCAGCATCGCCTACCGCCATCGCAATCAGTTGGACAAATCCTTCCGTGAGGTCTGCCCGGCACGATGACACATCAAGTGCCGCCGCAAGATTGCCCTCGTGATCGTAAATTGGCGCTGTGGTGCACGACAACAGCGTGTTGCGCGAGAAGAAGTGCTGGTCGCGATGGATCGTCAGAGCCCGTTGCTCGGTCAGGCAAGTGCCGATTCCATTGGTGCCTTCGCTGTCTTCGCTCCAGATGGTGCCCGTCCAAAGGCCCCATTCCTCGAACGTATCGTCATCGACGACAGATCCTCTGCGCTCGACGGGAACACCGTCACGGTCGGCCAGCAACACGCAACAACCAACGCCGCCTACCGCCAGATAAAGGCGGTCGAGCGAGTTCTGCGCAGCATTCAGGAGCAAACCGATCCGTTCGCGTGCTTGCGCAAGTTCCGCCTCGGACAGTCGTCGGGGTGCTTGCCGGGTAGTGGGGTCAAGATGATGGAGTGTTGCGGATCGCCGCCATGAGGCGACGAGCGCGGACTTCGCTGCGGCATTGGATTCGATTGCCGTTTGTATCTTGTCTGCGTGCTGAGCGAATGTGGATGCGCTCATTCGGCTCCTCCCGAACTTGCCTTCCTCTTCCCAAAGAACTTGTCATCCGTATCACGCACTTCGTACCTGCAAAGTGCGCACTCGGCCTTCGTAGCCTGACGGTTCGCGATGTAGGGCTAATCCGTTAGATGCCAAGAAATATAACGTGCTTCACGCGGGAAGTATAGCGCACGGATTTTGAGTCAGAGGCTGCGCCTTTGGCGTCGGTAGATAATGGGCGAACTATACGCTTGGCGAGGAGGGCGAAAATCTCTGCGCCATTTCCGACGAACTGGAAATCCTGCAAACGAGGAACGGATCACTTGCGGGATATTTGTCAGGCTGCTGATCTAACTACTGAGATCGCATCACCTAATTAGCGGTTCTCGTTGAAGAATTTTTTCACAGTCTTGATGACACCTGCGTCCGATACGGCATAGCCGGCAAGCGAGTTGATAGCCCGGCGATACTCTGGGCTGCTTATCACTTCGCGCAACTTTTCCACCGGCTTTGAATTGAGAATGCTGGAGCGGCAGATGAAGAAGTAATCTTCCCTGATGATGTGCACGAAATCGAGATCGTACTCGATTGCGGGAGCCTCAACGCCGAAGCCAGTATCGGCCATCCCTCGAGCGACATGAGCCGCAACCGCGGCATGTGTCTGCTCGACAACCTGGCTTCCTGTAATCTCGTCGCCGTTCATCTTGTGCTGTACCAGCAGTTGTTCGAACAGCAAGCGGGTGCCTGAGCCGACATCCCTGTTGACGAAGGTGATTTTGGGGTCTCGAAGTTGGCTGAGATCGGTGATGCCGAGAGGATTTCCGCGCTTTACGTAAAGGCCCATCTCGCGGGTGACGAAGCCGATGACGGAGTAAACGCTTGGATCGAGCCACTTTTTCAGTGCGGCGACGGATCGGCTTCTAAGCTCTCCGTGCGGCAGGTGGATTGCTGCCAATTCGCATTCCTGTGCTCTCAGCGAATCCAGGGAAGCCTGGTTCGTCATGTAGCGCAAATCGATGTTGGAATCGGGCATCTTTGCCAGGAAATCGCTCAGCTTTGAAATGGCGAAGCCATGGCTGGCGTGGATCCTGATGCGAGGCGGCAGGTCGGGCAACAGACTGGCGAGTTCCATTTCCAGCTCTTGCGCAATATTGTGTAGTTGCGGGCCGAGCCGCGCCTTCAAATGCTGGTCGGCCCAAACCAGCTTGTTTCCCAAAGCGGTGAGGCTCGAGCCTTTGCCGCGCCTTCGCTCCACCAAGGGCTCACCGAAGAAAGACGCCCACTGGTCAACGAGGTTCCAGGCATGGCGAAACGACATGCCTGAATGTTCAGCGGCAGTGGCTATGGTTCCCGAGACTTTTACCTCGTGCAGAAAACCTAACAGAACCCGCATCGAATGCGGGGAGGTCTCGTTGGTAAAATGCCAGGTGGCCTCGATGTTGATGCGCACCATCTGCCGTTGCCTCCAGGGTAGCGGTTTTTAGTCGAGGCTTACGAGATAGAGCACACGGCAATTGAATGCGATATCGAACCGGAAATCCAGTTCTCATTTAGACTAAGGTGCAACCCGGCTTGGGCGGGTTTCTCTTTGAAGTGCAATGAGCAGGCGGCCCGCATGAAAGCGGGCCACCGGTTTGTTTCACTTACTGAAAAAGCTTCATGGCGTTCAGGAGCGTCTGGAAGATACCCATCAGCAGCGGGATGCCGACGAAAACCCACGCTGCGACCACTTTCCAGACCGGTGTACGTACGATCATTTCACTCATTGGATGTCCTCCCTCATTCTGCCGCTGCAGCCAACTCAGCGCCGCTGGGGGCCTCGGATTTGAGATGGTAGCGCTTGTCAACGGCCTTGATCAGCAAGTTGCAGACGAAGCCAAGTCCAAGCAATGCGGCCATGATGTACATGGTCACGTTGTAGGCCTGGGCCTGAGCGATGCCGTGGTTGATATTGTATTCGCGGATGTAGTTGATAAGCACCGGGCCGAAGATGCCGGCTGCCGACCATGCGGTCAGGACGAAGCCGTGGATGGCGCCGACATATCTGACGCCGAACAAGTCTTTCAGGTAAGCCGGAACCGTGGAGAACCCGCCGCCGTACATGCTGACGATAATCAGGAAGCAGAATACGAACAGCGGCACATTGCCGATGCCTGCGGCAAAAGGCACGGTAATGTAGAGGCAGATGCCGAGAATGAAGAATGTAAAGTAGGTGTTCTTGCGGCCGACGAAGTCGGAGACCGTCGCCCAGCAGAAACGCCCGCCCATGTTGAAGATACTCATCAGGCCGACAAGGCCAGCTGCCGCAACAGGCGTGATGACGCCGGGGAACATTTCCTGGCTCATCGCCGAGGCCTGACCAAGCACGCCGATGCCGGCGGTGGTGTTTGCACACAACACGATCCAGACGAGCCAGAACTGCGGCGTCTTGATGGCGTCGTAGACGTGGACGCTGTTGGTCGTGATCAGCTTCTTCGGCTGTGCCGGAGCTACGTACCCGTCGGGTTTCCAGTCCTTTGCAGGGACCCGCACCAGCGTAGCGCCGACCATCATGAACAGGAAGTAGACGCAACCCAAGGTGATGAAGGTGTTCAGGACGCCGACGTCTGTATCCGATGCGAACCTTGCCATCAGCCAGACGGAAAGCGGGGAGGCAATCATTGCTCCGCCGCCGAAACCCATTATAGCCATACCGGTTGCCATGCCCGGGCGATCGGGGAACCATTTGATCAGCGTCGAAACCGGAGAGATGTACCCGATGCCGAGCGCACAGCCACCAAGGAAGCCGTATCCGAAGTATATCAGCCAGATGTTGTGAAGCTTCACGCCGAGGGCCGACACGAAGAAACCGCTCGCCCACAATACACCAGCGGTGAACATCGCCTTGCGCGGGCCGCCTTCCTCGACCCAGCGGCCGAAAACTGCGGCAGACAATCCGAGGAACACCATGGCGATGGAGAATATCCATCCCAATTCTGTCAGCTTCCAGTCTCCCGGCGCGGATTCGGTTATTCCTTGAAGCTTGGTCATCGGAAGATTGAAAACGCTGAATGCGTAGGCTTGCCCGATGCATAGATGAACGCAAAGTGCTGCTGGCGGAACGAGCCACCTATTGAACCCGGGCCTTGCCACGGTCCTGGACCTATCCAGAACGGGTATGACAGATTTTGAGAATTGCTCAGCAGAATCTAATCTTGCCACCTTCTCCTCCTTCTCCATTATTTATTGTTTTGTTTGTGCTCCTGTATGCATTTCCTTTGGCAGTTTGCTCTCTCGGAAAATGCATCTCTCAACGAAGTCTGGTGCTGGATTTTTTGAAACAGCTCCCCTTCCGCCTTCCTCCTCGGGCGGCATGTCTGATTGCATTATTGATGATTTTTACAAGCGGATAATGAAGTAGATGTCGATCAAATATTACCCACAAATATTCGCGCCGTTAGTTCTATAAAAATGCGCGTATGCGGGAATATATACAAATCGAATTACCTCCTCCCAGAAGGGTATTTTGTTCAAATACCCTTGGTACTCATGGATATATTATTTTCTTATGCCATGTACCCTAATCCAAACGCTAGGCTCAGAGTCGCAAAAATGCAATATGAATTTTTCTTCATATATTACATGACCTTGTGTCGATGTAATTTATTATAGGTAGATCATGAATTGTGAATAATAATTCATGTTGACGGAATGAATTTATTCTTTCTAATCATTTAGTATAATAAAAATAATGCTTGCTGATAACAGAGTTTGAGTTGGGAGGTCAACAATGAACGACATGACTGCATTGTCGATGCAGGATCTGCTGAACGACGGCCCCCGTGTGAAGCCCCTATCGGGTCGCTATTTCAACACCGTCACCCCTGCAACGAGTTCTTCACAAACATCGGCTTCACCATCGGCAACGCCCTTACACCCACTGCAACGCCAGAAACGGCCGAATAACAGGGCAGGCCTGAGCATAGAAACCTGACGACCGATCGCCGCCAATCAACAAGACAAAGAATGGGAGATTATAGATGACTGTTGCGATGAAGCCGATGTCGGACATATCGATAGCGCGTTCGGCGAAGAAGAAGCCGATCCAGGAGATTGGCTCGA
>CAZROU010000006.1:8026-105699 GCA_964601795.1 uncultured Mesorhizobium sp. | reverse complement strand
GGGGAGAGGGGGACATCTACGCCGATGCCAGACACCCCTCATCCGACCTCGCTTCGCTCGAAAGCGAATTCGGGGATGACTATGAAGATCTTACCTGCGGCCGTGGACGAGGTCGCCGGCGATGTCGAATGAGCCCGAAAGCTGCATCTTGTACACTTCGTAGTTCTCCATCACGCGCTGGACGTAGCTGCGCGTTTCGGCGAACGGAATGCGCTCGATCCAGTCGACAACCTCGTCGAGGCTCTTGCCGCGCGGGTCGCCATAGCGGGCGATCCACTGGGTCGCCCGGCTGGGGCCGGCGTTGTAGCCGGCAAAAGTCAAAACGTATGAGCCGTCGAAACGGCCAAGCTGCTCGCCAAGGAAGGCCGCTCCAAGCGTGGCATTGTAACCGGCATCGGTGGTGAGCCGCATCGACGAGAAGGGAACGCCCGCCTTCTTCGCCAACTGTTCCGCCGTCGAGGGCATGAGTTGGAGCAGGCCGCGCGCGCCGGCCCCGGACACGGCGCCGACATTGAATTCGCTTTCCTGGCGCGCGATGGCATAGGCAAGCGCCGTGCCGGAGCCCGAAATATCCGCCGTGGATGGAATGACGCCGATGGGGTGCGACAAGGCACCGACATCGATGCCGCGCGCGGCCGCTGCCTTGCCTATCCTGAGTGCCAGGAAGTGGTTGCCCTGCTTTTCCGCCATGCCGGCCAAAAGCGCCAGTTCGCCCGGACTGGACAATTGGCCGGCCAGATCGAGGTAGAGCCTGTCGGCGTATCGTGGGTAGCCAGCTTCCTCGAGCCGCCGGATGGCGCTGACGGCTTCGCGCGCGGCAAAGTTGCGGCGGTCGTCGTCGTTGGGGGCAGGGTAGGCGATGTTGAGCGTCTGCCGGCCGATGCGCTCTCCGGCGAGTTGGCCGTAGAAGGTGGTGCCGTAGCTGGCCGCCTTGGCGAATTCCTGCCTTGCGTCTCCCGGCCCGCCAACCTCGGCGGCGCGGCCAAGCCAGTAGTAGGCGCGCGAGCGCGTGATCGCGCCCTCGGCGAGATCGGCTATGCGGCGGAAATGCTTGGCCGCAAGGACCGGGTCATTGAGGCCGCGCAGGGCGTACCAGCCGGCGTGAAACTCAGCGTCTGCGGCATTGGCGGCACTTTCAGCGGCATGAACCTCGACCAGACGGTAGGCGGTTTTCATGTCGCCCTGATCGACCAGCTCGCGCGACAAAACGCGCCGTTCCAGCCACCACTGGTCGGGGTCGGCAAGGGCGTCGCGATCCGTTGGCGCCTTCATCATGACCGCTGCCGCAGCCTTGAATTTATCCTGCCGCCTCAGATACCTGGCTTCGGCAAAGTAATAGCCTGCCGAACGCTGATCTTGCGGCACGGCCTTGAGCAAGGCAGGCGTCTTCTTGTCGCCGCGCAAGGCTGCGGACCACGCATCGGCCAATTGTTGCGCGCCGGCGAGACCCGCCACGCGTTGCGCCGAATTTACCTGCTCGGCGTAGAACATGCGCTCCATGCGGTAGCGCTGGTCGGCTTGCGGGATAATCGCGCCGAACTCGGCAAGTATGGCCGTCTCTTCCGCAGCTTCCAGTTTCTCGGTGCGCCAGAAGGGGGAAAGCACGCTTGCCGCCGCCTTGGCGTTGCCGAGCGCGATATAGGCGCGCGTCAACAGGATGACGCCTTCGCGGGTTTGCGGCTGGCTGCCGTTGAACGCCGCGACGACGGTGGCGGCATCCGGATTCTCGCGATAAAGCGCGCGCTCGCTGTTTCGGCGCAGCACCTCGGCGCCGGGCCAGTTCGGCAGCATGCGAGCCGTGGCGGCGATGTCCCCACTCGGCACGCCGCTACCGCCATAGATGGCGATGGCCCAGGCGAGCACATGGCGATCAAGCGAATTGGCTGGAAGCTGGTCGCGTATTGTCCGCGCGGCGTCGATATCGCGGGCCGCAAGGGCGTCGAGACCGCTCTTGAGCGGACTGGTTTGGGTTGGTTGTGCGCTGTGATCTTCAAGGTCGGGAACGGAAATGCCCGCTGTCGACGCCTTGTCGACCGTGGTGCCGGTCGACAGGGAAGACAGCATGAAGACGGCCGCGCCAAAAAACGCCAGTCGCAACGGGCGCGCACCGATCATGTGTCTTGTCGATCTTGCGGTCATCGGCATGGTTTGGCTTGCGTGGCTTTGGCTTTGCAGGCGTGGCGAAAGCCTACCGCCACCATGTGAAGGGGCTGTAAATGAGGGGCTTCGGCAACGCTGGGATGCTGTGGTCTTTCCGGTCAACTGGCCTTATCAGCTTTTCTTGCCGCAGAACGGTGTCGAGACTATGGTGCGCCGCCGCACTTTCCGCTAAAGGCGGCGCGAAGGAAACAGATGGGAACCAACGGGTTCCGTGGAGTTGGATAGAATGCTGAGAGGCTCGCTTACCGCGCTCGTGACACCGTTCGACAAGGACGGACGTTTCGACGAGAAAGCCTTTCGGGCATTGGTCGAATGGCAGATCGCAGAAGGCACCACCGGGCTCGTTCCGGTGGGCACGACCGGTGAATCGCCCACGCTGTCGCATGACGAGCACCGCCACGTGGTGAAGGTGTGCGTCGAAGTGGCCAACGGAAGAGTGCCCGTGGTTGCCGGCGCCGGCTCCAACAACACGCAGGAAGCGATCGGGCTGGCGAAGTATGCCGAAAGCGTTGGCGCGGCCGCCGCACTTGTGGTGACGCCCTATTACAACAAGCCGACGCAACGCGGCCTCTACGAGCATTTCGCTGCCGTGGCGCGGGCAACCTCGCTGCCGATCGTCATCTACAACATCCCGCCGCGTTCGGTCATCGACATGAGCCCGGAGACGATGGGCCGTCTCGCCAACGACTTCAAGAACATCGTCGGCGTGAAGGATGCGACCGGCAAGATCGAGCGCGTTTCCGAACAGCGCGCGACCTGTGGCAAGGACTTCGTTCAGCTTTCCGGCGAGGATGCGTCGGCGCTGGGTTTCAACGCGCATGGCGGCATCGGCTGTATTTCGGTGACGTCGAACGTCGCGCCGCGCCTGTGCGCCGAGTTCCAGGAGGCCTCGCTCTCCGGCAATTCGGCCAAGGCGCTGGAATTGCAGGACAGGCTGTTGCCGCTGCACAAGGCGATCTTCCTCGATCCGGGCGTGGCCGGCGCGAAATACGGGCTTTCGCGGCTGGGCAAGATCGCAAATGTCGTGCGCTTGCCGCTGGTCACCGCCGAGAACTCGACGGAGCAGAAGATCGAAGCGGCGATGAAGCATGCCGGCTTGATAAACTGAGGTTGATGCGCCATCTGTGCGCATTATGAACCAGGTCAGAAAAGCCGATCCCAACAGCAAGGTCGCCGCGGAAAACCGCAAGGCGCGCTTCAACTATGAAGTGCTCGATACGCTCGAGACGGGCTTGGTGCTGAGCGGCACCGAGGTCAAGGCTTTGCGCGGCGGCCATGCCAACATCCAGGAATCCTACGCCTCTTTCGAGGGCGGTGAGATCTGGCTGATCAATTCGTACCTGCCGGAGTATCTGCAGGCGAACCGCTTCAACCATGAACCGCGCCGGCGCAGGAAGCTGTTGGTGTCGAAGCGGGAAATGGCGCGCCTGTCGCAAAGCATCGAGCGCGAAGGCATGACGCTGGTGCCGCTGAAAATCTATTTCAACGACCGGGGCAGGGCGAAGCTCCTGCTTGCGATCGCGCGCGGCAAGAAACTGCATGACAAGCGCGAGACCGAAAAGCAGCGCGACTGGAATCGCGAAAAGGGACGCCTGCTGAAAGAGCGGGGGTAGGTTGGGCGAATAGGCCCTAATAGCCGTCTGCCCTACCGGAATCTAATCCCCAAGGAGTTCCGCTATATCCTTGAAGACATTGACGAACATTTCTTCGGTCAGAACGCCGGTGTTGGTGTTATAGCGCGAGCAGTGATAGCTGGAAAACAGCGTGACGTGGCCGAGCTGATGGCGGCCGCGATGCTTGAACGGATGCGCCGCGACGCGCCCGCCAAGTGCCCGCACGACTGATTGATGCGCGATGGAGCCGAGCGCCAGAACGGCGCTGAGATTGGGGAACCGATCGATGGTCGGGGTGAGAAACGTGCGGCAGGTGGAAATTTCCGGTCCCGTCGGCTTGTTCTGCGGCGGCACGCAGCGCACCGCGTTGACGATGGCCGTTCGGACAAGCCGCAGGCTGTCATCTGGCCGTGCCTCGAAGCGTCCGCTGGCAAGGCCGAATCGCAGCAGCGTCGAGTAGAGCAGGTCGCCGGCATAGTCGCCGGTGAAGGGGCGGCCGGTGCGGTTCGCGCCGCGCAGGCCAGGCGCCAACCCGACGATAAGCAGGCGCACGGAGCCTTCGCCTTCAGGCGGCAGGAAGGCCGGCACCGGCGCGTTGAACCATGCCGGTTCGCGCTCGCGCCATTCGGCGATGAAGTCGTGCAGGCGAGGGCAGAGCGCGCAGTCGCGGTCCGGTTCGGACGAGGCGATCATGACCCGACGCCTCAGTAGTCGTCGTCCTCGTCCTGTGACGTGGGTTCGGGCCTGCGCATCGGCCGTTCGTTGGGATCGCGCCCGACTTCGGTCTTCAGCGTCATGAGATCGATGAAATGATCGGCCTGGCGGCGCAGGTCATCGGAGATCATCGGTGGCTGCGAGGCCATGGTGGAGACGATGGACACCTTGCGGCCGCGCCGCTGCAGCGCCTCGACCAGCGTGCGGAAGTCGCCGTCACCGGAGAAGATCACGTAGTGATCGACGACATCGGCGAGTTCGAGCGCATCGACGGTTAATTCGATGTCCATGTTGCCCTTGATCTTGCGGCGACCGGCGGCGTCGGTGAATTCCTTGGCCGGCTTGGTCACGACCTTGAAGCCGTTGTAGTCGAGCCAGTCGATCAGCGGGCGGATCGAGGAATATTCCTGATCCTCGACAAGGGCGGTGTAGTAGTAGGCGCGAAGCAGGTAGCCGCGCTTCTGGAAGCTGGACAGCAGCTTGCGGTAGTCGATGTCGAAACCGAGCGAGCGGGAAGTTGCATAAAGGTTGGCGCCATCGATGAAGAGAGCAATCTTCTCTCGGGGGTCGAACATTCGAAATATCCTTTGGCGAATATAGGCGGTGGTCAAATAATCCAGCGTGGGCGTCAATCCTAACAAGGAAGCGACAAATCCTTGCCCATGCAGATCAAACTCATCTTCCGAAATAACGTCAGCTTCGTGGCATTTTGTCCGCTGCAATCACCGGACAAGCGAATTTGATGGGGCCGGCACAGCGCTTTCTGTTCGCTACAGGCGACGGATAGCCAAAATGCTTGTGTTTTTCGGGTGGCCGGGTTATGGACCGCGCCTGTTTTCCATCAAATCCTTCGCATGAAAGGGGCATCCAATGGCCCGCGTGACCGTTGAAGACTGCATCGACAAGGTCGACAACCGCTTTGAACTGGTCCTTCTGGCCGGCCACCGCGCCCGTCAGATCAGCCAGGGCGCGCAGATCACCGTTCCGCGCGACAACGACAAGAACCCGGTCGTCGCGCTGCGCGAAATCGCCGACGAGACGCTTTCGCCGGGCGATCTCAAGGAAGACCTGATCCACTCGCTGCAGAAGCATGTCGAGGTCGACGAGCCGGAGGCTCCCGAGAGCGACGCCATCGCCGATCAGACCGGCGCAGCCATTTCCGCCGATGCCGATGAGCCGGAAGAAAACATCACTTTCGACCGCATGTCGGAAGAAGATCTGCTGGCCGGCATCGAAGGCCTGGTTCCGCCGGAAAAAAGCGACGATTACTGATCGTTTGCGCGGTTGCGGGCACTTCCGGTCCGCGATTTTCATAGCTATTTATGACATGCGCCGTACACGTTGCGGCGCATGTTTCATTTTAGCCGTGTGAGAGCCTGCCCATGATGCGTCAGTATGAGCTTGTCGAGCGCGTTCAGCGCTACAAGCCTGACGTCAACGAGGCGCTTCTCAACAAGGCCTACGTCTATGCCATGCAGAAGCACGGCCACCAGAAGCGGGCTTCCGGCGATCCCTATTTCTCGCATCCGCTCGAAGTGGCGGCGATCCTCACCGAGATGCACATGGACGAGGCGACGATTGCCGTCGCGCTCCTCCACGACACCATCGAGGACACCACGGCCACCCGCGCCGAGATCGACGAATTGTTCGGTCCCGAGATGGGCAAGCTGGTCGAGGGGCTGACCAAGCTGAAAAAGCTCGACCTCGTGTCGAAGAAGGCCGAGCAGGCGGAAAACCTGCGCAAGCTTTTGCTGGCGATTTCCGAGGATGTGCGGGTGTTGTTGGTGAAGCTCGCCGACCGCCTGCACAACATGCGCACGCTTCATCATATGCGCGAAGACAAGCGCCTGCGCATCGCCGAGGAGACGATGGAAATCTATGCGCCGCTGGCCGGGCGCATGGGCATGCAGGGCATGCGAGAGGAACTGGAGGAGATCGCCTTCCGCTACATCAACCCCGAGGCGCACCGCATGGTGACGGAGCGGCTGGCGGAGATGTTCGAGCGCAGCAAGGGCGTGCTCACCGAAATCGAGAAGTCGCTTTCGACCCTGTTCGAAAAATACGCGATCAAGGCCGACGTCACCAGCCGCCAGAAGAAGCCGTGGTCGGTGTTTCGCAAGATGGAAGCCAAGGCGCTGTCGTTCGAGCAGCTTTCCGACATTTTCGGCTTCCGCGTCGTCGTCGATACCGTGCCCGATTGCTATAGGGCGCTGGGCGCGATCCACACCACATGGTCGATGGTGCCGGGGCGCTTCAAGGACTACATTTCGACGCCGAAGCAGAACGACTACCGCTCGATCCACACCACCATTGTCGGGCCGTCGCGCCAGCGCGTGGAATTGCAGATCCGCACGCACGAGATGAACAAGGTGGCCGAGTACGGCGTTGCTGCGCACTCGATCTACAAGGATTTCGGCTCGAAAGAGGCGGGCGCCAAGCCAAACGGCGCGGCCCACCAGATTTCCAAGGAAACCAATGCCTACGCATGGCTGCGGCGAACCATCGAGCAATTGGCCGAAGGCGACAACCCTGAGGATTTCCTCGAAAACACCAAGCTGGAGCTGTTCCAGGACCAGGTGTTCTGCTTCACGCCGAAGGGCATGCTGATCGCGCTGCCGCGCGGCGCTACGCCGATCGACTTTGCCTATGCCGTGCATACCGATGTCGGCGACAGTTGCGTCGGCGCCAAGGTCAACGGCCGCATCATGCCGCTGATGACCGAACTGAAGAATGGCGACGAGGTCGAGATCATCCGCTCCAAGGCGCAGGTGCCGCCGGCGGCGTGGGAATCGATCGTGGTGACCGGCAAGGCCCGCTCGGCGATCCGCCGCGCCACCAAGAACGCCATTCGCAAGCAGTATTCCGGGCTCGGCATGCGCATTCTGGAGCGCGCCTTCGAGCGCACCGGCAAGAGCTTCACCAAGGAAAGCCTGAAGCCGGTGCTGCATCGGCTGGCGCGCAAGGACATCGAGGATGTGCTTTCCGCCGTTGGCCGCGGCGAACTGGCGTCCGCCGACGTGATCAAGGCAGTTTTCCCCGACTACAAGGACGAGCGCGTGACCACGCCGGTGCCGAAGCAAAAGGAGGAAGGCTGGTCTCGTATCCGCAACGCCGCCGGTATGCTGTTCCAGATTCCGGGCCGCAGCTCGCGGCGCGGCAAGGATCAACCGAAGGACGGCGCGGTGCCCATCCGCGGGGTGAGAGGCGACCTGCCGGTTCATTTTGCGCCCGAAGGCGCGGTCCCCGGCGACCGTATCGTCGGCATCGTGCAGCCGGGATCGGGGATTACCATCTATCCGATCCAGTCGCCGTCGCTGACCGCCTTCGACGACCAGCCCGAACGCTGGATCGACGTGCGCTGGGACATCGATGAAAACAACAAGGAGCGCTTTCCGGCGCGCGTTTCCGTCACCGCCATCAATGCGCCGGGATCGCTTGCAGATATCGCGCAGGTGGTTGCATCCAACGACGCCAACATTCATACGCTCTCGATGGTGCGCACGGCTCCCGACTTCACCGAAATGCTGATCGACCTTGAGGTGTGGGACGTGAAGCACCTGAACCGGCTGCTGTCGCAGCTCAAGGAAAACTCGAGCGTGAGCGAGGCGCGGCGCGTCAATGGCTGAGGAGCCTTATTTGTCGACTGTTTTGACCAGGCACACCCCCCTCTGGCCTGCCGGCCATCTCCCCCTCAAGGGGGGAGATCAGCCAAATCGGAAACTTTCGTCAATCTCCGATATCGCCGAGGAAACAATAGTGCTGAAGCTCTCAATCTCCCCCCTTGAGGGGGAGATGGCCGGCAGGCCAGAGGGGGGTGCGGAGGACCACCGCCTCGCAGGAGACGATTATGCAAACTGAAGAAGTGCTCGATGTTTTTCGCTCCGCAGGGGCCGTGCTGGAAGGGCACTTCATCCTGACTTCAGGCTTGAGGAGCCCTGTCTTTTTGCAAAAGGCGCGCGTTTTCATGCATGCGGACAAGACCGAGAAGCTGTGCAAGGCGCTGGCCGCAAAGATCCGCGCTGCGGTTCCGGGCCGTATCGACTACGTTGTCGGGCCTGCCGTGGGCGGCCTGATCCCTGCCTATGAGACCTCGCGCCACCTCGGCGTGCCGGCGATCTGGGTCGAGCGCGAACAGGGCGTTTTCAGGCTGCGGCGCTTCGAGATCGAGAAGGGCGCCCGCGTTGTCATCGTCGAGGATATCGTGACGACCGGCCTGTCGATCCGCGAAACCATTGAATGTCTGCGCGACCTTGGCGCCGAGGTTGCGGCTGCGGCGTGCATCATCGACCGTTCCGCCGGCAAAACCGACGTTGGCGTTCCCTTGATTGCCCTCGCGGAATATGAAGTTCCGGCGTATCCTGCGGACAATCTGCCGCCGGAACTTGTCGCAATCCCGGCCGTTAAGCCCGGCAGCAGAAATATCTGAGTCAGAGTGCCCGTCGAATGCTGTTCAAGCGCAGGGAAACTGAAAGTTTTGGCCAGAGGGTGCGTATCTGGCTGTGGCCGCGCCGGTCGATTTCGCGTTCCCTGCGCTATTTCGCCAAGCGGATACTGAGGCTGAAGGCGACACCGCATGCGGTTGCCGCCGGCGTCGCGGCAGGTGTTTTCGCCTCGTTCTTTCCTATCGGCATCCACTTCGTCATCGCCGTAGTCGTCTCATGGCTGATTGCTGGAAATATGGTGGCGGCAGCGCTTGGCACGACGCTCGGCAATCCGCTCACCGTGCCGGTGTTGTGGGGGGCATCCTACGAAACCGGAAAGCTGATCCTGCATGAGAATGCCGGCGGACCACCCGCGCATCTCGGCGCCATGCTGCACGACCTGAGCTTTGCCGAATTGTGGGACCCGATCCTGAAGCCGATGGCGATAGGGGCGGTTCCGCTCGGTCTGGCAGCCGGCCTTGTGGCCTATGGCATCACGCGCTGGGGCATGACGGTGTTTCGCGAGCAGCGGCGCAAGCGGTTGGCTGAGAGGGCAGGCGGCGGCCATGCGCCGCTCGGTGCCGGCGGAAAGATCGGCTCCGCCTCACGATGATCATCGGCATCGGCAGCGATCTCATCGACATCCGAAGGGTGGAACAATCGCTGGAGCGCTACGGCGAGCGCTTCATCCAGCGCATCTACACCAAGGTGGAGCAGGCGCGCTCGGAGGGCAGGCGTCAGCGCGCCGCTTCCTATGCCAAGCGATTCGCGGCCAAGGAAGCCTGCGCCAAGGCGCTGGGGACGGGGATGTCGCAAGGTGTGTTCTGGCGCGACATGGGGGTCGTCAACCTGCCGAGCGGCAAGCCGACCGTGGCTTTGACCGGAGGCGCGGCGAAACGGCTGGCCAAGATACTGCCGCCGGGCCATGAAGCCGCGATCCACCTGACGATCACCGACGATTTCCCCTTGGCACAGGCTTTCGTGATCATCGAGGCGCTCCCGGTCACGCAAACGCCATAGTGGCTCGTAAAGGCATAGTGATCCCGTGTGGCCACCGCAACGTTGCCCTGTGGCCATCCAGCCCTTATAGAACCAACGCATGAACGAGGACGACATGAGCGTGGCTGACAAATCCGAGAAGAAATCCGGCGGGCTTGGCGAGACCGTCAGCGTCATCGTCCAGGCGCTGCTTCTGGCGTTGGTTATCCGCACGCTTCTTTTCCAGCCATTTTCGATTCCCTCGGGCTCGATGCGACCGACGCTTCTCGAAGGCGACTATCTGTTCGTGACGAAGTGGGCCTACGGCTATTCGCGCTATTCGCTGCCGTTCTCGCCCAATCTGTTTTCAGGCCGCATCTGGGGTGGCGAGCCTGAGCGCGGCGATGTCGTGGTGTTCAAGTTCCCGCCGAACCCGTCCATCGACTACATCAAGCGCGTGATCGGCCTGCCGGGCGACAAGATCCAGATGAAGGGCGGGCAGCTTTTAATCAATGACGTGGCCGTGCCGCGCGAGAAGGTCGGCCAGATCGACAATGCCGACATCACGGAAGTCGCCCGCCCCGTCGATGTCTATCGCGAGACGCTGCCCAATGGCGTCAGCTACGACACGCTCGACCTCACTCAGAACGGCATCGGCGACGACACGCCGGTGTTCGAGGTGCCGGCCGGCCACTATTTCATGATGGGCGACAACCGCGACAATTCCAGCGACAGCCGGTTTACCGTGGGTTATGTGCCGAGCGAGAACCTGGTCGGGCGCGCCAACATCATCTTCTTCTCGATTGCCGACGGGTCGAGCCCGCTCGAAATCTGGAAATGGCCGACCGATATGCGTATCGGGCGCCTGCTCAACTTCATCCACTGAGATGGCGACGGTAAGACGGCTGACCGCTGACGCGCTTGCCGAAGCGCTGTACGAGCGGACCGGCCATGCGTTTCGCGACACCCAGCGCCTGCAGCGCGCGTTGACCCATGCCAGCGCCCGCAGCGCCCATGCCGGCATCGACTACGAGCGCTTCGAGTTCCTTGGCGACCGCGTGCTTGGGCTGATCGTGGCGGACATGCTTTTGGCGGCCTATCCGAACGCGGTCGAAGGCGAATTGTCGTTGCGGCTCAATGCGTTGGTGAACGCCGAGGCGCTGTCCGAGATTGCCGAGGAGATCGGCTTGCCCGAACTGATCCGGGCCGGTTCCGACGTGCGCAACCTTGCCGAGCGCAAGCGCGTCAACCTGCGCGCCGACGCGCTGGAATCGCTGATTGCGGTGCTTTACCTCGATGGCGGGCTGGAGGCGGCGAGAAGCTTCATCCATCGCTACTGGCTGTCGCGTTCGCGTGCCATGGCGATCGCGCGGCGCGATCCCAAGACTGAATTGCAGGAATGGGCGCACCAGGCCGCGGGCGACACGCCGGCCTACCAGATCGACAGCCGCGAGGGGCCGGACCACGATCCGGTGTTCACGGTGTCGGTGACGGTGGGCAAGTTCGATCCGGCGCAAGGCAAGGGCCGCTCCAAGCGTGAGGCCGAGCAGGCCGCGGCGGCGGCACTTCTGGTGCGCGAGGGTGTCTGGTCGGTTGAAGGGAGTGCCGCATGAGTGCCGATGAAGAGATGCCGGCTGGGAGCGAAACGCCTGCGACGCGGTCCGGCTTCGTGGCGCTGATTGGCGCGCCGAACGCCGGCAAGTCGACGCTGGTGAACCAACTCGTCGGCACCAAGGTTTCCATCGTCACGCACAAGGTGCAGACGACGCGCGCGCTGGTGCGCGGCATCGCCACCCACGGCACGACGCAGATCGTGTTCGTCGATACGCCGGGCATCTTCAAGCCGCGCCGCAGGCTGGATACGGCGATGGTCACCACCGCCTGGGGCGGGGCGAAGGATGCCGACGTCGTGCTGGTGCTGATCGATGCCGAGCGCGGCATCAAGGGCGATGCGGACGCCATCCTCGAGCGGCTGAAGGATGTGCGCCAGCCGATGGTGCTGATCCTCAACAAGGTCGACCGCGTGAAGCCCGAGGCGCTTTTGACGCTTGCCAAGACGGCGAACGAGCGCGTGCCTTTCCAGCGCACCTTCATGGTGTCGGCGCTGACCGGTTCCGGCTGCAAGGATTTGCTCGACTATCTGGCTGAAAAGCTACCGGCTGGCCCGTGGTACTACCCCGAGGACCAGATTTCCGACCTGCCGATGCGCCAGCTTGCGGCGGAAATCACCCGCGAGAAACTTTACCTCAGGCTGCACCAGGAACTGCCTTACTCGTCCCATGTCGAGACCGAAAAGTGGGAAGAAAAGAAGGACGGCTCGGTGCGCATCGAGCAGGTGATCTATGTCGAGCGCGACAGCCAGAAGAAGATCGTGCTCGGCCACAAGGGCGAGACGATCCGCGCCATCGGCGAATCCTCGCGCAAGGAAATCGGCGAGATTCTGGAGCAGTAGGTGCACCTGCTCCTGTTCGTGTAAGTGCGCGAGAACTGGGGCAACGACCCCGAGCGGTATCGCGAGATGGGGCTGGATTTCCCGCACTAGACGTTCAGGTGAGGACGACCTGCGAAGGCCGGCACGCTTTCTTAGCCTCCAACCTCGTTCCGCCCGAACCCATTTTGCGCTATGCTTGGCAAGCTTGCTCAGATCGGGAGGTGCGTGATGACGTACATCAATACCGTGACCGAAAGCGACCCTGGTTCCAAGACAGCCCAGATGTATGCCAGAGCGCAGGCCGGCTATGGCTATCTGCCCAACATGGTGAAGGCGTTCAGCCACCGCCCGGAAGTCATGGAAGCGTGGAACGGTCTTCTTGCCAGCATCAAATCGGGCATGGATTTGCGCCGCTATGAACTCGTGACCATGGCCGCGGCCAAGGAACTGCGCAGTTCCTACTGTATGCTCGCCCACGGCAGCATCCTGCTCAACGGTCATTTCACCGCGCCGGAACTTCAGGCGGTTGTCGAGGACGGCGACACCTCGCCGCTCAACGAAACCGAGCGCGCCATCATGCGCTTTGCCGCCAAGGTGGTGCGTGACGCCACTTCGGTCAGCGCGGAAGATGTCGATGGATTGCGGCGGCGCGGCATGAGCGACGGCGAGATTTTCGACATCGTTGCTGCCGCTGCGGTGCGCTGCTTCTTCAGCAAGACGCTGGATGCATTGGGCGCGCAGCCCGACGGCGTCTATCACGAAATCGAACCGCATCTGAAGCGGGCTCTGGTGGTTGGCCGCGATATTGATGCAGGCTGCGACCTGTCGCGTTCGGCCTAGGAATTCAGGTGAGGACGGCCTGCAAATGGCGGTTCTCTGCGCTTCCGGTGCTCATGTACACTACGTACATTGCGCGCCGGTTCTCGAAAACCGTCAGTTTGGTCGCTACGCGCCCATCTTCGATTCCGGCACGCCCTGACCTGAATTGGCGAACTGCAAGCGGGCGCGGAGTGGTCGCAGCTTGATTTCGCCACCGAAGCCGTCAAAGCTCGCACAATGGAATGGCGTGACGAGGGAATCATACTTGGCCAGCGCAGGCATGGCGAATCGAGCGTCATCCTCGAGGTGATGACGCGCGCTCATGGCCGCCATCTCGGCCTCGTGCGCGGCGGTCGTTCGCGCAAGCAGCAGCCGGTGCTTCAGGCCGGCAACCGCATCGACCTGATCTGGCGTGCGCGGCTGGACGAGCATCTGGGCATCTATCAGGCCGAGGCGCTGGACATGAACGCGGCAAGGCTGATGGACAGCGCCGTTGCAGTTTACGGCCTGCAGGTGCTGGCTGCGCATCTGCGCCTTCTGCCCGAGCGCGACGCGCATCCGGGCCTCTATGAAACGCTGATGGTGATGATCGAGCACCTCGACGACGCCGATGCAGCCGGCGAGCTGGTGGCGCGCTTCGAGCTTCTGGTGCTGGACAGCCTGGGCTTCGGCCTCGACCTCAGCGAGTGCGCGGCGACCGGCACGCGCGACGATCTGGCCTATGTCTCGCCGAAGTCGGGCCGGGCCGTGTCGCGGCAGGCCGGCGAACCGTGGCGCGACAAGATGCTGGCCCTGCCGGCCTTCCTTGAGCGCGGGGCGGGGCGTCGGGCAGATCCGGCTTCGCTGGAGGATGCGTTCCGGCTGACCGGCTTTTTCCTCGCCCGCCACGTCTATGAGCCGCGCGGGATCGAGCAGCCGGACGCGCGCGCCGGCTTCCTGATGGCGCTGCGCAAGCATTTCACCGCGCGCACCGCGATTGCCGGAGAGACGGCAGCTTGAGCGCCGAATTGCCGAAAGCGGACCTTAAGCATAGCGCCAGCGATGGGTGGCATTCGATTGCGAAAAGTGCTCGATGCCAATCTGGCCGTGTGCCCGGCAATGTAACGGTGTGAGGCTGCATGTTCGAGATCGGCATCATCGCGATCATCGTGCTGTTCGTCGTAACGACGCGGCAGCACAAACGCATCAAGCGCATCGAAAGCGATCTGGCCGCGATGAGGGAGGCTTTGGCCGGCCATGCACCGGTGGCCGCTGCGGCGGAACCGGCGGCCGTGGCGAAAGAACTTCCGAAGGACGACGACCTGCCCGAAGGCACGGTTGCGCAGGCTGCTGTGGCCGAAGCCGCGACCGAAGGCGACAAGGCTTCCGAACCGCCACCCCTTGACGAGGACAAGGCGGAGGCAACGGCAGGGCCTTGGAGCAAGGCCGCGCGAGCGACCGGAGCCGAAACTGAAAATGAACCTGTCACCGCCGTAGCGGTGCCGGAAGGTCGCCGGGATATCGAGACTGCGCTTGGCACGCGCTGGGCGGTGTGGGTCGGCGGCATCGCGCTGGCGCTCGGCGGCCTGTTTCTGGTGAAGTACACAATCGAGGCGGGTGTATTCGGCCCGGGCGTGCGGCTGACCATGGCCTCGATCCTCGGCATCGTCATGGCTGCAGGCGGCGAATTCATCCGCCGAACCGGTTTCAAGGTGCCGGTGCAGGGTGCTGCCGGTGCGTATATCCCGGCGATCCTGACCGCTGCCGGGGCTTTCACGCTGTTCGGCGCAATCTATGCCGCACACGGCGTTTATGGCTTCATAGGACCTGGCCTTGCCTTCGCCTTGCTGGGCATCATCGGCATCGCGACGATTGCGGCAGCACTTGTCCACGGGCAGGCGTTGGCCGGCATCGGCCTGCTTGGCGCGCTGGCGACTCCGATTTTGGTATCCTCGCAATCTCCCAACGCCTGGGCGTTGTTCGGCTATCTGGCAATCGTGCTTGCAGCGACCGCCGCCATAGCGCGCATCCGCCGCTGGGCGTTGCTGATGACGGCAGCCTTCGTCGGCACCGGCCTGTGGACCTTGCTCTATATGGCCGAGACGCCGCAGCTCGACTTTGCGGTGTTGATGTTTATCAGCGCGGTGACGCTGGCCGTGCTTGCGTTCCTGTGGCTGACTGGCGATGATGATGAGGGCAGGATCAGCTGGCCGGCAGTCGCAGCGGCATTCTTCGTCGGCCTTTCGGCGCTCATCATGTTCAATGCCGTTGACTTGGTTGCGCAAGGCGGGCCTGCCTGGGCGGCAGTCATCGTCATAGCCATGGTTGCGGCGGCGCTCTATAGGTCGCGCGCTGTCGCGCTGCTGCATGGCGCGGGCATCGTTACGGGCTTGGCCTATCTGTTCCTGATGCCGCTCGATTCGCTGTGGCTCGAGCTATCCAACGGCTATCTTTCGGTCGATGGCATGACGGCCGTGGCCGTGAGCGGGCTTATGCCGCGCCTTGGCATTCCTCTTGGCCTGATTTTCATCGGCACTGGCTTCTGGTCGGCGCACCGGCTGGCCGCGACGAACTCGAACCGAGCCGCGTCTTGGGCGTTCTGGGGCGTCACCGCTCCGCTCGTGATCCTGCTTTCGCTATGGATCGCCTTCGGTGACATCGACCGCGATTTGCTCCGCGCGCTCATCGCATTGGCGTTGCTGGTCGGCTTCACCGCCGGCGCGGAATGGATTGCGCGCAGCAAAAAACCTCCGCTCTCGGGTGGCCTTGCTTTGTCTTTCGCGCTGATTGGCGCGGGCGTTGCGGCGCTCTTGATGATCCATATGGCTTTCGGTTCGGGCATGACCACGGTGTTGCTGGGCGCTGCCGCGGTCGTTCCGGCGCTCGCCACCCGTTGGCGCAGCTATCCGGTGCTGGGTTGGCTTTCGGCGGGTGCTGCGGTTGCCGTTCTGGCACGCATCGCCTTCGATCCGACGATTGTTGGGGCCGAGTTCCTGTCGCGCACGCCGGTGTTCAACTGGCTGTTGCCCGGCTACGGCGTGCCGGCGCTGGCCTTCGGCTTCGCAGCCTGGCAATTGGCGCGCACGACGAATGGCCGGCCGCGCCTGATCATGGAGGCGATGGCGGCGCTGTTCGGGCTTCTGACGCTGGCAATGCTGGTGCGCCACGCCATGCATGGCGGCGTTATCGACGCGGGCGTGCCGACGCTGGCCGAGCAGGCGATCTACACGCTGATTGCGCTGGGTGCCGGCGCGATATTGGTGGCGCTCGACATGCGCTCGCCAAGCTCGGTGCTGCGTTATGGCTCGCTTGCCGCTGGCGTGGTGTCGGTGCTGTTCATTCTTGGCCAGCACTTCGCCGTGCTGAACCCGCTGTTCACCGATGAATCGACCGGGCGCATTCCGGTGTTCAACCTTTTGTTCCTCGCATACCTGCTGCCTGCAATAGCGGCTGGCGCACTGGCACTCTATGCGCGCGACAAGCGGCCCTATTGGTATTCGGCCATGCTGGCGGCGGTGGCTGCCTTGCTCCTGTTCGCCTATGCGACGCTTTCGGTTCGGCGGCTGTTCAAGGGCGAGTTCATCGCGCTGTGGAGCGGCATGGAGCAGATCGAAACCTACAGCTACTCCGCATTGTGGCTGGTCATGGGCGTGGCCTTGCTGGCCGCCGGGGTGCGACTGAGTTCGCAGGTGTTGCGCATCGCTTCCGCTGCCCTGATCGCCATAGCGGTGCTGAAGGTATTCCTGTTCGACATGTCGGAACTGGAAGGCGTGCTGCGGGCGCTGTCGTTCATCGGCCTGGGTGCCGTCCTGATCGGCATCGGCCTGTTCTACCAGCGGCTTTTGACGCGTGCCGCAAAGGCCGGTTGATGCCGGGATAAAGGTCCGATCTTTGCTTTTCGGGGCAGTTGGAATAAATCAAGCTTCTTGCGCGTTTTTCTAGTGCTTGGGTGATCGAGGCGCTGACATGCGTTGTTGACCGCTTGCATTGGAAGCGGAGCCGCAATTGAGTGGCTGGCGGATAGGAGCACGTTTCGGCAAGCGGCTATGGATGGCAAAAAGGCAGCGATTCTTGGCGAGATTCCGCGTTTGCGCCGCTACGCGCGAGCCTTGCTGCGTGATCGCGATGCCGCCGACGATCTGGTGCAGGACTGCCTGGAACGTGCGCTGAGCCGCCTCGAGAACTGGCAAACCGGAGAAAGTCCCCGGAGGTGGCTGTTTACGATCATGCATCATCTCTTCATCGATCAGGTGCGCAAGGTGGATCGGCGCGGCGAGGCTGCAATGCTGTCGCTCGACACAGACGAGGCGTTGTCAGCACCGGCCGAGCAACTGGATACGGTTGCTTCGCGCGAGATCGTCAACGCGCTCCATGCCATCAGCCCGGAGCGGCGCGCAGCGCTGGTGATGGTCGCCATCGAGGGCTTTTCCTATGCTGAGGCTGCAAACATGCTGGGCGTTCCGGCAGGTACTTTGATGTCGCGCATTTCGAGAGGACGCGAGGAACTGAGAGGCCTGCTGGAAGACAGCGCCCGACGCCGCACATTGAGGGTTGTCGAGAAATGACCCGGCGCGACTTTTCAGAACGGGACATCCATCTGGCGCTCGATAACGAGTTGCCGGGCGACGAGCGCGCCGGCTACGAGGCATGGCTTGAGGCCAATCCCGAAATGAAGGCGAGGAGCGCCCGCTACGCCAGCGACAACGAGGCCTTGCGCGCGGCCTTCGCGGATGTGCTCGATGAACCGGTTCCGGCGCGCCTGCAAAACATCGTCGTCGGCGAGACAACGGCGAATCCGTCTGCTTCCCGCTCGAAGTGGTGGTTTGCCGCTGCCGCCGTGCTGTTGCTGAGCCTTGGCGGAGTGGGTGGTTATTTCGCCGGCGCGATCGGGCTCGATGCCGAGGGCGGTCCGGCTGACCGCCTGGCGGAGGAGGCGATTGCCGCGCATATCATCTATGCCGCCGAAAAGCGCCACGCCGTCGAAGTGCCGGCCAGCGACAAGGATCATATGCAGACCTGGCTGTCCAACCGCGTCGGGCTGAAGCTGGTGGCGCCGGACCTGACGCAAGACGGTTTCGAGCTGGTCGGCGGGCGGCTGTTGCCCGCTTCAGGTTCCAGCAAGGCCGCGATGCTGCTTTACGAAGACACAAGCGGAAATCGCATCTCGCTGTTCGTGACGTCGGAATCCGCGGCCAAGACAGCGGGCGTCTACAACGAGGAAAAGGATGGTCCAACTGCCGTCTACTGGCTGGACAGGGGCTACGGTTGCGCCGTTGTCGGCACGCTGCCCAACGACCGGTTGAACGAGGTTGCCAAGCGTGCTTACAAGCAACTGGTTTCCTCTATCTGGTCGTGACCTGACTGCGTTTTCCGAGTCACAATTCGGCCCAATTCGGGGAGCGCTTAGGTGTCACGGAGCGGGGCGAGAAACGAGTCCGTTCCGACAAGGATATTCCTACCGCCGATCGAGGTTTTCCAACCCGCATGCCTGCCGAAATCCGCACGGCCCGCGCGACTGACGTCGATGCTCTCGCGGCTATCGAGAACGCTGTTTTCGAAGGCGACCGCATCTCCCGCCGTTCGTTTCGCAAGCTGATCGAGCGCGAAACCGCGGAAACCCTCATTTCGGAACTGGACGACCGCGTGGCGGGCTACGCCATCGTGCTGTTTCGCAAGGGTAGCGGCGTGGCGCGGCTCTATTCGCTGGCGGCCGGACCGGATTTCTCCGGTAAGGGCATTGGCCGCGCACTGCTGGATTCAGCGGAAAAAATCGCTTTCGAACATGGCCGGATGCTGCTGCGGCTGGAAGTGCGCGAGGACAACCTGCGCGCCATCGGAATTTACGAGAAGGCGGGCTTTCGCCGCATCGGCCGCGAGACCGACTACTACGAGGACGGGGGGGCGGCGCTGCGTTTTGAAAAGACCTTGCGCGGCGACACGCCGGTGGCGACGGCTGTGCCTTTCTACGAGCAGACCTGCGATTTTACCTGCGGGCCGTGCTGCCTGATGATGGCGATGGCGCATTTCGACAAAGGCTTCGTGCCCGATCCGGTCATGGAAATCCGGCTTTGGCGCGAGGCGACGACCGTATTCATGATGTCGGGGCCGGGCGGCTGCGAACCCTTCGGCCTGGCGGTTTCGGCGCATGAAGGCGGGCTTGCCACCGAAATCCTGGTGTCGTTCCACGGCGCGCTGTTCCTGCAATCGGTGCGCAGCGAGGAAAAGCGCCGCGTGATGGAATTGGCGCAGGTCGATTTTCGACGCCGCGCCGACAGCTACGGCATTCCGGCCGCCTATCGCGCCTTCACCATTGACGACATCCGCGCGGCGATCGCCGACGGCAAGCTGGTGCTGGTTCTGGTGAGCGGCTTCCTGATGTTCGGCAAGAAGGTGCCGCACTGGGTTCTGGCAATCGGCGATGATGGCGACCACATCCTGATCCACGATCCCTGGGTCGAGGATGAGAAGGAGGAGACGCAGTCGGACGCGGCCAACATTCCCGTGCCCTATGCGATCTTCATGACCATGGCGCAATTCGGCCGCGACGGACTGCGCGCGGCGATCATGCTTGGAAAGCGCGGCTGACGATGAGCTGGGTCATCCTGACTGGACGGCAATCTGATCTGACCCAGGCGGCGACCCCGCACAAGATCATCACCAACCGCGAATACCTGGCGCATCCGGCCCTGTTTCGCGGCCAGCGGCCCAAGGTCATCAACCTGTCCAACAATTACGGCTACCAGAGCAGGGGCTACTACGCCTCGCTGCTGGCGAGTTCGCGCGGCCACAGGGTCATCCCGACCGTCGAGACGATGATCGACCTGTCGGAACGCAAGCTCTACGAGAACGCACTGCCGGAACTGGAGCTGGCGCTGAACAAGTGCCGCAAGGATCTTGGCTCATATCCTGCCAAGGTTTGCGTCTTTTTCGGCATCGGCCCGTCAAAGGCCTGGGACCGCTTTGCAAGACTGCTGTTCGACTGGTTCAGGGCGCCAGCGCTGGAGGTTTCGATCAAGGATGCTTCCGGATGGGCGTCGATCCGCAAGATCGGCTTCCATCCGCTTGGCCGCATGACGCCTGAGGAGTTGAAGCGATTCACCGATTGCCTCGATGTCTATACCGGGCGCGAGTGGCGCGAGACCAAGACGCGTACGCCGGCGCGCTTTACTTTCGCGACGCTGGTCGATCCGAACGAGGAGCTGCCGCCGTCGGAGATTTCCTCGCTGCGCCATTGGGCGAGGATCGCCGAGAAGATGGGCGTCGAAGTCGAGCCGATCACGCGCAAGGACCTTGCCAAGCTCGCCAATTACGACGCGCTGTTCATCCGCGAAACCACCTCGATTTCCAATCACACCTACCGCTTCGCCCGCCGGGCGCAGCAGGAAGGCATGCCGGTCATCGACGACCCGCTGTCGATGATCCGCTGCACCAACAAGGTCTATCTGAACGAGTTGATGACGGCGAACAAGGTGCCGGTGCCGCCGACGGTGATGATCGCCGGCATCTCCGACCTGCAGCTTGCGGCAGATACGCTAGGCTTCCCGCTGGTGCTGAAGATCCCGGATTCGTCCTTCTCGCGCGGCGTCAAGAAGTGCTCCAATGTGGAGGAATTGAAGGCGCTGGCGACCGAATGGCTGGAAGATTCCGATCTCTTGATCGCCCAGAAGTTCATTCCGACCAAATTCGACTGGCGCGTCGGCGTGCTTGGCGGACAGCCTCTGTTCGCCGTCCATTACCTGATGGCGAGGAAGCACTGGCAGATCGTCAACCACAAGGCGAATGGCAAGCCGGACCAGGGCGGCATCAAGACCTTCACCTTGCAGAATGCGCCGGCGCAAGTCGTGGAGACGGCGGTAAAGGCGGCGAGCTGCATCGGCGAAGGCCTTTATGGCGTCGATCTCAAGGAGACGAACGACGGCATCTTCGTCATCGAGGTCAACGACAACCCGAACCTCGACCACAATTGCGAGGACACCGGCGAAAAGGACGAGGTCTGGGTGCGGCTGACCCAGTGGTTCCTCGACCGGCTGGAGAAGCAGCGGCGTTGAATAAACCTATCGGATATCAATGGCGGTGAGCCGCCATTCGCCCGAACCGTCGAGATATTTGAGATCGACGACGTAGCGCGAGCGAATCTGCGCGCCGAAGCCGTTTTGGGCGTCGACCCAGGCGACGACATGGAAGCCGCAATCCGGCTTTGCCGACACCGCGACCTGATCGTCGGTGATCCACGGAAACTCGGCCGTGGACGGGGCTTTCAGGCTGCGCTTGACGAACTCCTGCTACATGACGAAGGCCATTGTGGTATCGGAACAGGCCTTGGCAAGCCGGGCGGCTTTCTCTTCCGCTGCCTCGGCGGCTTCCTTGGCTGTGCGCGCCGCTGCATCCTTCTTGCGCTGTTCCGCGTCGAGCGCTGCTTGCTTTGCGTCTTCTTCGGCCTTCAGTTTCGCTGTTTCTGCACGTTCGGTTTCCACTTTCGCATTCGCCGCGGCCTGCTCGGCCTTTTTTGTTGCCTTGCGTTCGGCGCGCGCCTGCTCGAGACCCTCGCGAGAGGTCAGGCCGTAGTCGAGGTAGGCGAACTGATTGCACCAGATGATGGCGATGAAGGAAAGCACGAACAGGCCGACGGCAAGTTTGGTATGGAAGATGGCGCTTTTTCGCCATCGTGGCCGTATCAATCGCAGAATGGAAACGATCAACCAAAGCGCCGACAGCGACCACACGATCGCGCCGACCAGAATGCCAGTCTCAAACACTTGAAATTCCCCCCGCGGCGATCTTTGCGCAAACGGAGGATGATGCCAATAACTTTATGTGGCTGCACTTTATGTGGATGTTCTAGGCCCATCGATCTGGCGCTTGTGGAGATACGCGAAATCGACAACGCCGCTGTACCTTTGCGCTACCGATGCAGCCGGGAGGCCTGAAGAATGACCCTGGAGCTTTATGCGCATCCGTTCTCGTCTTACTGCCAGAAGGCGCTGACTGCGCTCTACGAGAACGATATTCCGTTCACCTACGTCATGCTCTCGCCGGAGAATCCGGCCGCACTTGAGGAACTCGAAGCGCGCTGGCCGATGAAACGCTTTCCCATGCTGATCGACAATGGCCGCTCCATTCATGAAGCGACGATCATCATCGAATACCTGCACGCATTTCATCCGGGGCCGGTCAGGCTCATTCCAGACGACGCAAAGCGCGCGCTCGAAGTGCGCTTCATGGACCGGTTCTTCGACAATTACATCTCGACGCCGCAGCAGAAGGTGGTCTTCGATGCTTTGTGCAAGCCGGAAGAGCGCGACCCCAAGGGCGTGAGCAACGCGCGCGAGATGCTCGAAAAGGCCTATGGCTGGCTGGAAAAGCATATGGCGGGCCGCGAATGGGCGGCAGGCGAGAGCTTCAGCATGGCGGACTGTGCGGCTGCGCCGTTCCTGTTCTATGCCGATTGGACGCACGAGATCGCCGAGCGGTTCGAGAATGTGCGCGCCTATCGCACGCGGCTCAACCAGCGTCCGTCCTTTGCACGCGCCGTCGATGAAGCGCGTCCGTACCGCCCGTATTTTCCGCTCGGTGCGCCAGATCGCGATTGAGTGTCACGCGGTTTTGGCGCGTGCTTTTTCCAGAGCAGCAAATCGCTTGACGAAGGCATTCTGCGCCCATGTCACCGAGCGCGGCGACAGGTCGAAACTATCGGCGCCGATGCCGCGCGGCCGGCCGAAGAACTCGGTCGCCTCGGCGGTCGAAAACCCGGCGAGCAACGTTGCCTCGAAATAGGCGGCGACCTGATCGGCACGCTTGATGTCCTTGCGCAGGCCGGCACCGAGTTCTGCAGGAAGCGAGAAACGCAGATGGATGGCGCGCTGCAGGCGATGTTCGCAATCCTTGTAGCCGCCGCCGACCACCGACTTGAACGGCGAGATCATGTCGCCGATGACATATTCGGGTGCATCGTGGAGCAGGGCGGCGAGCTGCGCTTCCGGTGACGCGCCAGCCACAAGCTTCGAGAATATCGCCTCGACGAGAAGCGAGTGCTGCGCGACCGAAAAGGCGTGCTCGCCGCTGGTCTGGCCGTTCCAGCGGGCGACGCGGGCGAGCCCGTGCGCGATGTCCGAAATCTCGACATCGAGCGGTGAGGGATCGAGCAGGTCGAGCCGCCGCCCCGACAACATGCGCTGCCAGGCTCGCGGCGGTGCGCCGGCGCGGTCGGCCATCAGGCATCCTCCGTGCCGGTGGCGTTCTGCGGAAAGGTAAAGCCGGCCCATGCGGGGATTGCAAGCTGGACAGGCACGTCGCCGGCCACAATGGCTTGCCCGGTGTCCATAGCCGTCTTGACCCTGTCGATGCGGGCAATCGCCAGTCCGGTCGTGCCGAAAGTGGAACCGAGTGTTCCGACGGAGCGCCCATTGACGGTGAGGTCTGTGCCTACGGCGGGAAGCGGCTGGTTAGCTGAGGCGATCAGCACACGCCGCCGTGCGGTACCGCGATGCTGCATGCGCGAGACCACTTCCTGGCCGACATAGCATCCCTTCCTGAAGCCGACGCCGCCGGTCTGGTCGAGCAACACATCATGCGGGAAGGCGTCGCCGAGCTGGTAGTCGAGGCCGCTTTCGGCAATACCGCTGGCGACGCGGAAGGCGTGCCACGCCGCAGGGTCGCCTTGCGCGGAAGCCGGTTCGTAGTCGCGCCTGACGGAGCCTGACGGGAAGCGCGTATCGACGACGCTGGTTGAATCAGTTCCTGAAGGGCTTGAATCATCTTGCCACCGCACCGTGACAACGGATTGATCCTGCTTGGTGATTTCTGCCTTGGCCCGCAACTTGTAGAGCATCAGCCGGCGTTGGAAGTCGCTGGCGATGTCGGCGCGGCACTCGATTCGAAAGGTGCCGGCGCCAGCGCGAGAGATGAGGAAATCGAACAGGATCTTGCCTTGCGGCGTCAAAAGCGCACCGGGCTTTGCCTCGCCCGGTTTGAGGGCTTCGAGATCGACGGTCAGGATGTTTTGCAGGAAGTGCTCGGCCTCGAGGCCGGACACAAGGATGAGCGCGCGATCTTCAATGAGGGCGAAGGGCATGGACGAAAGAAAGCCTGACTTGAAAATGATCCGCCTTACGTAGTCCGCCGTCGATACCCTCGCAAGCATCCGTGCGACAGGAACATCGCTCCCGCACAAGCCTCCTGGCAGCGATGGCGAAGATTGTCAGTCGCCGGCGACGAAGAACGCCCACTTGCCTTCCGGCGTGATGCCGACGCGGTAGAAGATGTAGGTGCCGAACTGCTTCATGTCCTCGTAGTCACCTGCGGTAACGATCTTGAACAGTTCGACACGCTGGCGGGCGTCCAGTTTGTCGAGCGGCAGGGCGAAGAAGTAAGGCCAGACATAAAGCTCCTGCGGCGTGCCGGCGTCGAGATGGACATAGCCGGCATTAAGCACTTCTTCCATGATGGCGAGGATTTCCTGGCCCTCGGTGTCGCCTGAGAGGCTTTTAAGGAACTCGATCGGCTCGCCTTCGATATCGCTCAGCGACAGTTGCGTGGCATCGTCGCCCATGCCGATCAGCGGCTTCAGCTTTTGGATATCGCCACTCTTGCAGGCTTCTACGATCAGGTCGCGCATGCGGCGCACCGGTTCCGGCAGCCGGGTGAGATCGTAGATCACTTCCGGTAGCGGCTCGTCAGGGTTGATGTGCGGCCGCGCGATGCTGCCGTCTTCCGGCGGCGCTTCGGGATCGACCTGCGCGGGCGACTCGTTGTCTTCTGGCGAAGCAGGCTGCTCGGTCGAAGGTTTCGGCGTCTCGATCGGGTCGGGCATCGGCACGGCATTGGGCGATCCGTCATCGTCGGAGGGCGGCGAAACGGTGGAGGGCAGTTCCTCACGCTTGATTTCGCTGAGTGCCGACGCAGGGAGAACCGCCGCCAGCAGGGCAGGCGTCGTCGTGGCACATACGGCCAGCATGATAAGGCCGAGCCGCACAGCGCCCAGCCTGCCTGAATGTGAAAAATTCAATGCCCGCATCTCCTTCACGCCGGCATGATGCCCCAAGGCCAAAGATGCGTCAAAAGCTGATTGATGATGGGCCTTAGTGACGCAGGCGTTCCGGCTCGAACGCGCCGGCAATAACCTTTTCGCGCATACGGTCGAGAAGGGCCAGCGCCGCGGTTTCGCCATTGGTGCGCAGCATCTCGCCAAAAGCGGTCTCAAGCGCTGCCTCGGCGATGATTTCAGGCTCGATACCAGCCGAAAGGCCTTCGGCCCACGCCTCATTGTGGCTTTCGACGGCGGTCAGGCGCTTTTCTTCCCTGACCATTGCGTCGATATCACTTACGCTGTGTTCCATACGCAACTACCACCCTTTTCAAGCGCCGACCCTTCAAACGAGGGTCAAACTTGAGGCGTCCCTTTGATGGACGAAGCTTTGGGATTTCCCTAGGGTATTGTAATCAAAATAGAATTTTGATCGAACTTCACAATCCCCGAACGGTCCCGCAGACTCGGCCTGTATTACAACACCATACAGCAACAGAATGCGGCACGATATCGATCTCTAAGGTTTAAGTTAATTTACCGCAGGGCAATTAACCGCGTCTTCATACATATATTGGGTGAGGCACCGCAATGCCGAAATACCCCAGCCCCGATTCCATGTCTGTCGAGGGCTGATCGTCCGTGCAGGCAGGCCGGTGAATAGCACTTCCATCATGCCCACGCCAGCGGCCACCAGGCATGATTCGGCATATTTCCCGGTTCCGAGCGGCTTCTGACCTAAGCTACTGCCGCACGCGCGCAGAGCTTGTTGCCGTCGGGGTCGCGCAGATAGGCGAGGTAAAGCTTACCGGCTGCGGATTCGCGAATGCCTGGAGGGTTCTCGATCGAGGTTCCGCCATTTTTCACGCCGGCATCGTGCCAGGCGTTCACGACGTCGGCATTGTCCATTTTCAGGCCGATGGTTCCGCCATTGGCATGGGTGGCGGCCTTGCCGTCGATCGGCTTGGTGATAAGGAAGCGGCAACCGTCCTTGGAGTAGACGAGCCGGCCTTTCGCGTCGATCGTTCCGGGTTGGGAACCCGCGGCCGTAAAAATTGCATCATAGAACTTGCGTGATTTTTCGATGTCGTTCGTGCCGACGACAATGTGACTGAACATTTGGCAGTACGCCTCCCTTATTGCGCGGCTATTGAAATCCCATCCGGCCGCAGCAGGCAAGGTCCGCATGATGGGCCAGACCCTAGTTGCCGTAACGCGATGCGATATCGCGGGTCAAAGCCTCGCCTTCTTTCATGTAGCGGTTGATCGCTTCCGTGGCCGACGGTGTGCAGGCTTTGTAGGACTCGCTGAAGGAGCGGTAGCCGCGATTGAAAGAGGCTATGAAGCGGGCGCGGCGCTCGGGATTTGGGTTTTCCGATTCAAGCAGCTTTTCCATCTGCCCGCGCCAGTCGTTGCCGGCCTCGCCGCACAGGTTGCGCAGGAAGTGCAGCGAGCCCAGCACTTCGGCAAGCCGCATCAGGCCGGCCTCGAATGGCGCTTCGACGGCAACAGCCGGCCGCACAGGCAGGGCGGCGGACGCGGCAAGGGCAATGGCGAGGAAAAGCGAAGCGCGGTTCATGCGTCTTTTTGGCCAAGCAATTTGTCGGCTGCAAGACCAATCTCGGGATCGGAGGCCTGAGCGGCATTCGGGACCAGCAAGCGTTCGGCAATGGCGAACACCGAATCCGCCAGCGGCAGCGCGGACATTTCGGGCAGGGTGTAGAATGCCGCGGTGGCGGCATCGTCGCTGGCGACAGCTTCGCCGCCGATGTAATCAGCGCCGAACACGGTCAGCCGGTAGTCGACCGGATGATTGTCGCGGGTGCCTTCGATTAAGATGGTTTCCAGCGACCGAAAAGAGGCTCCGCCGAGCGTGGTTTCCTCCATCAGTTCGCGCCGTGCCGCTTCCTCCAGCGTCTCACCGGCTTCGACCTTGCCGCCCGGAAATGCATAGAGCCCTTGTGACGGCGGCAGCGCGCGCTTCACCAGAAGGACGCGGTCGCCCCGCACAAGCGCAACTGAAACGGCGGGGATTTCAGGCAAGTGGGTTCTCTCTCGGTCGCAAAGCCGGAGCCTTTTGTGGACGGCTCGTCTCATGCAGCTTTAGCGGTTGCGCCGCGATAGTTCCATCGCCACCTTGAACTTGGATATGCAAATCGAGGATTGAGCCATGTGCGGGCGCTTTGCCCTGACCGCGACCGCCGACCAGACGGCAGCCTTCATGGGGATCGGCGAGGTGGAGGAATTTCCGGCTCGCTACAACATCGCGCCGACGCAGCCGATCATGATGGTGCTGTCCGGTCCGCCGCAGCCGCCCGGATCGAACCTGCCCGACCGGCAGGCGATGCTGGTGCGCTGGGGGTTGATCCCGTCATGGGTCAAGGACACGCGCGCCTTTCCATTGTTGTTCAATGCACGCTCGGAAGAGGCGGCGATCAAGGCCTCGTTCCGCACGGCCATGCGCCATCGCCGCGCGCTGGTGCCGGCGTCGGGCTTTTATGAATGGCAGCAGGCTGGCGGCAAGAAAGGGCAGGCCTATTGGGTGCGGCCGAAGCGCGGCGGGCTCATCGCCTTTGCCGGGCTGATGGAGCCTTATGCCGAGCCGGGCGGCTCGGAGATGGACACCGGCGCGATACTGACGACGAGCGCCAATGCCGACATCGCCCATATCCACCAGCGCATGCCGGTGGTGATCGAGGAACAGGATTTCGCCCGCTGGCTGGATTGCCGCAGCCAGGAGCCGCGCGATGTTGCCGATCTCCTGAAGCCGGCCGATCCTGATTTCTTCGAGGCGATCCCGGTTTCCAGCCTCGTCAACAAGGTGGCCAATACCGGCCCCGAAATACAGGAGCGGGATACGGGCGAGGCATTGGCCCAGCCCGAGAAACCGAAGCGCCGGAAGCCCGGCGCCGATGACGATCAGATGACGCTGTTTTAGCAATGCGGCCAGACCACGACTAATCCGCCCCGATTGGGCGCTGAACTGGCAGGACTGGCTAAACGTCTGTTTTTTGGTTCTTCAGCGGCAATTCATGCCGCCGCCCGGATCGTCACGCAGCGCGCGGCGAGAGGAACTTCTGAACGGGCTTCTTCTTCTTGGTGCTGTGGAGGAGCGCAGCGACGATCGCTGCCGAACCGATGGCGCGGTATTGGTTGGCCAGTACTGGTTGCTTGGGTCGCTTTGCTTCCGGTTTTCGAGACATTGTTCTTTCTTTCGGGTTGGTTTCACTTGGAGCCGGGGGTCATGACGACCAAATCGGACCAAATCGTGACGCTTGACGCAATAGCCGCGCTTCTGAGGTCGAGGCTGTACTTACATGTTTAATAAAATCTTTCGCTTGCGCCGGTCTTGCGGCAAACCGGCATTTTCAGCCAATTTTGCGGCTTGACTGCAACAGGGGCGAAAGCGATAAAGCGCGCCATGGAAACGTCTTTTGCCATTTGTGGCATTTCGATTATCGGCTAGCTTCGCGCTGGCCCGGACGTTTTCGCCTCATCTTTCTTCCAGAGTGGACAAACGAACCGGCCAGCCAGGCTGATCTTTGTGCGCTTTTTTCAACCGGCCAAAGCCGGGAAGGGGATGAATGTCCAAGGCAGTTGCAGGAACACCCGGTTCCAAGGGCTTGCGCCTCTACAACACCCTGACCCGGTCGAAGGAGGATTTCGCTCCGATCGATCCGAACAACGTGCGCATGTATGTTTGCGGCCCGACGGTCTACGACTTCGCCCATATCGGCAATGCGCGCCCGGTTATCGTGTTCGATGTGCTCTACCGCCTGCTGCGCCATCTCTATGGCGAGGCGCATGTCACCTATGTGCGCAACATCACCGACGTGGACGACAAGATCAACGCACGCGCCCTGCGCGATTTCGGCGACGACATCGCGTCCGGCAAGCTTTCGCTTAACGAGGCGATCCGCCGCGTGACCGAAAAGACCGCCGACCAGTTCCACAAGGATGTCGCGACCCTCGGCTGCCTGCCGCCGACCTTCGAGCCGCGCGCCACCGAGTTCGTGCAACCGCGCGCCGATGGCAAGACCGACATGATCGGCCTGATTCAATCTCTGATCGAACGCGGCCATGCCTATGAAGCGGCAGGCGAAGTTCTGTTCGATACCGCATCGATGCCCGACTATGGGCAGTTGTCGAAGCGCCCGCTCGACGAACAGCAGGCCGGCGCGCGCATCGCCGTCGATGCACACAAGAAAAGCCCCGGCGATTTCGTGTTGTGGAAGCTGTCGTCACCAGAGGAACCTGGTTGGGACTCCCCTTGGGGCAGGGGCCGGCCGGGCTGGCACATCGAGTGCTCGGCGATGTCGTCGGCCTATCTCGGCGAAGTGTTCGATATCCACGGCGGCGGGCTCGACCTGATCTTCCCGCACCACGAAAACGAGATCGCCCAGTCGCGCTGCGCCCACGGTACGCACGCGATGGCAAATGTGTGGATGCACAACGGCTTCCTGCAGGTCGAGGGCCAGAAGATGTCGAAGAGCCTCGGCAATTTCTATTCGATCAACGAGTTGCTGGAGACCGACACCTTCGGCGGCCGCAAGTGGCCGGGCGAGGTGCTTAGGCTCGCCATGCTGATGACGCACTACCGCGAGCCGATCGACTTTTCCGTGCGCAAACTGGAGGAAGCGGAAAACACGCTGCGCAAGTGGAAACGGGCTGCTGATCTTGCCGAGGGTGAGGGGAAACTGCCTGACGACGTGATCCACGTCCTGTCGGATGATCTGGCGACATATGGCGCATTCCAGCATTTGACGCAGTTGGCGAGCGAGGCTGGCGACGGCGACGTGGCGGCTGCATCTTCGCTCAAGACCGCGTTGGAGTTTTTCGGCTTTGATGTGAGTGCGGAAGTCGATCATGCTGTGGTGGATGCCGCCATCGCCCGCCGCCTGACAGTTATTGCCGAAAAGAACTGGGCCGAGGCCGACCGCATTCGCGATGAACTTCTGGCGCAAGGCGTGCAGTTGAAGGACGGCAAGGACCCCGCCACTGGCAAACGCATCACAACATGGGAGGTGAAGCGATGAAAGTCGCGTCAGGCACCCCCCTCTGCCCTGCCGGGCATCTCCCCCTCAAGGGGGGAGATTGGACTGCCGCAAGGTCGAAACTGCTGATCTCCCCCCTTGAGGGGGAGATGCCCGGCAGGGCAGAGGGGGGTTCCTTTCAATGAACCATCACCCCGTTCCAACCTACAATCGGCGCAACGCACGCAAGATGCGCAAGGTTATGACTGAGGCGGAATTGAAGCTGTGGAATGAGCTTCGTGCGCATCGTCTGATGAGTCTCGGCTTTCGCAGACAGCTTCCAATTGCCGGATATATCGTGGACTTCGCTTGCCCGGAAAAGAAGATCATCGTTGAAGTAGATGGTTCACAGCACGCGGTCGCCTCTGCCGATATCGTTCGCGACACCAAGTTGAGGGAGTTGGGCTGGACGATTCTTCGCTTCTGGAACGACGATGTGCTGCGCGATATCGAAAATGTCTGCCAGCACATCGTAATTGTTGCTGGCCTTGCCCATGCTGCCGACGTTGCGCAGAGAGCAAATATTGAAACGGCAAGGGAGATACATCAATGATCGATCATACCGGAATTCCCGTTACCGATTTCGAGGCTTCGAAGACATTCTATGATGCGGCGCTGGCACCGCTTGGCGCATCGCTGGTGATGATGGTGCCGGAGGAATTTACCGGCGGCGCCAAGGTTGGCGGATACGGCTACGACAGGCCGCAGTTCTGGCTGCATGAGAGCAAGGAGAGCGGGCCGGGCCGCCACTATTCCTTCACCGCCGACAAGCGCTCGGAAGTCGATGAATTCTATGAGGCGGCGATGGACGCGGGCGGCCGCGACAACGGCAAGCCGGGCGTGCGTGCGCACTATCACCCCAACTATTACGGCGCGTTCGTGCTCGATCCTGACGGCAACAATATCGAAGCCGTATGTCATAATCCGGAATGAGGGCCGGAATGAAGGAAATGACTCAGCGATCAGGCATTTGCCGGCTTTTGCTGAATCAGCCCCTCCGAAGGGCTGGTGAGGATTTTCGATGAGCCTCGACAATCGCCCGATTTATACCGGAGGCTGCCAGTGCGGCGCAGTGCGTTTCCGGGTCGAAGGTGCATTGGGCGATGCGTCGGTCTGCCATTGCCGCATGTGCCAGAAGGCGTTCGGTTCATTCTACGCGCCGCTAGTATCGGTGCGTGAGGCAAAGCTCGTCTGGACGCGCGGCGCGCCGAAATACTTCCAGTCTTCAAATCATGCCAGCCGCGGCTTTTGCGAGAATTGCGGCACGCCGCTGACCTATACGGCGCCGGACGGCGTGGGCCTCGCCATCGGCGCATTCGATGAACCTGATGGCATCGTGCCGGCTATCCAGTGGGGAACCGAAGCCAAGCTGCCCTATGTCGACGGCATAGCGGCGCTGCCCGGCATGTACACGATGGCGGACCAGGAAGCGGCGGATTTTCTCGCCAGCCTCGTTTCCTACCAGCACCCCGATCACGATACCGAAACATGGCCGCCTGAGGACGACAAGGAATGAGCAGCGAATTGCGGAACCTTTATCCCGAGATCGAGCCGTTCGACAGCGGCATGCTCGACGTTGGCGACGGCCACACGATCTATTGGGAACGGGTGGGAACGAAGGGCGCCAAGCCGGCGGTGTTCCTGCATGGCGGGCCGGGCGGCACCATTTCGCCAAGGCATCGCCGCCTGTTCGATCCCAAGCTTTACGATGTGATCCTGTTCGACCAGCGCGGTTGCGGGAAATCGACGCCCAATGCCTCGATTGACGCCAACACGACGTGGCATCTGGTGGCCGACATAGAGCGGCTGCGTGAAATGGCTGGCTTCGACAAATGGCTGGTGTTCGGCGGCTCGTGGGGCTCGACGCTGGCGCTGGCCTATGCCGAGACGCATCCAGAGCGCGTCAGCGAACTGGTGGTGCGCGGCATCTACACGCTGACCCGAGCTGAACTCGACTGGTACTACCAGTTTGGCGTGTCGCAGATGTTCCCGGATAAATGGGAGCGCTTCCTGGCTCCGATTCCAGAAGCGGAGCGCGGCGAAATGATGGCGGCTTATCGCAAGCGGCTCGTCGGCCAAGATCGCAAGGCGCAAGTCGAGGCGGCCATCGCTTGGAGCGAATGGGAAGGCCAGACCATCACGCTGTTGCCGGAGCCCGAAACCAGCGACGTGTTCGGCGAGGCCGATTATGCGGTCGCCTTCGCCCGCATCGAGAACCACTATTTCGTCCATGCCGGCTGGCTGGAAGAGGGGCAGCTTCTGCGCGATGCCGGCAAGCTGAAGGACATTCCGGGCGTCATCATACACGGCCGCTATGATATGCCTTGCCCGGCCCACTATGCGTGGCAACTGCACAAGGCCTGGCCAAAGGCCGAGTTCTTTCTGATCGAAGGCGCGGGACACGCCTATTCGGAACCGGGCATCCTTGACCGGCTGATTTACGCGACCGACAAGTTCGCGGGGAAGGCGTGACTATGAGGTTGGATACCCCCCTCTGGCCTGCCGGCCATCTCCCCCTCAAGGGGGGAGATCAGCTTTCATCTGAGATCTCACCTAACGTCGGCATCGCAGAACCAGTAGTGAAGTCAAAACTGCCAATCTCCCCCCTTGAGGGGGAGATGGCCGGTAGGCCAGAGGGGGGTGCCTCGGCACGCCGATCATGAAATCACGCCTTTATCTTTTCGACACGACGCTGCGCGACGGCCAGCAAACGCCGGGCATCGACTTCTCGGTCGAGGACAAGACGGCGATCGCGAAGCTGCTGGACGAGTTCGGCATGGATTATGTCGAAGGCGGCTATCCGGGCGCTAACCCCACCGATACGGCTTTCTTCCAGCAAAAGCGTACCGTTCGCTCCCGCTTCGTCGCCTTCGGCATGACCAAGCGCGTCGGGGTTTCGGCCTCGAACGATCCCGGCCTTGCGGCGCTGGTCCAGTCGAAGTCGGACGCCATCTGCTATGTCGCGAAGAGTTCGGAATACCATGTGCGCGTGGCTCTCGGCTGCACGCGCGAAGAGAACCTCGAGGCAATCCGCGCTTCGGTCGAGGCAGCCGTTGCTGCCGGCAAGGAGGCGATGGTCGATTGCGAGCATTTCTTCGACGGGTTCAAGACCAATGCCGCCTATACGCTGGCCTGCGCCAAGGCAGCCTATGACGCGGGCGCGCGCTGGATCGTGCTGTGCGACACCAATGGCGGCACCCAGCCTTCGGAAGTGCGCGAGATCGTCGCCAAGGTGATCGCAGCCGGCATTCCGGGCGACAATCTGGGTATCCACGCCCACAACGATACGGGCCAGGCGGTGGCCAATTCGCTGGCCGCGGTCGAGGCGGGTGTTCGTCAGATCCAGGGCACGCTGAACGGCATCGGCGAGCGCTGCGGCAATGCCAATCTCGTCACCATCATTCCGACGCTGGTGCTGAAGCCTGCCTATGCCGAACGTTTCGAGACTGGCATCACGGCAGAGCGGTTGACCGGCCTGTCGCGCCTGTCGCGCGCTTTCGACGAATTGCTGAACCGCGCACCGGAAGCGCAGGCACCCTATGTCGGCGCTTCCGCTTTTGCCACCAAGGCCGGCATCCATGCCTCGGCGCTCGCCAAGGAACCCAAGACCTACGAGCATGTCGAGCCGGAAAGCGTCGGCAACCGCCGTCGCGTCATGGTCTCCGATCAGGGCGGCAAGGCCAATTTCCTTGCCGAGCTGAAACGGCGCGGCATCGAGGTCGCGCGTGACGACCACCGTCTCGATACGCTGATTGCGCTGGTGAAGGAGCGCGAGGCGGAGGGTTATGCCTATGAAGGCGCCGATGCGAGCTTCGAACTGTTGGCCCGCCGCACGCTTGGCACCGTGCCGGAATTCTTCAAGGTGGAAAGCTTTCGTTGCATGGTCGAGCGTCGCTTCGATGCCAACGGCAACATAAAGACGGTGTCGGAAGCTATCGTGAAGATCGAGGTCGAGGACGAAACCCGCATGTCGGTGGCCGAGGGACACGGCCCGGTCAACGCGCTCGATATCGCGCTGCGCAAGGATCTTGGCCGCTACCAGAACGAGATCGCCGATCTTGAACTGGTCGACTACAAGGTGCGTATCCTGAACGGCGGCACCGAAGCGATAACCCGCGTACTTATAGAATCGCAGGATGGAACCGGCGGGCGTTGGTGGACCGTCGGCGTTTCGGACAACGTCATAGACGCTTCGTTCCAGGCGCTAATGGATTCCATCGTCTTCAAGCTGATGAAGAACCGTGAGTTGGCCGGGCTGGTGGCTGCCGAGTAAAGCACTGCCAACCGGGTTGAGCCATCAACGGAAGACCATTGACCCATCAGAACTTTGCGATGGTAGACCGCCTTCGATCGCTCCATATGGGCTGAATGAGCGATGAAGTGACACCCCGCGATGATAATAAGGCTGCGCAGCGCGGCTTTCTTTACGCCTTGTCTGCATATCTGATGTGGGGGTTTCTGCCCTTCTACATGAAGGCGGTCGCGCATATCCCTGCTATCGAAGTAGTGGCTCACCGAGTGATCTGGTCATTGCCGGTCGCCGGCGCACTGCTGGTTTGGCTTGGCCGCACCGATGACATCACGCGCGCATTGCGCAGCCCCCGAACGCTTATGATGGGCGGGTTGACCGCTGCGCTGATAACCATGAACTGGTGCGTCTACGTTTGGGCGATCTCCGTCGAGAGGACCCTCGAGACGGCCTTGGGCTACTACATCAACCCGCTATTCAGTATCTTTCTTGCGGCGGTGGTGCTCGGCGAGAAGCTCAGCCGGGTCCAGGTTCTTGCCATCATGCTGGCGGTGGTGGCCGTCCTGGTATTGACTTGGGAGAACGGTGGCTTGCCCTGGGTATCGATAGTGCTGGCCATGTCGTGGGGCTTTTACGCCTTGTTCAAGAAGACGTTGCCCATCGGCCCCGCGCAGGGGTTCTTCCTGGAAGTGCTTATTCTCTCGGTTCCTGCGCTTGGCTATATTGGCTGGGTCGAGGCGACAGGCCAAGGTCACTTTGGCGACCAGAGCACAACCGACTTGTGGCTGCTTGTCGCGGGCGGGCTGGTCACCGCGATACCGTTGATCCTCTATGCCAATGGCGCAAAGCTGCTCAGATTGTCGACCATCGGCATAATGCAATACATCGCGCCGACAATCATCTTCATCGTCGCGGTATTCGTGTTTCGCGAGCCGTTTTCCTTCGAGCGGGCAATCGCTTTTGGGCTGATCTGGATCGCCCTTATCATCTACTCGTGGTCGATGCTGGCTCGCAAGGGAGCGTCTGCTCCGATCACATCTTCTCAATAAGCGAAGGCACGCCTTCTGCAGGACCGTCCGCGACAGAGGCGGCAGCCAGGATCGCGGCTACGACGGCCCCCGCCTCGTTCACGACGATGGGCCTGACTTGATGCGCGGTATGGATGAAGCCTTCGCTTGCCATATGCGCGATCAGCGACAGCATCGGGTCCCAGAAGCCTTTTATGTTGCCGAACACCATCGGCTTGCGGTGATGGCCAAGCTGCGCCCAGGTCATGATCTCGACGATTTCCTCGACCGTGCCGATGCCGCCGGGCAGCGCCACAAAGGCGTCGGATTCCTCGAACATCTTCTGCTTGCGCTGATGCATGTTGTCGGTGATGACCACCTCGTCCAGCCGGTCGAGCGCCGTTTCGGTCGCTTCCTTGTTCATCAGGAAGCGCGGAATGATGCCGGTGACCTTGCCGCCCGCGCGGATTGCGCCGTCGGCGACCGCGCCCATGATGCCTTTGGTTCCGCCGCCATAGATGAGGCGTAGGCCCGAAAGGGCGATCGAACGACCGAGAAGATGCCCCGCTTCGAGATAGGCCGCATCGCGCCCGGGAGATGAGCCGCAATAGACACAGACGGATCGAATCGTGTTCATGAAATGATTGGTGCTAGGGGTGGCGGCGGCGGTCAAGTCCAATGCGGTCTTTTCTTGTCGGTTTCCGCAAAACAGGATAGACCGCGTTAGGTGGCTAAGGGGCAAGAACAATATGGCAATTACACCGTTGAAGGCTTTTCTGTTTGCAGTTGGCGGCTCCGTCGCTGCGGCAGGCGTGGCCTACGTTTCCGGTGCCTTTGACCCCTATCTCAATCCGCCGCCATCAGACGTTGCATCGCTCTCCCAGTCTGCAACTCCTGAGCAGGCGCCGGCAACGACGACCGAAACGCAGCCGCGGCTTCCGGCAACCGACTCCAACGCCATGGCGCCAGCGGCCGACGCCATGAAGCCGGCGGCCCCTGCTGGCGAAGCCGCCACCACGACGCAGCCGGCTCCCGCCGGCGTGGTGGCGCCGACCTTCGATGTCGTGCGCGTCGAAGGAAATGGCTCGGTCGTCATCGCAGGGAACGCGGCCCCGAACGCCAAGGTCGAGATCGTTCACGGCTCTACCGTGTTGGGTGAGACGACGGCGGGCGCCGATGGCGCTTTCGCCATCGTGCTCGATGACCCGCTGAAGCCGGGCGACTACCAGATCGTGCTGCGCTCGACGGCGCCGGGTAATGTCGTTGCCACATCGACGCAGACCGCCGTAGTCTCTGTTCCCGAGCAGGCTGGCGGGCAGGTGCTTGCCATGGTCGAGGAGCCCGGCAAGCCTGCCGAACTCCTGACCGTTCCAAAGCCCGAAGCCCAGGCTCAGGCCGAGCCTCCCAAGGTTGAGACGCCGCAGGCGCAGCCCGGCGCTACCGAAGCGCCGATCAGCATCGCACCGGCAGCGCCTTCCGCGACCACCGACAATGCCACTGCACCGGAGACGCCCGTATCCCCTGTTGCGGGGGCAAAAATTGTCGTGGAAGCGGTTGAGATCGACGGCAGCAAGGTCTTCGTGGCAGGTCTCGCCGATCCTGGCCGCAAGGTGCGCGCCTATGCCAATGAAATCCTGCTGGGCGATGCCGTGACTTCGCCTGACGGTCACTTCCTGATCGAAGCGGCCCGAGATCTGCCGGTCGGCGAATACACGATCCGGGTCGATGGGCTCGATGCCGATGGCGCCAAGGTCGTCGTTCGCGCCACCGTACCGTTCCAGAGGGAACCGGGCGAATCGATCGCAGCCGTTGCGCCGACCGCACCGGCCACGACCGAAACCAAGCCGGCCGACACTGCCGCCGCAGCACCGGCGACTGCGCCTGCCGCAACCGGCGAGCAGAAGCCCGCTGAAACGGCAGCGGCCGCGTCCACTGAAGCGCCTGCAACCACCGTTGCACCGAAGCTCGAGCACGTAAACAGCGCCGTCATCATCCGTCGCGGCGACACGCTGTGGCGCATCTCGCGCCGTGTCTACGGCCACGGCGTCCGCTATTCGACCATCTATCTCGCCAATCAGGAGCAGATCGCCGACCCGGACCGCATCTGGCCGGGGCAGGTATTCAAGGTGCCTGAAAAGTCCAAGGAAGGCGAGGCTGCCGACTATAAGGCGATGGGCGATCAGATCACCACGAATCCGGCCCAGCAGCAGTAAATCTGCAAAGCAGCCGCCCGGCGTTTTCTCCGGACGGGCATGGAGTTTCGCAGCAGGGGCACTTGCCGGAATGGTATTCATCGTATATCGACGATAAACGATGAATATATCCCTCGTAGATGACACGACGCATTCCGCTGCGGCGGACGCAGCCGCGCTTGCGGCCAAGCTGGCGGCGTTGGCCCATCCTGCGCGCATTGAAATCCTGCGCCATCTTGCGGCCCACCGGTCGTGCTGTTGCGGTCAGGTGGTCAAGCGGCTCGACCTCGCGCAATCGACGGTGTCGCAGCACCTGAAAATACTGGTGGCGGCGGGCCTTGTTCGCTTCGAGGCGGATGGCCAACGTTCCCGCTATGCCGTCAACAGGGAGGAGCTTGCCGCGATTTCAGGCGCGCTCGCGACCTTCACCACGTCCTGCTGTTGAACACAGCACCCGTACCCCGCAAAGCGAACGCTTTTTGCAAGGCAAACAATCGTGGCTGACAAGACCGTTTCCGCCGATTCCGGCTCGACCCTCAAGACGCTGGTGAACCTCTGGCCCTACATGTGGCCGGCAGACCGCGCCGACCTCAAGGCGCGCGTCATCTGGGCGAGTGTCCTTCTGGTCGCCGCCAAGCTGACGCTGGTGGCCGGACCTTACTTCTTCAAATGGGCGACGGACGCGCTGGCCGGCGATGCGAAGTCCGCGCCCCCGCTGCCTGCGTTCCTGCTGGCGCCGGTCATGCTCGTCGTCGCCTACAATATCGTTCGCGTGGTGCAGCTTGCGTTTAACCAGTTGCGGGATGCGCTTTTCGCTCGCGTCGGCCAGCATGCGGTGCGCCAGCTTGCCTATCGCACCTTCGTCCACATGCATCAGTTGTCGCTGCGCTTCCATCTGGAACGGCGTACCGGCGGTCTCTCGCGCATCATCGAGCGCGGCACCAAGGGCATCGAGACCATCGTGCGCTTCACCGTGCTCAACACCTTGCCGACCATACTGGAGTTCGGCCTGACGGCCGGCATCTTTGCTTCCGCCTATGGCTGGAAATATGTGGCTGTGGTCGCGGTGACGGTGTGGCTCTACACATGGTTCACGGTCAGGGCGAGTGACTGGCGCATCGATATCCGCCGCGATATGAACGACAGCGATACCGACGCCAACACCAAGGCGATCGATTCTCTGCTCAACTTCGAGACGGTGAAATATTTCGGCAACGAGGCGATGGAAGCCGAGCGCTTCGACCGCTCCATGGCCCGCTACGAACTCGCCGCCACCCGCATCTGGACCTCGCTCGGCTGGCTGAATTTCGGCCAGGGCGTCATCTTCGGCATTGGCATGACGGTGGTGATGGCGATGTCGGCGCTGGAGGTGCAGGCCGGAACGCAGACCGTGGGCGACTTCGTCTTCATCAACGCCATGCTGATGCAGCTTTCCATCCCGCTCAACTTCATTGGCTTCATCTACCGCGAAATCCGCCAGGGCCTCACCGACATCGAGCAGATGTTCGACCTGCTGGACGTGAAGCAAGAGGTGATCGACAAGCCAGGTGCTGCCGACCTGAAAGTCGGGGCAGGGCGGGTCGAGTTCCGCGACGTCCATTTCGCCTATGAGGAAAACCGCAAGATCCTGAAAGGCGTGAGCTTCGAGGTGCCGGCAGGCAAGACGGTGGCCATCGTCGGCCCCTCGGGTGCCGGCAAATCGACCATCTCGCGGCTGCTGTTCCGATTCTATGATATCCAGTCGGGCGCGGTTCTGATCGACGGTCAGGACATTCGCGACGTGACCCAGGAAAGCCTGCGCGCCGCCATCGGCATGGTGCCGCAGGATACGGTGCTGTTCAACGACACCATCGCCTACAACATCCGCTATGGGCGCACCGATGCGGACGAAGAAGACGTGCGCAAGGCTGCCGAGCTGGCGCAGATCGGGCCATTCATCGAGCGCCTGCCGGACGGCTATCGCACCATGGTCGGCGAGCGCGGGCTGAAGCTGTCGGGTGGCGAAAAGCAGCGTGTCGCGATTGCCCGCACGATCCTGAAGTCGCCACCGATCCTCATCCTGGACGAGGCGACCTCGGCGCTGGACAGCCATACCGAGCAGGAAATCCAGGCCGCACTCGATCTGGTCAGCAAGGGGCGCACCACCATCGTCATCGCACACCGGCTATCGACCGTGATTTCCGCCGACGAGATCATCGTCTTGAAGGACGGCCAGATCGCGGAGCGCGGCACCCATGCGGCGCTGATGCGCGAACATGGCCTTTACGCTTCGATGTGGGACCGTCAGCGTGAGGCGACCGAGGCCGAGGAGAAACTGCGCATCGCCCGCGAAACCGACGAACTGGGCGTCATCGTGCGGCGGCGCACCTCGGAGGTTTCGCAGGACTGACCGCTGCGGTTGGACGATGGCGTGCGGAATACGGTAGTTTTCCGCTTGGGACCGGCTACAGGCTTAATGAGGAGGGCACACCCGATGTACTACGCAATCCTTGCCTACCACGTTGAAGAGATCGTCGAATCATGGTCGCCGCAAGAAGATGCGGCCCTTATGACGGAACTGCACAAAGTCCATGACCGGCTGATGCGCGCAAAGACGCTTGGACCGGCGGCCCGGCTTGGTGCGACAGGCGATGCCTGCACCCTGCGCGGGCCTGGGGAGGGCATGGTGCTCGACGGCCCGTTTGCCGAAACCAAGGAGCAGTTGCTGGGATTTTATGTCGTAGATTGCGAGACGCGCGATGCAGCGGTTGCCGCGGCGCTCGAACTGAAACGCGTCAATCCCACCGCCGTCTACGAAATCCGGCCCGTGGCCCTTTATCTTCCCGGTGCGCCGCTTTTGCCGGGACAGGGATAAAGGGAACTCGATTGCCGCGTTGCGGCGAAGGATCGTTTCCGCTAGACAGGCCGCACCTGAAACGGACCCGGTCCCGACTCGATGCAACTTGCCGATACGATCAGAAACGTATTCGTTCCGATCCATCGCGAAGGCTACCCGTTCATAGCCATCTTTGCGGCGGTGACGCTTGTCATCGGCTATTTCTCGTCGTTCCTGTTCTGGATCGGACTCATTTTCACCGCCTGGTGCATCTACTTCTTCCGCGATCCAGAGCGCGTCACACCCGTCGATGACAGGCTGGTGATCAGCCCCGCGGATGGCGTCGTCTCGGCTGTCGGCCCAGCCGTGCCGCCACGCGAGCTTGGCCTTGGCGGCGATGAAATGACGCGCATTTCCGTGTTCATGAATGTATTTTCCTGCCATGTGAACCGCGCGCCGGTGCGCGGCCGCATCAGCCGCATCGAGCATCGCCCGGGTCAGTTCCTGAATGCGGAACTCGACAAGGCCAGCACCGAGAATGAGCGCAACGGCCTTGTCATCGACAGCCCCAATGGCACCGTGGCCGCCGTTCAGATCGCCGGGCTGGTTGCTCGCCGCATCGTCTGTTGGGCTGAGAGCGGCACGGCGATTGCCATTGGCGAGCGCTTCGGCCTGATCCGCTTTGGCTCGCGCGTTGATGTCTATCTGCCTGTAGGTGCGGTGCCACGCGTCGCAATCGGCCAAACTGCGGTGGGTGGGGAAACCGTGATCGCCGAGTTTGGCGGTACGGCATCCGCTCCTCTGGTCCGCGTCTCGTAGACGGCTCGATGGCACCTTCCTTCAAGAAATTCGAAGCACACGGCTCGGGCGGGCCTCGCATTCGGGAAATCCCCTTGCGGATGATGTTTCCCAACCTCGTCACGCTTCTGGCGATTTGCGCCGGCCTCTCGGGCATTCGCTTTGCTTTCGAGAACCGCTTCGAATCCGCTGTTGTCATGGTGCTGATCGCCGCCTTCCTCGATGGTGTCGATGGCCGGCTGGCGCGGCTGCTGAAGGCAACGTCGAAGTTCGGCGCGCAGATGGATTCGCTGGCCGACGTGATCAATTTCGGCGTCGCCCCGGCGCTTGTGCTTTATGCCTTCCTGCTCGACCGCGCCGGCTCTCCCGGCTGGATCGCGGCACTTCTGTTCGTGATCGCCTGCGGCATGCGGCTGGCGCGCTTCAATGTTCTGGAGGAAGACCACGACCGTCCCGCGTGGCAGGGCGAATATTTCGTCGGCGTGCCGGCTCCCGCTGGTGCGGTGGTGGTGATGCTGCCGCTTTACCTGGCGTTCCTTGGGCTCGAGCCGACAAGATACGCCGCCTTCATCGGCACCGCTTTCACAGTGGTCATTGCCTTCCTGCTGGTCAGCCGCCTGCCGGTCTATTCGGGCAAGAGCCTGAAGATCCCGGGCGACCGCACGCTGCTGGTCATCCTCGCAGTCGTGCTCTACATTCTGCTTCTGGTGAGCTATCCGTGGTACACGCTGACCGCCTCGGTTTGCGTCTACCTGCTTTTCCTGCCCTTTAGCGTTCGCGCTTATTCGCGTCGGGCCAAAAAGGAAGGGGAGGCTGAGCTACCGCCGGACGTGGACGCCCGCTCGTCGGAATGACCGGCCTATATTCAAGCGCAGATTCCCATATTTTAGCTGAATGAAAACAGGCTTCTGGCCGGGTTTTCCGATTCAAGATCTTAAATTCGTCGGACCTATGCGGCGGCACTTAGTCCGAGATGATCGAGCGCCAGCCGGCGCGCCGATATGTAGTCGGTCTTGCCCGAGCCGAGGACGGGGATTTCCTTGACCTTGATGATGTCGGCTGGCACGGCGAGTTCGGCGGCACCTGCCTTCTTGCCATATTGCCGCAAGGCTTCCGGACTGGCGTCGGTGGCCGTCGTCACCAGCACGATGCGTTCGCCGCGCCGTTTGTCCGGCACCGAAACGGCGGCGTGGTGTTCCTCCGGCCACAGCGACTGAACCAGCATTTCCACAGCCCCCAGCGAAACCATCTCGCCCGCCACCTTGGCGAAGCGCTTGGCGCGGCCGCTGATAGTGATGAAGCCTTCTCGGTCCACTGAAACGATGTCACCGGTATCGTGCCAGCTTTCGGCGACAGGTTGCAATTCACCGGGCCGGTCGGCGGTCATGTATCCCATCATCAGGTTAGGACCGGTTATCCAGAGGCGGCCGCCTTCGGCAATGCCTTCCACCGGTTCGAGCCGCATGCGCATGGCGGGCAGAAGCCGCCCGACCGTGCCTTCGCGGCCATGAATGGTAGAGTTGACTGCAACCACGGGTGCGGCTTCTGTCAGGCCGTAGCCTTCCACGATCTCGGTCTGGAAACGTTCGCGCCAGACACGGCGGGTTTCCGGTTTCACCGCTTCCGCTCCCGCCACGACGAAGCGCAGGCTGGAGAAGTCGCCGTCCTTGGCGTTGCGCGCATAGTTGGCGAGGAAGGTGTCGGTGCCGAACATCACCGTCGGCCTCACCTTGCGGGCGATTTCAGGAATGATCTTGTAGTGCAGCGGCGAGGGGTACAGGAACAGCCGGATGCCGGCGACAAGAGGCAGGATGGTGCCGCCGGTAAGTCCGAACGAGTGGAACACCGGCAAGACGTTGAGCAACGTATCCGCCGGTGAAACGCTGATGCGCGCCTCGGCCTGCATGGCGTTGGCGACGAGATTGCGGTGGGACAAGACAACGGCCTTCGGCGTTCCCTCGGACCCGGACGTGAACAGGATGACGGCGGGTTTTTTCGCGTCCTGCACATGAAGCGGCCTTTGCCACAGAAGCGCTGCGGTGAGTTTCTCGAAGCCGGAAATTTCCGACCTTATATCCTCCAGCCACAGAAGCTTCGCGCCGCCGGCCTCGATTGCCGTGACGATTTCGGCCAGTCCAGCTTTTTCGACGAACGCGCGCGAGGAAATGACGGTGTGGATCACCGCTGTCCGGATCGCGGCGGTGACGCTGGCCGGCCCGGCGGTATAGTTGATCATCGCCGCGACCTGGCCCCCCGACGAGAGGCCGAGCAACGAAAGCACGACCCCATTCGTGTTGGGCAGCATGACACCGACCGGCTCGCCCGGCGCGCTTACCCGCATGAAGCGGCGGCCCAAAACGCGTGCCCCAATCAGGAGTTTGCGGTAGGTCAGCGCGCCGGTGACGACATCCTCCACGATAGGATAGCTCGGGCCGACGCGGTGGGCGGCGTCGCGAACAGCCTGGAACAGGGTGCGGTTCGGGTTGGTGGCCGAAAAGCGCGCCTCCGCCACCCGGTCGAACAGCGCATTGGCCGAACTGCCTGACGGGTCGGTTGTCTGCGCCAGCAGTTCCGAAACGGACATCGGCTCCAGAACCGAGATCGAAAGGGCGGGAAACCAATGGCGTGGGACCCTTGCGGCCTCGGTCATGGAAAAGGGCAGGTTGCGTGAGCCGCGAACGAAAATCGGTACGATGCGGGCGTCCGACTGCACGGCAATGCGGGCAACGGCGCGATAGAGGCGAAATGATTTTACGTCTGGTTCGACGGACTCGGGAATGTAGACGGCGAGCCGCCCCTTGCCTTTCAGCACGCGAACCAGCCGGCGGCTCACGAACACATGCTCGGCGTTGAAGGCAATCGTTCGGGCAAGCTCCCGCCACGGCTCGAGCCAGGGCGATTTTGCGGATACCGGGTCGAGGATGTGCAACGTGCTGTCCGGCAACAGGGAAAGCATCAGGGCGGGGTCGATGCGCGACTGGTGCGTAACGACATAGATCACCGGGGCAGCGGCATTGCGGGCCACTTTGATGCGATCGTCGTCGATCCGGTAGGCGAGCTTGAACGGCACGTAGAGCAACGATTGCGTGAGGCTGAGGCCAAGCCGCACTTTTTCGAGAACGGCAATCAGCAACCAGGCTACGGCTATGCCAGCGAGCAACGCCAAGGTCAGGACCATGCGGACATCACTCCCTAAGTGTGCGTGCCCGGCTCTTTCCGGCCGTTTCGGTGCGAAGGGTAACGAAAGTCAGGTCGGCGTCAACCAAAAGGATTAGACGTCTGAAAAGTCTCATATTTCCAGATTCGGCTATCTCTGGCTGAAGTCGAAAGAAAAAGCCGGCGATAAGGCCGGCTTTGAAAGAGGACGGGCAGGGGTTTGGGGGACTTGGGGGACGCCCGTCGCGCTAACAATGCGCTGGCGTGGCAAAGGTTCCGCGAAAAATCAGATTTCCCGCGAAAGTGCGATCGGTGTCTTGCGAGCGCTGTGTCATGCATAACCGGCAAGGCCGTACATGGCCGCCGACCTTATCGCAACCGTGCTGGCATCCTACTGTCAGGATTTGCGCATCCGTTCGCTGGCCACGACGATCAGGCCGGCGCTGACGATAAGCGCCGCGCCAACGAAGACTTCGGTTCTGGGTACGTCGTTCCAGATGATGAAGCCGAGGGCGAAGGCCCAGACCAGGGACGTGTACTCGAAGGGAGCGATGATAGAGGCCGCGGCCCGTTTCATGCCCTCGAACAGAAAGAATTGGGCGGAGCCGCCAAGTGCGCCCACGCCGATCAGCAGTGCAAGAGCGATCAGGTCGGGCGTGCGCCACAGATGCAGCAACGGCAGTCCGGCAATGACGAGGAAAAAAGCGTTGTTGAGGATAAGCTGTATCAGCGTGCGCTCTTGCAAGGCAATTTTGCGGAGCAGGACGATGGCCAGGCCCCAGAAGAAGGCTGCGGTCAACACGAGCAGGACCGGGACGGAGAAGCCGAGACGCGTGGGATCGCAGGCAATGAACACGCCGGCGAAGCCAAGCAGAACTGCCGCCCATCGAAAGGCTGGAACCTTCTCGCCGAGCAGGAAAATTGACAGCACGGTAACGATGATGGGAGCGGCGAAATAGATCGTCGTCAGTTCGGCCAACTGCAGATACTTTGCCGCCGTATAATAGCAGAGCCAGGCGATGAGGGTTAGGAAGCTGCGTAACAGCATGGCCTTGACGATGGGCGAACGTACGGCCTCGCCATAGACCTTTGTGCCACCAATGAAGCCGGCCCCGATCAGGATCGTGACGCTGCGGAAAAACAGGATTTGCCAGACAGTGATCTCGGTGACGAGAAGCTTGATGGCGGCGTCCTGGCTGGAGAAAAACAGGTAGGCCAGGCTGGTCAGCAATATGCCGGCCATCACGCTTTGACGCGACTCCAAAACGGCGACGTTGGTCATGCGATCTCCCGGCCTGCATTGCATTGCCGGGAAACCGGCTCGATCAGGCGTGCCCAAGCTACACGATGCGGATGTTCCGAACTGCTGTGCCAGCGCCGGCCATGCTTTGGCTCAGGACAACCCGACATTGCCGTATAGGTGAGAGGCGATGCGTAGTAATGTGCACCCATGCAGGAGTGAGCAATGGACGCCGCCGAACTGAAAGCCATGCAATCGCCGCTAAAGGACGCGTATCGTGCAGACCCTGCGCAAGCGATGATCACCTTGCGGGCCAAGGGTTCGCTCGACGATCAGTCCATCGCCTGCAAGGTGGAAACGGGCAGGGCGCTGGCCGTTGCCGGGCTCCACCCGGCTACCGGCGGCTCAGGATTAGAATTGTGTTCCGGCGACATGTTGCTCGAGGCGCTGGTCGCGTGCGCGGGCGTAACGCTGAAGGCCGTTGCGACAGCGCTGGAGTTCCGCCTCGGCGCAGCGACCGTGGAAGCGGAAGGCGACCTCGATTTTCGCGGCACGCTGGGGGTCGCAAAGGACGCGCCGGTGGGCTTTAGCGCCATCCGGCTGGCATTCCACCTCGACACCGATGAACCGCAGGAACGCATCGATGCGCTGCTCAAGCTGACCGAGCGCTATTGCGTAGTTTTGCAGACACTCAACTCCCGCCCGGAATTGAGCGTTCGCGCCGTCCGCTGACGCAGCCGTGCGCGCCTGAAATTCTACTGGGCGGGCTCTGCGGCTGACGGCTCGTCATCGCCGAGATCGTCGGCATAGGGCGAAGCACCCGGAATGCACTGGACCGACCAGCCGGCTGGGGCCGGCTGCTTCTGGTATTCGGTGATCGCACCCGCGCACTGATCGTGGGTGTCGAAGGCGGTAGGCAGCACGACCATGCCGCCTTGCGGTCCGGCCACCACCATATACCAGACCATTGCTACTGTCGCAGACATCGAAATTCTCGCTTTGCATTCCGGCCGGACCAGCGTTTTGGCTGCCCGGATGACGTTTTCTCAAACGCACAGGCGGCAGGCCCGGAGCTAGTGAAAAAGGGCGGACCGGAGATCGGCCCGCCCGTTAAAAAGTCTGGAATGCAATCATGGCCGCGCCGTGGCGGGCGCGACTTTGTACAAGATACTAGTTAGCTGCGAAGCAGTAGAACAGGCCGTCGCCGCCGGTGCCTTTCAGCGCTTCCTGACTGCAGCCGCCGCGCGAGCCGTGCGAGGAGTTCCAGGACTTGGCCGCCGCCGAATCGTCAAGGCCTGTGCGGTCCGAATGACCCATCATCGCCACACCCTCGGCACCGCTCATGGTCCAGTCTCCGCAGGTCTGGTCGGCAATTTTTGTCCCATCCGGGTTGGAGCCGGTGAGGATGTCGTGGCGGTTGGGCGTATCGCCGCGCCCATTGATGACCTCGCCCTTCTCGTTCAGCGTCGTCTGCTTGGTCAGATTGTTGGCGTCGCCATGCAGCGAAGCCACATCGTCCGCGATCTTTTCGCCCTTGGCGTTGAACCAGGGGCCGCTGCCGATGCGGTCGCGGGCGTCGGCGTCTTTCGTTGAGAGGTATGCATGCCACGTCTTGCCGGTCACGCCGGCAGCTTCCGCAAGTGAGGCGCAATGTGCATCCGCGCCGGCAAGGCCGCCAAGGTCAGCACCTTTGCCGGAGCCGGCGCTGGTCACGAAGAAACTCATCGAAGTGTCCTGGGCAAATGCTGCGCCGCCGGCAGCAAGGGTCAGGGCAGTCACGAGCAGCAGTTTTCGCATGATGGTTGTCCTCCAGCTTGTTGACGGTCGTTACCTGCTGGAAAACGATAGGAGGTGGCAAAATCGTCCACCAATCACGACTTCGTGTGGCAGCAGATGAGATTTTTGCCGGGACAGATCATTGAGGGTTTGTGCAGATTCGGGTCAGGGCGTGCCGAAAATGGTGGTTTTCGAGAACCGGAGCGGAATGTACGTAGAGGTCCATGAGCACCGGAAGCGCAGGAAACCGCTATTTGCAGGCCGCCATCACCCGAATATCGACATACCCTATTCCGGCATGCGGTAGGCGACCAACCGATCATGCTTGGCCTGATAGATCATGCCGGTTTCGGTCAGTGACGGGCTGGCGAGATTGATGATTCGGGCCGCAATCTCCGAAGGATGCGGCAGGGTCATCGGGTTCTCGCCCGGCACGGCCTGCGCGCGCATGGCGGTACGCGTTGCACCCGGATCGACCGAGTTGACGCGCAGCGGCATGTTGCGGGTTTCGTCCGCCCAAGAGCGTGCCAGCGCCTCGACCGCTGCCTTGGAGGCGGCATAAGGCCCCCAGAAGGCGCGCGCCGAATGCGCGGCACCTGATGAAATGAGAATTGCGCGGCCGGCATCCGACATGCGCAGCAGCGGATCGACCGAGCGGATTAAGCGCCATGTTGAGGTCACGTTGATGGTCATGACCTTGTCGAAGGTCTTGGCCTCCACATGGCCGAGCGGCGAGATGGTGCCCAGCACACCCGCATTGGCGACGAGAATGTCGAGCTTGCCCCAGCGATCGTGGATTGCGCCGCCGAGCCGGTCGATGCCCTCCATGTCGACAAGATCGAGCGGAACAAGCGTCGCTTCGCCCTTGCCGGTCTTCTTGCGCTCGGCCTTGATCTCGTCGTCCAGTTCTTCAAGCCCACCGACCGTGCGCGCGACTGCAATGACATGCGCGCCGGCTGCGGCCAGATGTTTGGCGATGAAATAGCCGATGCCGCGCGAAGCGCCGGTAACAACTGCAGTGCGGCCTGTGAGATCTGGGGCAGAGGTCATCGTGGGTTCCACTTTAAGCGTGCGCACCAGATAGGATGAATCCGTTCAAGAAGGAACCCTGTGGCGGGTGATCCATTTTGCCCCAGTCGAACGGAAATCGACGCACGGATGTCGGGAGTGGCAGCACTCATGCGTCCTTGGTTCAGACCACAGTTGGAGAACAACTCATGAGCAGAACCGTCGCAATCCTGATCGCAAGGCTGATTTTCGCCGGCATCTTCGCCATGGCCGCCACTTTCAAGTTTGCCGGCATGGCCGACACGGCCGCCTATATCGCCGCCGCCGGCTTTCCATTCCCGCTGTTGCTGGCATGGCTGGCGGCGATATTTGAAGTGGCGCTTGTGCTGGCCTTCCTGACCGGCGCGTTCTTTTCAGAGGCGTCGCTTCTGGCAGGAGCCTATGTGATATTTCTCGCCTTCGCCTTCCACGGCCCATCGCATTGGGAAGGCAATCAGGCCGAATTCGGCTTCTTCGTCGACCACTTCACCTTCCTGGCCGGACTGCTCTATGCGGCCGTGCATGGTCCGGGCGACAAACTGGCGATGCGTCACGGCCTGATCTGGAGGCCGTGATCCTGCCTTGCGGAGAAGCGCTCTAGCTTCCGCTCGCCGCCAGAAGCGACAGGGAACGCACGTTGTCCGAGCCTTCGAAATCCGCCAGCCGGGTGGGGTATTCGCCTGTGAAACAGGCGTCGCAGAACTGCGGCTGCTCATTGTTACGGCTTGCCTCGCCAACAGCGCGGTAAAGTCCTTCGATGGTCAGGAAGCCGAGCGAATCGACGCGAATGAAATCGGCCATTTCCTCGACCGACATGCGGGACGCCAAAAGCTTCGATTTTTCCGGCGTATCGACACCGTAGAAGCAGGATGCGCGCGTGGGAGGGGAGGCGATGCGCATATGCACTTCCTTGGCGCCCGCGTCGCGCACCATCTGAACGATCTTCTGGCTGGTGGTGCCACGCACGATGGAATCGTCGACCAGCACGACGCGCTTGCCTTCGATCATCCGGCGATTGGCGTTGTGTTTCAGCTTCACGCCCATGTGGCGGATGGAATCACCCGGCGAAATGAAGGTGCGCCCGACATAGTGGTTGCGGATGATGCCGAGTTCGAACGGCATGTCGGCTTCCTGCGAAAAGCCGATGGCAGCCGGCGTGCCGGAATCCGGCACAGGAACGACAAGGTCCGCTTCCACCGGGCTTTCACGCGCAAGTTCAGCGCCGATGCGCTTGCGCACCTCGTAGACGTTGCGGCCTTCGACCGAGGAGTCCGGGCGCGCGAAATAGACATATTCGAAGATGCAGAAACGGGTCTTCTGCGGCTCGAACGGGTAAAGGCTTTCAACGCCCTTGGACGTCACCACCACCATTTCGCCGGGCTTCACGTCGCGCACGAAGCGCGCGCCGATGATGTCGAGCGCACAGGTCTCGGAGGCGAGGATCCACGCGCCGTCGAGGTCGCCCAGCACCAGCGGGCGGATGCCGAGCGGGTCGCGGCAGCCGATCATCTTCTTGGACGACAGCGCAACAAGCGAGAAAGCGCCTTCGATCTGGCGCACGGCATCGATGAAACGGGCGTTGAGATCGCGTTCCTTGCTGGTAGCCACCAGGTGCAGGATGGTCTCGGTGTCCGAGGTGGACGAGAAGATGGAACCCTGCTTTTGCAGCACGCGCTGCACGGTCATCGCGTTGGTGAGATTGCCGTTGTGGGCGACGGCGAAGCCGCCGTCTGCAAGCTCGGCGAAGAAGGGTTGGATGTTGCGCATGCCGGCGCCGCCCGTGGTGGCATAGCGGGTGTGGCCGATGGCGCGGTTACCCTGCAGGCTGTCGATGACGCGCTGCTTGGTAAAGGTGTCGCCGATCAGGCCGACATGGCGCTCGACGTGGAATTGACTACCGTCATAGGAAACGATGCCGGCTGCTTCCTGGCCGCGGTGCTGGAGCGCGTGCAGGCCAAGCGTGACGATTGCCGCGGCATCCTGCCGGCCGAAAATGCCGAACACGCCGCACTCGTCGTGGAAATGGTCATCGGCCTCGGCTGAGAGAACGCCTTGTTCGTCTGCCATCAAGCTCAAGCTCCGCTAAAGCCGCCATATAGTCTCATGACGGCAATAGAGCAATGGGAGTCCGTCTAACGGCGACCTTAGTTGTTGGTCGCGGGGGCTTCTTCATCCGGCGGCACATCGGCGCCGTCTTCCGGTGCGGCCGCGCCGTCGCCGTCAACCGCAGGAGCCTCCGTGCCGGGTGTTTCGGCAGCGGGCGGTGCGGCAGTTCCGCTTTCGGGCGTCTGCTGGCCCTGATTGAGGCGCTTCAGGATGGCGTTTTCAGGGTCTTCCGGCAGCAGGCTTTCAAGCTTTGCCCCGACCGATTCCAGAAGCGGCCGCGACTTGGCGGCTTCGATCCATGCGGGAGCCTTGTCGCCGGCCAGCCAGTTGAAGAACAGGAGGCCGACCGCGACCACGAGGATGCCGCGCGCCGCGCCGTAAAGAAAACCAAGCGTGCGGTCGAGCGCACCGATGCGCGAATCGATGATGAAATCGGCGATCTTCATCGTGATCACCGTCACTACGATCAGCGCGATGATGAAAACGATGCCGGCAGCCGCCGCCATGGCGATCTTGTCGTTGTCGATATAGGGCTGAACATAGGGCAATACGGGTTTGTAGAAGAAGAAGGCCGCCGCCGCCGAAGCTGCCCAGGAAGCGATAGACAGAACTTCGCGCGAAAAACCGCGAACCATCGCCAACATCGCCGAAACCAGCGTGAAGCCGACGAGAATTCCGTCAAGCAGCGTAATCGGCATGGTCATCGCCCCACTTCATGAGCCGCATCATTCGTCTTCGTTGGCGCGGCTGCGGCGGGAGCCGGCGATGCGCGCCACCAGGTCGGCAAGGTCGGTCGGTCGAAACGCACCGGTCCCAATCCCTCCGGTGATTTCCTCGCTGCCCTTTGAGCTTGCCAAGGGCAGGACCGCGCTTCCAAAACCCAGCTTTTCGGCTTCCTTAAGGCGCTGCTGCGCATGCGCAACCGGCCTTATTGCACCCGAAAGGCTGATTTCGCCGAAATAGACGCAATCGGCGGGAAGGGCAAGGCCGGTGAGCGATGAAACCAGGGCGGCAGCAACGGCGAGGTCGGCGGCAGGTTCGGAAATCCGGTAGCCGCCGGCAACGTTGAGATAGACGTCGTGCTGCGAAAAACGCACGCCGCAATGCGCTTCCAGAACCGCCAGGACCATGGAAAGCCGCGCGCCGTCCCAGCCGACCACGGCGCGTCGTGGCGTGCCGAGAGAGGAGGGCGCGACCAGCGCCTGGATTTCGACAAGCACCGGACGGGTGCCTTCCATACCGGCAAAGACCGCAGCACCCGGCGATTTGGCATGTCGCTCGCCGAGAAAAAGTTCGGACGGGTTGGCGACTTCGCGCAGGCCCTTGTCCGACATCTCGAACACGCCGATCTCGTCTGTCGGGCCGAAGCGGTTCTTTACCGTGCGCAGGATGCGGTAGTGGTGGCCGCCTTCGCCTTCGAAATAGAGCACGCCGTCGACCATGTGCTCGACCACGCGCGGGCCGGCGATCTGGCCTTCCTTGGTAACATGGCCGACCAGCACGATGGCGGCACCCGTCGATTTGGCATAGCGGATCATCGCCTGCGCCGCCGCGCGAACCTGCGTGACGGTGCCGGGTGCCGATTCGGCAAGGTCGGTCCACAAAGTCTGGATCGAATCGAGGATGACGAGGTCGGGCCGCTTGCCGTCGGCTATGGTGGCGAGGATGTCCTCGACATTGGTTTCGGCGGCAAGCTCGACCGAACTGCCGGCTACGCCGAGGCGCTGGGCCCGCAACCTGATCTGGGCGACGGCTTCTTCGCCCGACACATAGACGATGCGGTGGCCGCGATTGGCCAAAGCCGCTGCTGCCTGCGTCAGGAGCGTCGATTTGCCGATACCGGGGTCGCCGCCGACCAGAAGTGCCGAGCCGCGCACGAAGCCGCCGCCAGTGGCGCGGTCCAATTCACCTATGCCGGAGACAATGCGCGGCGCATCCTCGATCTCGCCCGACAGGGTGGTGAGCACGACGGCGCGGCCCTTGCGGGCATTTTTCGCCGATGCCGGCCCGGAGCCGATGCCGCCGCTGGTGCCTTCCTCGACGAGTGTGTTCCACTCGCCGCAGCCATCGCACTTGCCGGCCCAGCGCTGATGCACCGAACCGCAGTTCTGGCAGATGAATTGAACGCGGGACTTGGCCATGCGAGGGGCTTACTCGAACCTCTCCGGCAGATGGCTGTCTTCGGCCAGATCGAAAAAGCGCGTGAATTCGCCCTGGAAGCCGAGGCTGATCGTGCCGGTAGGGCCATGTCGCTGCTTGGCGATGATGACTTCGGCCTTGCCGCGGGCTTCGTTCATCTCGTTTTCCCACTGCACATATTCGGGCGTGCCGAGCTTGGGTTCCTTGTTCTTGAGATAATATTCCTCGCGGAACACGAACATCACCACGTCGGCGTCCTGCTCGATCGAACCGGATTCACGCAGGTCCGAGAGTTGCGGGCGCTTGTCGTCGCGGCTTTCGACCTGACGCGACAACTGTGACAGGGCGATGATCGGCACGCCTAGTTCCTTGGCCAGAGCCTTGAGGCCGGTGGTGATCTCGGTCACCTCCTGCACGCGGCCCTGGCTCGCCTTGGCGGACGAGCCCTGCATGAGTTGGATATAGTCGATGACGATGACGTCGAGGCCGCGCTGGCGCTTCAACCGCCGTGCCCGCGCCGCGAGCTGCGCAATCGAGATGCCACCGGTCTGGTCGATGAACAGCGGCAGCTTCTGCATCGTCTGCGAGCAGGCAACCAGTTTTTCGAAATCGAGTTCGCTGATTTCACCACGGCGGATTTTCGACGACGGAATTTCCGTCTGCTCGGAAATGATACGGGTTGCGAGCTGTTCCGACGACATTTCCAGCGAGAAGAAGCCGACCACGCCGCCATTTGCCGCCTTGAACGAGCCATCTGCCTGCTGGGCGGGTTGATAGGCCTCTGCGATGTTGAAGGCGATGTTGGTGGCGAGGGACGTCTTGCCCATGCCGGGACGGCCGGCAAGTACGATCAAGTCGGAAGACTGCAGGCCACCCATGCGCCGGTCGAGGTCGCGCAGGCCGGTGGCGACGCCTGACAGGCCGCCGTCGCGCATATAGGCGGCATTGGCCATATCGACCGCGGTCTTGACCGCGTCGGTGAAGCTTTCGAAACCACCGTCATAGCGGCCGGTTTCGGCCAGTTCGAACAGCCGCCGCTCGGCATCCTCGATCTGGTCCGACGGCGACATGTCGACGGGCGCGTCATAGGCGATGTTGACCATGTCCTCGCCGACCGTGATCAGCGCGCGGCGCGTGGCGAGATCGTAGATAGCGCGGCCATAGTCGGCGGCGTTGATGACGGTGACGGCCTCGGCGGCGAGGCGGGCGAGATAATGCGCGACCGTCATGTCGCCGACCTTCTCGTCCGCCGGCAGGAAGGTCTTGATCGTCACCGGGTTGGCCATCTTGCCCATGCGGATCAATTCGGCCGAAACCTCGAAGATCTTGCGGTGCAGCGGTTCGTAGAAATGCGCGGCCTTGAGGAAGTCCGAAACGCGGTAGAAGGCATCGTTATTGACGAGGATGGCGCCGAGCAGCGCCTGCTCGGCTTCGATATTGTTCGGCGCCTCGCGATAGAGCGGTTGCTCCGGCACTCCGAACTTGCGCGCTGCCTCAGCCATGATTCCCTCTGGCAATTACCCGGCTCCTCGATATCAGAACGACGAAAAGGGGTGCTGACATATCTGCATCACAACCAGCTGAATGACCTTTCTTACCCGCGATTCACAGCCAGATGGCTCCGGTGGAAAGAATCCGCATTGACTCGAATCGATGCCAAGGTTCGCAAGAACAAAACAGGAATATATTGCTGCGTCAATCGATGAGCGTATCGCCCCAATCAACCCGGCGCGCGCGCTTGAAGGCATCGCCGTCGCGCTTGGTGAACAGGTGCTGGCGAGCCTTCCCGTCCGTCCTGCAAAGTTTCAGGTCCACCTTGGCGGAGCCTGCTTTCGGCGGGGCAAGCACGCGTGGACCCATCGGGGCCAGTTTTTCGCGTGTTGCAGCGAGATAGATGAATTTCTCGTCCTCCCACGGCACCTCGGCCTCCTTGGCCAGCCTGTGCAGCCGCGAACGCGCCACGCGGCGTGCAAAATGGCACCAGTCCGGCGCGGCAAGCGGGCAGGGCTGCTGGTGCGGGCAAGGGGCGAGTACATGTGCGCCGACATCGATCAATTGGCTGCGCGCCGCCAGGATCCGTTGCCATCCGGCGGGTGTGCCGGGTTCGACCAGCAGCAACGTGTCGGCGCTCCGTTGCCACAGGCGCTCGATCAGGCTCGGCAGCGAAGAGGGCACGATCTCGTCCAGCACATAGGCGGCTGTCACCAGTTCTGCAGGCTGCAACTCGTCAAGGTCGATCGTCGCGTCGCCGCTTTTCCAGTCCACGGGCACGGAGAGTTCTCCAGCCAGCCTCTCCCCTATGCGCTGGGCGGCTGCACTTGCCTCCAGCAGGGTTGCGCGCTGAAATTGCGGCCATGCGTCGGCAACCGCCCAAAGCACGGTTCCGGGGCCGGCGCCGATGTCGAGCAGGCTTGCCGGCGTCCAGTCCGGCCTTGCCTCATCGATTGCGTCAAGGCTGGCGCGCACGGCTGCGTAGGTCGCGGGCAGGCGGGTTGCGAGATAGGCCTTCACCGCCAGGTCCGCGGCCATGTGAAGGCGACCGTCGCGGGTTTCCGAGCGATAGCGCTCCGACAGCGTCTTAGCTGCCGCCTTCAGGTCGGCAAGTGGCGTGTTTTCGAGCAGCTCATCGACGGCTTGCCGAAGCTGCGCAGGTAGTTCCAAGGGCTAGGCTCCCCGCGGCGCGAAAAGTATCACGGAAGCGCCTGCGAGGCACACCATTGCGCCGATCATATCCCACCGGTCCGGTCGAATACCTTCGGCCAGCCACAGCCAGCAAAGCGAAGCGGCTATGTAAATACCGCCATAGGCCGCATAGGTACGGCCCGCCGCATCGCTGTCCACGAGCGTCAGGAACCATGCGAACAGGATGAGCGAGACGATGCCGGGCGCCAGCCACAGCACCGACTTGTCCAGCCGCCACCATGCCCAGAACGCGAAGCAACCGGCAATTTCGGCCAGTGCTGCGGCAGTGTAGAGAACATAGGTCATGGCGGACTCCGGCGGTAACCTCACCCTATTCGCCACAATTCGCACTGTTTACAAGCGGCGAGGCTTGCCGCCGGCTTATTTTCCGTCGGAAACCCTGCGGTTACGGCTGGCTCCGGGTTTCGACTTGGACCCGTTTGCCGGCTTGTCCTGCGCAACCTCTTTGCCGTGCGCCATCTCGTGCATCTCCAGCGTCTTTTCACACTTGGAGATGTAATCGCGCGTCATCGGCAGGACGTCGTTCTTGCGGGTCAACTGGACCTGGAAGTTAACCAGGTCCTGCCATCTGAACGAGGCTTCCGATCCGCACAGGTAGAACTCCCACATGCGGCAGAAGCGCTCGTCGTAGATGTCCTTGACCTTGTCGCGGTTAGCGAGGAAACGCGCGCGCCAATGTTTCAGCGTTTCGGCGTAATGCAGGCGCAGGATTTCGATGTCGGTAACCGCAAGCCCCGATTTCTCGATGGCCGGCATCATTTCCGATAGCGCGGGGATATAGCCGCCGGGGAAAATGTGCTTGCGGATGAAGGCGTTGGTGGTTGTGGGCGGCGCGGTGCGGCCTATCGTGTGCAGGAGCATCACTCCGTCCGGCTTCAACAGGGTCGCGCATTTGTCGAAGAAGGTCTGGTACTGCGTAATGCCGACATGCTCGAACATGCCGACCGAAACGATACGGTCGAAGCGCTCGGACAGGTCGCGGTAGTCGCGGATTTCGAAATGCACGTTGCGGTCCAGCCCCGCCGCCTGGGCCCGTTCCGTCGCCACCTGCTGCTGCTCTTGGGAGAGCGTGACGCCGAGCACCTCGGATTCGAAGGTCTTGGCGATGTAGAGTCCCAGCCCGCCCCAGCCGCAGCCGATATCCAGCACGCTCTGACCCGGCTTGATGCGTAGTTTTGAAACGATGTGGCGCTTCTTGGCCAGTTGCGCCTCTTCCAGAGTCATGTCCGGCCGCTCGAAATAGGCGCAGGAATACTGCATGTCCTCATCGAGGAAGAGCCTGTAGAGCGCGCCCGAGAGGTCGTAGTGGTGCTCGACGTTTTTCTTCGAACGCCGGGTCGTGTTGAGTTGCTGCAAGGGCCGGAACGCCAGCCGCGCCGAATTGAGCAGCTTTCCCCAGCTTGAATCGGTCCACGAAATGCCGAGGTTCTTGTAGATCAGGTGAAGGAAGCTCAACACGTCGCCTTCGACGAAGTCGAGTTCCTGCTCCATGAATGCTTCGGGGATGGCGAGCGATGGGTGCAGCGCAATCGCGCGCTCGGCCCGCTTGGTGTGGACAACCATGTGCACCTTGTCGCCGGTACCGTCGCCATAGGTTCTGGTGGTGCCCTTCGGGCCGGTGACTGTGAGATTGCCGGTGTGGATGGCCTTATCGATAATCCGTTGCAAAATGATATTCATTGCTCGCCCTCGATCAGACAGCGCTCAGCCTGATCTTGCTAAAAAGCGAACGATTTGAAAAGTTCTTTCCTGGCATAAAAAACCCGGGCACAGGCCCGGGTTCTTGGTCCAGATGTTCAGGGCTGAACTAAATCAGGCTTCGTCGCCCTCGAACTCGGCGTTCGGGTCGAAGAAATTCTCCGGACGGGCGTTGTCGTTGATGTCGTCGCCGTAGATCGCCTCAGCCGTCGTCAGTTCCTCGCCCTGTGCCTGGCGCTCTGCCTCGTCGGTGGAGCGTGCGATATTGAGGGTGACGGTGACCTCGACTTCCGGATGCAGGGAAATCGCCACGTTGGTCAAGCCGATGGTCTTGATCGGATGGTTGAGTTCGACCTGGTTGCGGGCAACGCTGAAGCCTTCTGCGGTCAACAGGTCGGCAATGTCGCGGGTCGAGACCGAACCGTAGAGCAGGCCGGTTTCACCAGCCGAGCGCACGATCACGAAGCTCTTGCCGTCGAGCTTGTCGGAAACCGCCTGGGCCTCGGACTTGCGCTCAAGATTGCGGGCTTCGAGCTGGGCGCGCTGGCCTTCGAACTTCTTCTTGTTGGCTTCGTTGGCGCGCAGGGCCTTGCCCTTGGGCAGAAGGAAATTGCGGGCAAAACCGTCCTTGACCTTGACGGTGTCGCCCATCTGGCCGAGGCGCGAGACGCGTTCGAGAAGGATGACTTCCATGTTCTTGTCCTTTCATGCCCGGAAGGGCGAAAACGAGTATGAAAGGCAGGAAGCTTGGTGGCGCTTTTTGCGCCTTTTTCGCTGTCCTGCCCGTTAGCGGCAGTTAGAGGCGGAAAAACCGTCTCAACTCGGGATTTTTCCAGTTTCCAGCCGTGCCCGTCACGGTGGAACGAAGCGGGTGGGGACCACCCGCTCCGGAGGGTTTTAACGGACCACGTAAGGCAGAAGGCCGAGGAAGCGGGCGCGCTTGATCGCCTGGGCGAGTTCACGCTGCTTCTTCTGGCTGACGGCGGTGATGCGCGACGGTACGATCTTGCCGCGCTCGGAAATGTAGCGCTGCAGCAGGCGCACGTCCTTGTAATCGATCTTCGGGGCGTTGGCGCCGGAGAACGGGCAGGTCTTGCGGCGGCGATGGAAAGGGCGCCGGGTGGGGATCTGGTTGATGTCGACCATTATTCTGCACCCCCTTCAAAGCCGCGCGAACCACGCGAACCACGGTCGCCGCCATCGCGGTCGAACGAGCGGGCCGGGCGGTCGCCACGGTCACGGTCGCCGAAGCCGCGCGACGGACGGTCGCCACGGTCGCCGAAGCTGCCGCGCTCGGAGCGCTCTTCGCGCTTCTGCATCATCGCGGAAGGACCGTCTTCATGCTTCTCGACCTTTACGGTCATGAAGCGAAGGACGTCTTCCGATAGACCCATCTGGCGCTCCATTTCGTTGAGCGCTGCCGGCGGGCAGGTGAGGTCCAAAAGCGTGTAGTATGCCTTCCGGTTCTTCTTGACCCGGTAGGTGAGGGACTTCAGTCCCCAGTTCTCGACCCGGCCAACCGAGCCGCCGCCTGCGGTGATGACGCCCTTGAAACGTTCAACGAGCTCATCGACCTGCTGCTGCGACAGATCCTGCCGGGCAAGGAACACATGTTCATAAAGAGCCATTTGTCTTGCCTTTCTTCGTTTCTCTCCCGGACCCCGGCGGCTAAAGCCTCTGCAACTTCTCTTGACCCGACGATTTCCCGGTTAAGGGGCGGGGAAGAAAGGAGCATTTCGAGACGGTCGAGAGCGGAGACACGGGAGGCAAAAGCGCTTCTGGCTTCCTGTCGCAGGTTCAAATAAACCTGCGGCCCTCCGTTCAGCCCCCAGCCAGGACCGGCAGATTGCGGGCGTCTATACAGGAAACTGGCCGGATGACAACCCTCGGGCGGCTGTCGTCTGCGGGAAACTTGTCAAATCCCGCCCATTCAACCGCAAACCGCGATCCATGTCAGTCTAAAGAAGGGGGCCTGACTCTCCCGCCATGCCCGCTCTGGCGTTGCTCGCTCGCGTTTCCGCTCTGTAAGGTAGCCGTATCCGGGATGCGAATTGCGCATATTCGGGCCGACCGCATTGGAACCATGGAAATGAACCCCTTCACCTTCGCCACGACTCCTTCAATCGTTTTCGAGCCGGGTGCCTCGAAGCGCCTCGGCACGCTCGCCGGCAGGAGACTTGGCGCGCGTGTCCTGCTCGTCACCGATCCTGGCCTGCGCAAGCTCGGCCTTTGCGACAACGCCATCCGTTCGCTGGAAGAGGAGGGCGCGAAAGTAACCGTTTTTGACGCGGTCGAGGCCGATCCATCGCTGGCGACGCTCAACAAGGCGGTGGAGGCGGGGCGTGCTGCCTCGATCAGCGGCGTTGTCGGCTTTGGTGGCGGCTCGTCGCTCGACGTCGCCAAGCTCACTGCCTTGCTGGTCGGTTCCGGCGAAGCGCTGGACGAGGCCTGGGGCGTCGCCAACGCCAAGGGGCCACGCCTGCCGCTGGCGCTCGTTCCCACCACGGCCGGCACCGGCTCTGAAGTCACGCCTGTTTCCATCATCACTGTGGGCGAAGAGGAAAAGCGCGGCGTATCTTCCGCGGTCATCTTGCCTGACATTGCGGTGCTCGATGCTGAACTGACACTTGGCCTGCCGCCGGCGATCACTGCCGCCACAGGAGTCGACGCCATGGTGCATGCGATTGAATCCTACGCCTCGACCAATGCCAACAACAATCCGCTGTCGAAGATGCTGGCCCGGCAGGCGCTGCAGTTGCTGGGCGCAAACATCGAAACCGCCGTCAACAATGGCAAGGACATCGCCGCGCGCGGTGCGATGCTGTTGGGGGCGATGCTGGCCGGCCAGGCCTTCGCCAACTCGCCGGTCGCTGCCGTTCATGCGCTGGCTTATCCCATCGGCGGCACGTTTCATGTGCCGCACGGCCTGTCGAATGCGCTCGTCCTGCCGCATGTGCTGCGTTTCAATGCACCGCAGGCGGCGCATCTCTATGCCGAGATTGCGGCCGATGCGTTCCCGAGACTGGATGCAGGCGAGGGTGCGCAGGGGCGCTGCGCCGCCTTCATCGAGGAACTGGCGGCATTGTCGAAACGGCTTGGCCTGCCGCCGCGCCTGCGCGATGTCGGCATTGGCGAAGAACATCTCGCCAAGATGGCGTCGGACGCCATGAAGCAGACCAGGCTTCTGGTCAACAATCCGCGCTCGCTCGCCGAGGCAGATGCGCTGACGATCTACAGAGCGGCCTGGTGAGAACATGAGCGAACGTCCGGTACCTGCGACGCGAGACGCCTACAGGGTTTTTCGCACCATTCCGACCCGCTGGCTCGACAACGACGTCTACGGCCACATGAACAACTCTGTGCACTACATGCTGTTCGACACGACAGTGAATTGCTGGCTGATCGAAAACAGCCTGCTCGACATCCACGGCGGCGACCGCATCGGTCTGGTGGTCGAAACCGGCTGCCGTTATTTCGCGGAAATGGGCTATCCGGACACGATCACGTCTGGTCTGCGTGTGGGAAAGCTGGGCACGTCCTCAGTGCGCTATGAGATCGCCCTGTTCCGTAACGACGATCAGCGCGCCGCAGCCGAAGGCTTTTTCATCCATGTCTATGTCGACCGCGCCACAAGGCGGCCGAACCCCATTGGCGACAGGCTGCGCACCGCGCTGGCGCAGATTGCCTAGCCTTTCGATACCTTCAGGATCATGCGGCCGATCGCCAGCAGCATGTAGCTGCCGAAGAAGGCAGCAAGCGACCAGCCGAAGCCTGAAGGGCCTAGCAGATCCATGCCGATGCCGATGGCTTGCGGCCCGAGCACCATGCCGATGCCGTAGCACAGGACGAAGGCGGCGTTGGCTGACGCAAGCTCGTGACCGGACAATTGCGAGCCGAGATGTGCAAGGCCAACCGTATAGAGCGCCGCAACGACACCGCCCCAGACGAACAGCAATCCTGCCATCAAGTGCCAGTTCTGCGCGAACAGCGGCATGAACACGGTGCCCAGCAGGCCGACGGTCGCGCACAAAAGCAGGATGTAGCGCCGGTCCCGCACCTTGTCGCTGATCATGCCGATTGGAATCTGCAAAAGCACGTTGCCGAGGCCGATCATCGTCAGAAGCAGCGCGGCGTCCGCTTCCGAATAGCCGATGCGGTTGCCATAGACCGGAAACAGCGCAAAGCCGCCGGTCTCGACGGCTCCGAACACCAGAACGGCCGCAGTCGCGGTCGGCACCAGCCAGATGTAGCGGATGAAGCCCGGGTGCTCCTCATGCGGCGAGATGACGGGGCTTTCGTTGCGTGCGGCCAGCACGGGGATGGCGGCCAGCGTGACCTGCACGATCGTGACGCCGAACGGCATGAAGCCTTCGCTGCCCATTTGCGCGAATAGCCACGGCCCGGCGGCAAAGCCGAGCGATAGCACGGTTGCATAGATGCCGAGCACAAGGCCGCGCCGATGTGGTGGTGCCGACGTGCTGATCCAGAATTCCGACAGGATGAACAGGATGGTGAGTGCCAGATGCAGCATTGCGCGCAGCGGAAACCACATCCAGAAAGCCGGCGCGAAATGAAAGCCGACAAAGGCGAGCGCCCCCATCGCGATCATGCCCAGCATCGTCCAGGCAACGCCGAAGCGCGTCGCCAGCGGCGTGGCGAGCGGTGCGGCGGCAATGGACGCGACGCCCGCAACAGCCGTGTTGAGGCCGATCATTGAGGCGGAATGGCCGCGTGTTTCGAGAATGACGCTGAGCAGCGGCATGCCGAGGCCGATGGCGATGCCAACCACGCTGATCGAGGAAATGGCCGCGATCATCGGCAGCCAGTGAACGCGCTCCTCGGCCTGTGTGTCGGAATCCACCTTCATCACTTGGCCACCCGTTCGAGGCCGGCATTGCCAAAGCCCAGCCGAGTTCGCCCCTCCAGGCAGGTGCGACCTTCAGGCCAGCAAGGGGTGTTTCGAACCACCAAGGCAGGAAATCCGTTTTGGTACTGTTTACAGGAAATCGCGGATGAAACGGTTGTGCTGCATACGGTAGAAAGGCACCGCTCCGCCGGGTCGCAAAGAAGGATCGTCGGCGAGCCGTTTCTCCACTTCGCCCAATATGGTGCGGGTGATCGTGGGAACGTCGGTTTCCTTGGCTTCGGCAATCGGCAGCCAGATTAGTTCCTCGAGCTCGTTGGTCGGCCCGCCGTCAGGCAGTTCCACGGCCACGTCGCTGCGCCAGGTGGCAAGAAAGCGTGTGTCGAAGCGCCGGACGCGCCCTGGTGGCGTGATCGCTCGGGCAACGAAACGCACGCTTCCGAGCGATGGCCGAACGCCGTGCGTGACGAACCCTTGCCAGTCGTGCTTGCTGCTGGCGAAAGCGCCCTTGGTGCCGATCAGGAGGCCCGCTTCCTCGTAAGTCTCGCGAATGGCCGAAAGCGCAATGGCCCGCGCCCGTACTGCGCTGGTGCGGCCGGCACGCGCCGTCAGCTTGGCTTCCTCTGCCGGATGGAGGTTCGAGGCGACGTCGATGCGGCTGTCGGCCGGATCGGTGCGCCCGCCGGGAAACACGAACTTGCCCGGCATGAAGGCGTGGTTGGCGTGACGGCGCCCCATCAGCACAAAGACATCGCTGCCCTTGCGGTCGAGCAGAAGCAGCGTCGCCGCGTCACGCGGGCGCAGCGGGGCAGCCTTGACTTCCATTTCGGCGCTTTCGACCTTGTCGACTTCCGCCCGTGTCAATCCATGCATGTGTTCGACCTAGCGGAAACTTGAACGGCATGAAAGGGGCGATTGCCGATAGACCATTGCGCCACGCCTAAAACCTGAATGTCGATTGGTCCTAAAGTTCCGGATGAGCTTCCAACTGATCGGGTTCGCCGCCGAAGCCGTGCATATAGTTGGCCCATTGCAGGCCGATGACGGCGCCCTTGATCGGTTGCAGCAGCCCCAGCGCCATGATCAGCGTCAACGGTCCCCAAAGCGCAATGTGCTGCCACATCGACCATGTCAGCGTCATTTCGACGGCCAGGAAACCGCCGAGGACGACATGCCCGACGACGACGATGACCAGATAGGCGGGAAGATCGTCCGAACGGTGATGGTAAAGATCCTCGCCGCAAACCTCGCATTTGTCGACCGGCTTTACGAAAGCGCGGAACAGCTTGCCCTCGCCGCAGTGCGGGCAGCGGCCGAAAAAGCCGCGCTTCATCGCTTCCCACAAGGGCCTTGCCGGCTTGCCGGACTGGTGTTCACCACCGAAAACCTGTTGTTCCATCATCGTCTCCTGCCGCGCGGGCCCGGTCGATTCTGCGAGGCCCGCGAACGGCCCTTCGTCTTGTGGAACGAGCGCCTGGAGCCAGGCAGCGGCTTTGGCTCGCTCAGCATCTCGAAGCGCATGGCTCCCGCCATGGGAGCCACTTCCACGAGGCGGACCTCGACCCGGTCCGCAAGCTGATAGCCTTTTCCGCTGCGCTCTCCAAAAAGCGATCGCGCCGTTTCGTCGAATATATAGTAATCGCCACCCAAGGATGACACCGGGATAAAGCCATCCGCGCCATACTGCGGCAATTGGACAAATAGTCCCGCCTTTGTGACGCCGGAAATGCGGGCGTCGAAGCGGTCGTTGATGCGCTCGGCCAGATAGGCTGCGATCAACCGGTCGACCGTATCGCGTTCGGCTGCCATGGCGCGGCGCTCGCTGGCCGAGATCAGCGCCGCGATTTCCTCCAGCCGCCCCTCTTCGTCCCGGGTCAGCCCGCCTTCGCCGAGGTGGAGGGATGCGATCAGCGCCCGATGCACGATCAGGTCGGAATAGCGCCGGATCGGCGAGGTGAAATGCGCGTAGCGCCTGAGATTTAGGCCGAAATGGCCGATATTGGCCGGCGAATATTCGGCCTGGCTTTGCGAGCGCAGCACCACCTCGTTGACCAGCGCTTCGTTGTCGGCGCCGCGAACGCGTTCCAGAATGCTGTTGAACTGCGAAGGCCGCATCTGTGCGCCGCGCGCCAGCGATAGGCTGAGCGTTTGCAGGAATTCGCGCAATGATTCCTGCTTGGCGAGAGATGGCGCGTCGTGAATGCGGTAGACCAGCGCCTGCTTCTTGCCTTCCAGCGTTTCGGCAGCGGCCACATTGGCCTGGATCATGAATTCTTCGATGAGCTTGTGCGCATCGAGACGCTCCGGCACCACGACCTTGTCGACCGTCCCGTCCTCCTTGAGCAGGATCTTGCGCTCAGGCAGGTCGAGTTCCAGCGGCTGGCGTGCATCGCGGCCGCGCTTGAGCACCGCATATGCCTCCCAAAGCGGCTTCAGCACTGTGTCGAGGATAGGGCCGGTCTTGTCGTCCGGCGTGCCGTCGATCGCTGCCTGCGCCTGCGGATAGGCAAGCTTGGCGGCCGACTTCATCAGGATGCGGTGGAAGGAATGCCTGATCTTGCGGCCATCGGCTGAAAAGGTCATCCGAACGGCAATCGCCGGCCTGTCCTCACCCTCGCGCAGCGAACACAGATTGTTGGAGATGCGTTCGGGCAGCATCGGCACGACGCGATCGGGGAAATAGACCGAGTTGCCGCGCTTCAGCGCCTCCCGGTCGAGCGCGGAGTTGGGCCGAACATAGGCTGCGACGTCGGCGATGGCGACCGTGACGAGAACGCCGCCGACGTTCTTCTCGTCGCTGTCCGGTTCGGCGAACACGGCATCGTCATGGTCCTTGGCGTCGGCCGGGTCGATGGTGATGAGCGGCAGGTCGCGCCAGTCCTCGCGGTTGCCGAGCGTCACCGGCTTCAGCGCCTCGGCCTCGGCAATCACGTCCTGTGGGAAGATATGGGGAATGTCGTGCGCATGGATGGCAATCATGGAGACCGCCTTTTCGCTGGTCAGCGATCCCAGCACCGAAATAACCTTGGCGCGCGGCAGGCCGTAGCGGTTGGCCCGCGCCGGTTCGACCTCGACCAGGTCGCCATTCTTGGCGCCGTTCTGGAATTCCTTGTCGACGATCAGTTCCGGCTGGCGGCGTTCGACCGGCTCGATGCGGAAGCTGCCGTCCGAGAGCACGCGAAAGACGCCGAGCACGGCGTCGTTGCGTTTCTCGAAAATCTTCATCACCCGTGCCGTATAGGCGGGTCCCGAAGGGTCGTCGGTTGAAAAAGTCTTGGCTAGCACGCGGTCGCCAATCCCCGGCGCAACGCCCCCGCGCGAGACGCGGATCGCCACCACTGGCGGGTTGCCGTTGCCGGAAAACTCCGTCGGGTGCGCCAGGAGGACACCGTCGCCGTCGCGCCCGTAGATGTCGAGCACCGCCACATGCGGCACCGCGCCTGCGCGGGAAAGACGCTTGCGTTCCTTGGTGAGCAGGCCCTCGTCAGCCAAGTCGCGCAGGAGGTCCTTCAGCCAGATTCGGTCGTCGCCGCGCAGCGAAAACGCCTTGGCAATGTCGCGCTTGCCGGTCCGGTCCGGGTTCTCCGCAATGTAGCGCAGGATTTCGTCGCGCGAGGGCCGGTACTGGTCGCCTGGCCCTCGGCGGGTGTCGGCTGAGCGCGGATCGCCATGGCTTCGTCCCGAGATCCTGCGCGCCACGCTGGCTATTCCTTCTTTTTCGCCGCCGTTTTCTTTGCGGCTGTCTTCTTTGCCGCCGGCTTGCCGTTCCCCGCCGCCTTGCGGAACGGTTTCTTGCCACCGCCGCCCTTTGCTTCCTTTTCGGCGATCAGGGCCAGCGCCTCGTCCATGGTAACGGTTTGCGGGTCCTTGCCCTTCGGCAGCGTCGCGTTGACCTTGCCGAAATTGACATAAGGCCCGTACTTGCCGTCGCGCACGACGATCTTGCCACCGCCGTCCGGATGGTCTCCGAGTTCCTTGAGCGCTGCCGGCGTGCCGCCATTGCGGCCGCCTTTGCCCTTGGACTGCTTTTCCGCGATCACAGTGACGGCACGGTTGAGGCCGATCGAGAACACGTCTTCGATCGAGTCGAGATTGGCATAGGTGCCGTCATGCAGAACAAACGGCCCATAGCGGCCAAGGCCGGCGGAAATCATCTTGCCGGATTCCGGGTGCTTGCCGACATCGCGCGGCAGTCCAAGCAGCGCCAGCGCCTTCTCATGGTCTATGGTCGAGGCGCTCCAGCCCTTGGGCAGGCTCGAGCGCTTGGCCTCCTTGCCGTCGCCACGCTGCACATAGGGGCCGAAACGGCCGGACCGCAAGGTGATCTCCTCAGCGGTGTAGGGGTCCTTGCCGAGAACCTTTGTGCCGTCCTCGGTCGCGCCGTTCTCGCCGTTGCCATTGCCGTTGCCGTTTTCGCCGAGTTGGCGCGTATAGCCGCACTCGGGATAGTTCGAGCAACCGACGAAGGCGCCGTATTTGCCAAGCTTCAGCGACAGGTTGCCGCTTCCGCATTTCGGGCAGATGCGGGGGTTCGAGCCGTCTTCCCGGACGGGAAACACAAGCGGAGCCAACTCTTCGTTCAGCGCATCGAGCACATCGGTAACGCGCAGTTCCTTGATGTCGTCGACCGAGGTCGAAAAGTCTTTCCAGAAATCGCGCAGCACGTCCTTCCAGGCGAGCTTGCCGTCGGAAATCTCGTCGAGCTTTTCTTCCAGCGATGCCGTGAAGTCATATTCGACATACTTCTCGAAGAAGCTTTCCAGGAACGCCGTCACCAGCCGGCCTTTGGCCTGTGGGATCAGGCGTCGCTTATCGATGGTGACGTATTCGCGGTCTTCCAGCGTCTTCAGTGTCGCTGCATAGGTCGAAGGACGGCCGATGCCGAGTTCTTCGAGCTTCTTGATCAGCGAGGCTTCCGAGTAGCGTGGTGGCGGCTCGGTCGTATGCTGGGTTGCATTGATCGCTTCGCGCGCCAGTTGCTCGCCGGAACGGATTTCAGGCAGGCGACGGTTTTCCTCGTCTTCCGAATCCTCGTCGCGATGGTCGGTATAGGCGGCGATGAAGCCATCGAAGCGGATTACCGAGCCGACCGCGCGCAGTGCGGCGGTGCGCTGGCCGTTGACGGCCTCGATCTCGACCGTCGTGCGTTCGATTTCGGCCGGGTTCATCTGGCTGGCGATGGCGCGCTTCCAGACAAGATCGTAAAGGCGGAACTGATCGGCATCGAGATATTGCCTGACCGACGCCGGCGTGCGGAAGAAGTCGGTCGGGCGGATCGCCTCGTGCGCTTCCTGTGCGTTCTTCGCCTTCACCGAATAGTAGCGCGGCTTTTCCGGCAGGTATTTGTCGCCGAATTCCTTGCCGATGGCGGCGCGCGCGGCCGAAATCGCCTCCGGCGCCATCTGCACGCCGTCGGTTCGCATATAGGTGATGAGACCGGCGGTCTCGCCGCCTATGTCCATGCCTTCATAGAGCTTCTGTGCCACCTGCATGGTGCGGTTGGCCGAAAAGCCGAGACGCGATGAGGCGGCCTGCTGCAAGGTAGACGTGGTGAAAGGCGGCGCCGGATTGCGCTTGGTCGGCTTTGCCTCGACCGACAAGGCCCGGAAGGTGGCCCCTTCCAGCATCGCCTTGATGCCGTCGGCCTGTTCCTTGTTCTTGATATCGAGCTTCTGCAGCTTCTTGCCTTCGTAGGCGGTCAGTCTTGCCTCGAAGCTTTCCTTGCGCGGCGTGCCGAGGATTGCGGCGATCTGCCAGTATTCCTCGCGGATGAACCGCTCGATTTCCGATTCCCGATCGCACACGAGCCGTAGAGCGACAGACTGCACGCGGCCTGCCGAACGGGCGCCGGGCAGCTTGCGCCACAGCACCGGCGACAGCGTGAAGCCGACGAGATAGTCGAGCGCGCGCCGTGCCAGGTAGGCATCGACCAGCGGCGCGTCGATCTGGCGCGGGTTGGCCATCGCGTCGAGGACGGAATTCTTCGTGATGGCGTTGAAGACGACGCGGCTGACCGGTTTGTCCTTCAATACGCGCTTCTGCTTCAAGACCTCGAGCACATGCCAGGAAATCGCCTCGCCTTCGCGATCCGGGTCGGTGGCGAGAATCAGGCCGTCGGCGTCCTTGACCGCCTTGGCGATATCGGCGAGCCGCTTGCCGGATGCGGTATCGACCGACCAGGACATGGAGAAGTCTTCATCCGGGCGGACCGAGCCGTCCTTGGCAGGCAGGTCGCGGACATGGCCGAACGAGGCCAGGACCTTATAGTTCCGCCCCAGATACTTGTTGATGGTTTTCGCTTTGGCCGGCGATTCGACGACGACGACGTCCATTTCTGCCTGTATTTTCTTGGTGGGGCGGAAGGGAATATGCCGCCGCGACACATTTCTTTAAATCGTCCGTCAAATGGCCGTGCTTTTCCGTTCGGTCAAGGGTCATCCCTCAATTTGACCTATATACAACTAAAAGTTGCATAAAAAGAAACATTTGCAATTTATGATAAGCGATCTAGACTTACCCCACACTCGAAAGGGGCAAATCACTCTCGGGTAGATTGATCTGAATTCGATCGTGCGGTGATGTCGCACGGCCGGAAAAGGAACTATTTTCTTGATGCGACACACTTATGCAAGACGGCGCACGGAAACGCTCGATTACATGCAGTCGATGCTCGGCCAGTTGCGTACGATGGCGGAGGCCGAGCGCTGCGACATGCTCGCCTACCTGATCGAGATGGCCTATGTCGAAGCAAGCGACATCATTCGAGGCGAGCGCCCCGCGCGGGTCCAGCAGGATGGCCGCAAGGGCGTTGCATGAAAACGGCTCCGGCCGCCTTTGCGCCCGGAGCCTCAGGTCGAATAGCGAGACCGAATATCAATCCGGCTTGGCAATGTGCCAGACGCCGCCGACGCCGTCGCCGGTCACGTCACCAGCCTTCTGGTCCTTGATGAAGGTATAGACCGGCTTGCCTTCGTAGGCCCACATCTTTGTGCCGTCGGTGCGGTCGACGAGCGACCATTCGCCTTCGGCCTTGGCGTCTGCCTCTGCCTTCAGCGGCGGCCAGTTGGTGGCGCATTTGTCGTAGCAGTTGGTCTTGCCGGCTTCGTCCTTGTCATAGGTGTAGAGCGTCATGCCCTTGGCATCGGTGAAGATCTTGCTGCCGCCGACGTCGGCTTCCATCCATGCCTGTGCCGCAAAGCTCGCCGCTGTGCTGAGCAAGAGCGCGGCCAGTCCGACTGTGATCGCCTTCATGTTTCATCTCCCTGGGATCGCTTGAAAGGGTCAATGAGACGTCACAACTCGTGCGCCTCGTTGAAGAAACGCGCCCACGCCCGACTTTCTTCCCGGCCAGCGGCGACTTGCCACGCAACTGTGACTGGAAGACCGTTGTGCCTGCCGCTATGTGAAGGCCGGCAAGCTGGAACGGCGACATGGCTTTGGACATCGGTTACGTCAGTGCGGTCGGGGCAGGGGCGCTTTCGTTCCTGTCGCCTTGCGTGCTGCCGCTTGTGCCGCCCTATCTCTGCTACATGGCAGGCGTCTCCGTCGATGATTTCCGCGGCAATGCCGGCGTTGCAGCCAAAGCTGGCGCGCGTGGCGCGCTGATCGCTGCATCGGTCGCCTTTGTGCTCGGTTTCTCGACAGTATTCGTGGCGCTCGGCGCCGGCGCATCGAGCATCGGTCGCCTGCTGCGCGTCTGGCAGGAACCGCTCGCCATGGCGGCCGGCGTTCTCATCATCATCATGGGCCTGAACTTCCTCGGCATCCTGCGCATTCCGCTGCTTTCGCGCGAAGCCCGCTTCCAGAGCGAAGGCAAGCCCGCCAGCTTTGTCGCGGCTTATGTCATGGGTCTCGCTTTCGCCTTCGGCTGGACGCCTTGTATCGGCCCGGTGCTGGGACCTATCCTGACCCTTGCCGGCGGACGCGAAACGGTTGGCGAAGGCGCGCTGCTGTTGGCGGCCTATTCGCTTGGCCTCGGCATTCCGTTCCTGATCGCTGCCCTGTTTTCGGGCGCATTCATGCGCTTCCTCGGCAAGTTCCGCGTTCATCTGGGACGTGTCGAAAAAGCCATTGGCGCACTTCTGGTGGTCGCCGGCGTGTTCTTCCTCACCGGCGGCGTACAGGCCGTATCCTACTGGCTTCTGGAGAATTTCCCGGTGCTGGGACGGCTTGGCTAAAGCACACGGACCTGCTGATTAAGAGTCAGCCAAACTTCAGTTTCCACAATTTGCCAAGGTTGGTCTCGGTTTGTTTATCTTTGGCTTCATTGCATATTTTGTATTCTGTTTCTGCTCATGGTATTCTATCGTTTGACATCGCTTGGACGCCATTTGGACGCCATATCGCGAGACACGGACCCCGAAGCATCAATGAAACTATCAAAACGGTCTATCGAACAAGCCGAAAAGACAGGCTCCCGCTATTTTCTGTGGGATGAAGAACTGATTGGTTTCGGCATGCGGGTCGAAGCCTCGGGTCGAAAGACGTTCATCTGTCGCTATCGGTCCGGAGGAGTGCGCCGACAATACACTTTGGGGCGCTTTGGAACCATTACGGTCGATCAAGCGCGAGGCGAGGCACGCCGCATCCTCGGGTCCGTCTCATTGGGAAAAGACCCGAGTGCTGCAAAGCAAGCCCAGCGCTCGATCTTGCTATTTCGCGATCTCGTCACTTCCTTCATCGACGGCCACGGCCCCAAGCTGAAGCCAGGTAGTCGCAAAGATTACGAAAGCGCCCTTATCGGCCACGCGGTTCCTGCCATCGGCAACCTTGCCATCAATGCAATAGCGCCCGCAGACCTCAACCGGCTTCACCTGAAACTCGCTGATCGCCCGTATCGAGCTAATCGTGTTCTCTCATATGTCGGCAGCGTCTTCTCATGGGCGCAACGCAATGGACTGGTCGAGAAGGGCTTCAACCCGGCTGCAGACGTGCAGCGCTTCAAGGAACCAAGTCGCGAACGCTATCTGGCTTCAGACGAAATTAAACGCCTCGGAGAGGTTTTGCGACAAGCTGAGACGACTGGCTTGCCATGGCAGATCAAGGCGGCAGGAACGTCAGCCAAGCACGTGGCCAAATCCAATCAGGCAGAAGTCTACCCGCCGCATGTGACCGGCGCCGTGCGACTGCTGTTGCTCACTGGATGTCGATTGCGTGAAATCCTGGATCTGCGGTGGCAGGACGTCGACCTCGATCGCGGCTTTCTGTGGCTGCCGGACTCCAAGACTGGCAAGCGTCCCGTGCTGCTCAGCGCTGCTGCCACCGAAGTCCTAAAGGCTATTCCGCGCTTTGGGACCTGTGTTGTACCGGGTGCGAACCCAGATAAGCCGCGGCACGACCTGAAGAAGCCTTGGTCCCACATTCGCCGCGCTGCCAATTTGGAAGACGTTCGCCTGCATGATCTCCGCCACACTCATGCGAGTATCGGAGCAGGTGTCGGGCTAGGATTGCCAATTGTCGGTGGTCTGCTCGGCCACAAGTCCACACAGACCACTCAGCGTTATGCTCACCTTGCAGATGATCCGCTTCGACGGGCTGCCGAACGCATCGGCGACGAACTTAACAGGGCGCTCCGGTCGACAACGGATCAGGAAGAAGACCAGACAGCATGACCAAGCGCCCAACCCTGTCTCAATTTCCAGCTCCGCAGCCGATGGTCAGTCTTGAGGCGGCCGAAAGACAGCTCCTAAGCGATCTGGGTGATGCGATGAAGTTGATCGGCGAAGAAAACAAGCCTCGTGCAGGAATGATGGAAGCAATCCAGTCAGTGATCGTCTTCTTGCATGACCGAGGCGTGTCAGGCCAACAGATTTGGCCCCTTGAGTACCTGCGTAGAGAGCTGGAACTCATCTACCAAGGCAAACGTTCGCCCATTCTCCAGCCCGGCGTTAACTCGCGAGAGGACATTACCGCCAAACGCCAAGGCGGCCCCGCCAAGGAGGAAGCCAGAATTTTCGCGGCCGCATGTTCAGAAGCGGTATATCAACTGGGCCAAAGCGCAAAACTCGATAGCTTTCCGAAGCGTACGAGGAGTGAAGCCGATCGGTTTGTCGCTGGCAAAGTGTCGAACTGGCCTTCATTCGACACTGGGGCATGCTCTTCAAGCGCCATCAAGAGCTGGCGGGTCAACCTTGGCAAGCGAAAAGATGTCCAACGCCTTGTCACCGGCTTCATGAACGACGATGCAGGTCGGCACCACCTCAATCAAGTTTTGAGAGAAGGCCCTCCGCATTTAGGAGGCTTTTAAGTCAAATATCTTGACTTTTAAGGACATTGGGAAGTCTATTTATGATACGTAATGTTGCTATCACGAGGCTTAGCATTGAATATGTCTTTCGAGATCCGGCGAAGATAATTTTATTAGTAGGTCTTCGTGATAACCCCAAAAACCTGCGACGAACTGTTCGAACAGCTGGTTTTCCACTCGATCGCCGCGGCGGATTAGAACGAAGCCAGCGTCTATGAATGCTGGCAAGGGCCGCACGACGACGTCCTTATCCAAATAATCAGTGGCAGAGGAGGGATCATGATGGTCACGCTAATACCCTCCGACATCAGCGCTAAAGCTGTATGCGAAAGACGGGTCTCGATTGTCGAGCCCGCCTAGTGCCGGCAAATGTCCGTCGTCAGGACATTTGGCGCAACGTGCGTGGAGATTTAGCGGAGTGTCGGCCTCGCTGTTGGGTTGATGTTAAGCGGCGAGTTTGCGGTGTTGCAAGCGCCGTAGTTCGATCGTCTGTCGTTTGATCCTTTCCCGTTGTTCGATGATGGCAGAGGCCCTGCCCAAGTAGGGGTCCGCCGGCGTGATCTGGCGCTCGAGATCGCCCGGAAGGAAGTAGTTCTCCAGCAGGATGCGGTTCTTAAGCGTTTGATGCCAGCGTTCGATCTTGCCCTGGGTCTGCGGATGAAGCGGAGCACCGCGCACATGGCTCATGCCATTGGGTCGATCCATTCGGCGAGTTCGGCGGCGATGTAGAACGGGCCGTTGTCGCTGAGCAGCTTCGGCTTGTGGATGGCGCGGCGTAGCATATCCCTTTCACTGAGCTTTCGCATGCACCGAGATCACGGCCTTGCAGAGCAAACCGCCGAGAAGGCACCCGCGCGTTGGTCAGACTGTTGTGAGTGACGATTACCGTCGTGGAACACGGCGGCATTATCATAAGGCTACGCTGACGCACGGCCATTCGCGCCATCAACTAAGGTTTAGCTGGAGTTCGTGTCTACTACTACCCGCGAGAAAACTTCAGTGAGCGGCACCTAAGTTAGGGCATCAAACATTCTCTTTCGGACGCTCTGCTATCGGATCGGCCCAGGAGAGTTGTTCAATTTTGGCGATCACAAAATTGAACATCTTTGACTCTTCCAACAGAGCCATATCGATGTCGCCCTTTTTCAGCGCCTTCAGCATCGCACCCTTTAGGTCCATTGCAGCCTCTTCACCCTCATTGTTGGCCACATACCTCATCGCGTATTCAATGCAGAGATAAAGTGTGTTGAGGATAATCTTAACCTGTTCGATTTCCGGGCCAGCCATTTCGTCCATACTTTCATTCATGTCAGTTCTCCATTTTGTCGTAGTGGAGCAACGCTAGCGCTCTTGAAGGGTTCCCCGTCAAGAGAGCTAGGCAAGACGAAAGGCCGGCAATTAAGCACCCCTAACGGCGGCTGCTTCGTGGTGCGTGGTGCTCGACAAGGATGTCGGCTTCTCTTGCCGCATCTTCAAAGGCTTGTTGGGCAAGACAAGTCCTTTCTGCATCAAGGGGATTCTCAAGTGCCATCCGCACGGCCGAGCGTGCTGCCTGATGTTTAGGACCACCCTTGGTAGGCCACTGGCGCGAAAGAACCTCAGCAGCTCTTGCAGGACCATCGATAGCAAACGCCATGTTAATGCCAAGCATTACCGTAACCGGTCTGTTAAAACGCTGCCCCATCGGTCGGACTCCGCCACCGGTGAGCAACGTTTCGTTGAGTTAATGGTTGCATAAGGACTTTAAAACCGAGTCGTGAAACGCTTGCGCCTTTGGTTAGAGCGACAATACCTCAAACAGACCGCGCTACGCCATCGTTGGCAGCGCCAATACCAAGAACAGCATTCGCTTGGATTGGAAAATAGAAATCGCGAGAACCTACAGACCGTATCACCTGCTTCGTAGGGTAGGGCACCGCGAACTGAGCGTAGTGATCACCGCTTGTCGAATGGCCAATTTGGCGGGATGTATTCTCCAATGTACACGCCAGCTTCCTTGGCCGCTGCAATAAACGCATTGCGGGCGGTACTTGGTGGCTTGCCATCTCGAATGACATAAAGACACGCCTGCATAGCCTTTATTCGCCGCTGTGACTCTTGGAGTGGCCATTCATGCAAAAGCACTGCGGCTGCGTCTTTCGTGCTGACTAAGATTCGATCGCGGTCCACTCGGCCGATCTGAATTCGCACAGGCTTATGAAAAGGCTTGTTCATAACCCATAATTCTGTGCGCCCGCTGGCGGCACAATCCCCGCTGATGTTGGATTTAATTCAAGTTTGGGTGAATACCACCGCAACGTCAAGCGCCGTTTGGACATCTCAGGATGTGCCAGGCTGGTTATTCCACCTGCAATCGCCAAATTCAAATTGTTGATCTGTGGAAGGAGTGTCTTTGAAGCTCCGCTCGATTGTGCTGGAGCCCGGAGACCTTTGACATCTCCTCCTTTCCACGGATGTCCCGCTTGAGTTCCATCAGTTGGGCGGAGTGGCTTGGCACATGTTTTGCGAAGAACGGGAAGATGAAACTTGAGCTGGCTTGTCTTGAACAATCATCGCCAGTGTTGATTTCCGTTGAGAGCTGACCCGGGATTTTCGCCGAGAAGTGACCCTCCTTCATGTATGGTTTGGGTCTCAGGCCTTGGTCAAGGTGGGTGCTTTCTCCTTCTTTGTTGGTGTGGTCTGGGCGGAGCTGTTCTTGAAGCGGAAGCTGTCGTTTCCGGTTTCCAGGATGTGGCAGTGATGGGTGAGGCGATCGAGCAGCGCCGTCGTCATCTTGGCATCGCCGAAGACGGTCGCCCATTCGCTGAAGCTGAGGTTGGTGGTGATGACGACGCTGGTGCGCTCGTAGAGCGTGCTCAGCAGGTGGAACAGCAGCGCCCCGCCTGACGCGCTGAAGGGCAGATATCCGAGTTCATCGAGGATGACGAGATCGGAATGGGCGAGCCGGTTGGCGATCTGGCCGGCCTTGCCCTGGGCCTTCTCCTGCTCGAGCGTGTTGACAAGCTCGACGGTGGAGAAGAAGCGCACGCGCTTGCGATGATGCTCGACCGCCTGCACGCCAAGGGCGGTAGCGATATGGGTCTTGCCGGTGCCCGGGCCGCCGACAAGCACGACATTGTTGGCGTCGTCCATGAACTCGCATCGGTGGAGCAGTCGCACGAGGGCCTCGTTGATCTCGCTGCTGGCGAAGTCGAAGCCGGCCAGATCGCGATAGACCGGGAAGCGGGCTGCCTTGAGCTGATAGGCTACGGACCTGACCTCCCGCTCAGCCATCTCGGCCTTCAGGAGTTGCGACAGGAGGGGTATGGCGGCCTCGAAGGCGGGTGAAGCCTGCTCGGTGAGTTCGGCGACGGCCTGCGCCATGCCGTGCATCTTCAGGCTCCTGAGCATGATGACGATGACGCCGCTGGCGGGATCATGACGCATGACGCACCTCCCGAGCCCGGCGCAGCGCGTCGTAGCGCTCGACGTTGGCCTGTGGTTCCTTGGCCAGGCTAAGCGCCTGCGGCGCATCCACGACCGACGCCGCGATCGGCTTGCCGTCAACCAGCCGGTGCAGGAGATTGAGGATGTGGACCTTGGTCGGAACCCCGCCCTGCAATGCCATCTCCACGGCCGTCAGCACGACCTGCTCGTCATGTTGCAGGACGAGCGACAGGATCTCGACCATCTCGCGGTCGCCGCCGGGCTTCCTGAGCAGGTGCTGCTGCAGCCGTTTGAAGGCTTCGGGGAGTTCAGTGAAGGGAGCGCCGTTGCGCAAGGCTCCGGGCTTGCGCTGGATGACCGCCAGATAGTGACGCCAGTCGTAGACGGTTCGACCGGGGCCGTCATGCGACCGCTCGATGATGCGGCGGTGCTCGCATACGATCTGTCCCTCCGCGGCAACCACAATCCGCTCCGGATAGACCCGGAGGCTGACCGGCCGGTTGGCGAAGGACGCCGGCACGCTGTAGCGGTTGCGCTCCAGATGGACGAGGCAGGTCGGAGAGACCCGCTTTGTGTATTCGACGAAGCCGTCGAAGGCTCGGGGCATGGGCATCAGGAACCGCGCTTCCTCGGCCCGGATGTCTTCGATCGTTCCCGGCCTGAGGCCATGGGGAATCTGTTGCCACAGCTCCCGACACCGCTGCTCCAGCCAGGCGTTCAGAGCCTCCAGCGATGGAAAGCGCGGCATCGGCTGCCATAGCCGGTGACGGGCATCCTGGACGTTCTTCTCGACCTGCCCCTTCTCCCAGCCCGATGCCGGATTGCAGAACTCGGCCTCGAACAGATAGTGGCTGGCCATCGCCGAGAAGCGGGCATTGACCTGGCGATCCTTGCCGCGGCCGATCCTGTCGACCGCCGTGCGCATATTGTCATAGATCCCGCGCCGGGGAACGCCGCCCAGAACCCGGAAGGCGTGGTTGTGGGCATCGAACAGCATCTCGTGCGTTTGCAGCGGATAGGCCCGCACAATGAAGGCGCGGCTGTAGCTGAGCTTGAAGTGCGCCACCTGAAGCTTGGTGCGCTCGCCGCCGAGGACCGCCCAGTCTTCCGACCAGTCGAACTGGAACGCCTCCCCGGGCTCGAACGCCAACGGCACGAAGGTGCCGCGCCCGCTCGTTTGCATCTGACGCTGGCGCTCTTCCTTCCAGGCCCGCGCAAAGGCGGCGACACGACCATAGGAGCCGTCATAGCCGAGGCTCATCAGGTCGGCGTGCAACTGCTTGATCGTGCGCTTTTGCTTGCGCGGCCTGTTCGCTTCCGTCCTCAGCCACGCCGACAGCCGCTCGGCATAGGCATCAAGCTTGCTCGGCCGCTCCGGCACCTGGAAGCGGGGCTCCACCTCGTCGGATCGCAGGTATTTGCGGATCGTGTTCCGCGACAGTCCCGTGCGCCGCGCAATCTCCCGGATCGAATGTCCATCCCGCAGATGCCAGCGTCGGATAACGCTCAGTAACGCCATGTCTATCACTCCAAAATCCCCTGCGATCAACCAGCAGGGATGGGTTCAAACATGGGTCACTTCTCAATGGAAAAACCGCCCAATCCCGGGTCAGTTCTCGGCGGAAATCAACATCGCCAGGTCATCGGCGGTCAATTTGATTGTATAGCGCTGGTTGGCTCCCTTTGTATAAATATCCTTGACAATCAGCGTAATTGCCACCCCATCGGATCCGCGCTCAACATTCTCTCGGACGAGAGGCTGGTGAAAGAGCTTCTTAGGCCAACCATCGCGTATCGCGGGTTTGGAAATGATGCGCATTTTGCCTCTCCAAGTTGTTTAGCGAAGGGTGCAGCAATCATCGTGCCAGGACTGAAGTCATTAAGTGAACCGAAATGGGACGCACATGAAGTTTGATGAAGCAGATTTGCACATTTTATGATCGCATGGCGTCGGCCAGCAGCCGTTTCAGCTTGCCCTTCTCCCCTCCAGGCTCTACCGCCGCTTCGCGTCAGATACGTCAATGCCGCCATACTTCGAGCGCCACTTGTAGAACGTCGCATCGCTCACACCGTACTTGCGGTAAAGCTCCGTCGCCGAAAGCCCCCAACCAGATGCTTGAGCGCATCTCTCAAGGTTGGCCGATCTCCCGGATCGACGATCTCATGCCCTGGAACTTCAAAGCTTGAACGGCCTCGGCTACCCGCTTACGTTTTATGCGCCGGTATCTGGAACAGTTTTAGTCCAGTCCCATTATCGTCAAAGACGGAGATAAACATGACAAAGTATTCGGTCGGCGATCATGTCAGTTGGAAGTCGGAAGCAGGACGGGTCAGTGGCAAGATCATCAAGGTTCACCAGCAGGATTTTGACTACAAGGGTCATCGACACCGCGCATCGAAACATGACCCGCAATACGAGATAATGAGCGACAAGTCCGATCATATAGCCGCCCATAAAGAAGGCGCTTTGACGAAAATCGACTGATGTCGACGCAGTTTACGACCATCGGCCATTCAAACCGCAGCCTTCGAGCGTTTGTCGACATCCTGCACGAAGCGCAGGTAAAACTTGTGGTCGACGTTCGCTCATTTCCAAGGTCACGGACGAATCCAGTATTCAACATCGAATGCCTTCCCCAGGAATTGATGCAGTTTCAGATCGGTTACCGGCATTGCTCGGCCTTGGGCGGGCGGCGTCCAAAACAGTTTCACGTTGATGAAAACGTCAATGCGCTATGGAGGGTACAGAGCTTTCACAACTACGCCGATTATGCGTTGGGCAACGAATTCGCCACCGGTTTCGCCGAGTTGCTTAAGCTCGGCCGAGGTCGGCGCCTAACAATTATGTGCTCCGAGGCTGTTTGGTGGCGATGTCACCGCCGAATAATTACAGACTATTTGCTGGTTAATGGCCATGAAGTCGATCATTTGATGGGACCTGGACAGATCGACGCCGCGATGTTGACGCCTGGCGCACAAAGAATCGCTCTAGGAAAAGTAACCTATCCAGCTGCTGAAAACAGCTGATCGAGCTCATCCTCAGAGTCCACTTGAAGATGTTCGGGAACTCGCGGGACTTTTCCATCCAATTCCAAATTCTGGGTGTAGGAAATGTGGATGAGCAACGATCAACGCGAGATGGCGTGTAAAATTCATCCAGGCAATAAGCGGGAAATAGATCGGTTGAGCTGAACGCCTTCCTCCCGTCGAAACAAATGTCCGCCCGCTCGGCTAGGCCGGGCGGGCTTTTTCGTTGCAGCGCGATCTTGCTATTGCTCGCCGCCCAGCCGCTTAACGTTGCTGCAAAACTCAGGATGTGTGTTCGCAGCGTCGGCATTCGCCAGCTCGTCTGCACATGCCTTGGTCATAGATGCTCTGTCATCGTCAGTCATCGCCTTCCAGGCCGCAACAAATTCGTCGTCGGCCTTCATCGTCTTCATGGAGCTGTCCGTGTAAAACGCGCCCATTTTCGCCGTGTCATCCAAGGCGGTCGTGTTTCCGCCTGCTGCCAGCGAGGCATTTGACATGATGAAAAGACCGAGAGCGCTTGTAGCTAGAATTGCGAGTTTCATGTGGATCGTCCTTTTCCATTGTTGTATGAAAATAGGAACGATGGCGCGGGATGAATGTTCCCCTCACCGGCAAAAAAGACCTCGATTTAGATATGACTCGCTAATGACATGTTTCGGTGCGATGATGGGTTATCGCCAGCCATTGAACTGGGCGCTGGCGGCTGACAGCGGACAACATGCTTTCGCCCCCGACCTCCTTGAAAGGAGGCCATTATGCGCATTCCAGATGATTACTCTGGCTTCTTTACTTCCGAAGACTTGGCAGAAATGCAAGTCCAACTGGAATGCAATGCACCCCCGAACGAGACGCCGGTGGAGCGGGAAAACCGCGCTCTGGCTATCATCCTGAGGCGACAGGCACGTTCTGCCACAGCTGCTCAAAAGAAAAGCCGAAAATTAGGAACCGATCGTCCTTCCGCAAGTTAACCATCGTCAGTCTCGCATCCTGACATTGTGTGCAAGCCCCCGCTGCCGATCCCTCCGGCGGCGGGGTTTCGTTTTCTCAGCCAAGGCATTTGGGAAATCCGGAACGCTGTGGCGTTCTAAACGTTGTGGTTCGCATTCATTGAGCAACCCATCGGAGAGGGGACATCATGAGTCTCGGTACAATTCTTATCATACTGCTTGTGCTTATTTTACTGGGCGGATTTAGCGGGCTCGGCGGCGGTCCGTTTTATGGGACGGGCTATTATGGCGGCGGCGGTTTGGGCGTCGTGCTTCTCATCGTCATCATTCTGGTCGTGCTGGGCAGAATATAGAACTCTACCATCGCCTAGCCATCACCGGGAAATCCACGCCACCCTGTTTCCCGGTGAGCATGCCCCATCCGGACGACTACCGGATGGGGTTTTTGAAACTTAGTTGAGCACCTGAACAATCTGGTGGGTTTGAGGGTCGATCAAGACCGTCTGTCCGTTGATGACTGCATAGCGATAGCTGACGTTAGGTACTTCATGAAGTTCTACCGTTTCGGGCACCTTGGTGCCAAGGCTCAGTTCGAGCCCAAGAATATTGATCGACGCAGCCGGGTTCTTGTGCACGTATTCCCGAATTATTGTCTGTTGCTCGGGCTGGATCACGACGGCGCCTGGCGCAGGTTCAGCCGGCACGACGACAGTTGTATCGGCCGGAACGACAACAGTATTCTGTGCAGCAGCGATCCCGCCACATGCCAGAAGCATGGACAGGGCAAGGGTTAAGCGCGTCTTCATCGGGTTCTCCTTTGCATTGCTTAGGAAAGCAAAACCTCGATTCGTCTGTTTCGTTCCAGACTTGATTAAGGTCTTTTTGTGCCCACAACCGGCCTAGAATAGGTTCAAGCCGCTTTGCCTTTATTTCCGTTTTTGGCGGGGACTTCGCCGCGTTCCTGCTCAAAGCGCTTCTGTTGAACTTCTGCCAGATTGAAGACGTTCTTCGGCTTTGGCGCTGTGCTGCCTCGATGTCGCTGGCTTGAGTGTGTTTCTCATAAAATCTTGAGCGCTCGTAGTCGAGATGTCCCGCGAGTACCAACATATCTACAGGCTTGAGGTCTGCTTGAGCGGCTTGGTCATAGCGAAGAAGTCTTGCCAAGGATCGTCGGCTTCGAGGCGTTTCAATGTCGCTTTTTCGCCGAGCGGAAAGGCGTTCGGGGCAAGGCCGGCCTCGATCTCGGCCCAGGTCACCGGCATGGAAATGGTGGCATCCTTCCTGGCGCGCGAAGAATAGGGCGCGACAGTGGTGGAGCCGCGACCGTTGCGCAGATAGTCGATGAATATCTTGCCGGTGCGCGCCTTCTTCGACAGTGTGGCGGTGAAGCGGTCGGGCTCGGCCTGTTCCATGGCGCGTGCGAAGTCGTGGGCGAAGGCCTTGACCTGATCCCATTTGGCCGCCGGCTTCAGCGGCACCATGATGTGATAGCCCTTGCCGCCGGACGTCTTGACGAAGGTGGGCAGCGACATTTCCTGAAGCTTGTCGCGAATGTCGAGCGCCGCCTTGCGAACCTCATCCATGGCCACGCCTTCGTCGGGATCGAGGTCGAAGACGATCTGGTCAGGCGTGTCGATTTCATCGACCTTGCAACCCCAGATGTGGATCTCGACCACACCCATCTGAACCAACGCGGCGATGCCGTCGAAATCGCGGACAAAGAGGATCTCCTCATTGTCCTCGGGGTCCTTCGACTTGAAGATGTGTTCGCTCATGCCGGGTGAAGCGTGCTTCTGGAAAAAGCGCTGGCCATCGACGCCATCGGGCGCACGCACCAGGGCCAACGGCCGGTCGAGCACGAATTGCTTCATGCGCGGCCACACCAGCGCATAGTGGTCGAGCAGGTCCTTTTTCGTGACCTTCTCATTCGGCCAAAGCAGCTTTTCGGGATGCGATAGCTTGACGGACGTAGTGGCATCCGTCGCCCCATCATCCTGCCGCGTGGCCTTCGACGCTTTCGGTTTTTCCTGCACGACGTCCTCCGCCGGCTTGTCCTCGCGCAACCCCTGGAAGGATGCGTGCCTGATCATACGGTCCCCGGTCCAACTTCGAAACTCGACTTCTGCGACCAGTTCAGGCTTGACCCACACCAACCCCTTGCCATGTGGAACGGCTGCATCAAAAGGCGATTTCGCTGCCTTGAGGCGATCCAGCTTCTTCTTCAAATCATCGGCGATCCTTGACGAAAAGCCTGTACCGACACGTCCCGCGTAGTGCAGCGAACCGCCTTCGTGATAGCCGACCAACAGGGAGCGCAGGCCGCGCCCGGTCTTTTCCGACGGCAAGTAGCCGCCGATGACGAACTCCTGCCGCTCGGTGCATTTCGACTTGATCCAGGATGCGCCGCGCCCGCTTCGATAGGGAGCGTCCGCACGCTTCGACACGACCCCTTCGAGCCCCATGCGGCAAGCGTGCTTGAGCATGACGCCGCCCGGTTCGGTGAAATGATCGCTGAAACGCAAAGAGGATTCGTCCGACTGGCCCGCCAGCAATTCGCGCAATCCCGCCTTGCGCTCGACGAGCGGCTCGGCGCGCAGATCGTTGCCATCGAGCCGCAACAGGTCGAAGGCGTAGTAGACGAAGCGGTCGGCCCGTTCTGCCGACAGGTCGGCTTGCAACAGGGAGAAGGATGAGACGCCGTTGTCGCCCAGCACCACGATCTCGCCGTCGAGAACGGCGTCGCTGCATTTCAAGGCCCCAAGTGCGGCAACGATGCCGCCGCCAAAGCGCTCGGTCCAGTCGAGGCCGGTGCGGGTCAAAAGCCGGACATCGGTGCCGGCGATCTGGGCCTGCATGCGATAGCCGTCAAACTTCACCTCGTGCAGCCATTCCTTGCCGGACGGCGCCTGCCTTTGCAGGGTCGCCAGCTGAGGCACGATGAAGTCGAGCTTCTTTGCCGCGCCCGCGCGCGCCTTGCCTGCGGCAGGCTTGTTCGAGTGCCAGACCCACGGCTTCTTGCCCTTGGCCGTCTTGCCGACTCCGACCTCCTCGACGGTGAGGCCAGACTTCACCGACTGCGGCGCGTCCTGCAAAATGTCCTCGCCCGGACGCGCAGCAGCGTCATCGGACTTAATCAGGAGCCAGTTGTCGCGCTTTTCGCCCGCCTTGGGCTTCAGCCGCACAAGGTGCCATTTGCCGTTGAGCTTGTGGCCATGCAGTTCAAAATCAAGATGGCCTTTCTTCATACCCTTTCCGGGGTCATGTTCGGGCTGCCACGTGCCCTCGTCCCAAACGATCACCGAACCGCCGCCATACTGGCCCTTGGGAATGGTGCCTTCGAACGGCGCGTAGTCGATCGGGTGGTCCTCGACATGGACCGCCAGCCGCTTTTCGTGCGGATCGAGACTTGGGCCGCGCGTGACCGCCCAACTCCACAGCACGCCGTCATGTTCGAGACGCAGGTCGTAATGAAGCCGCGTCGCCGCGTGCTTGTGGATGACGAAGATGCCGCCCGGCCCGGCGGCCGAGGCCTTCTTGGGCGACGCTTTGCCCGAAGGTTCGGCAGTCTTCCTGAAATCGCGCTTGGCGCGGTATTGCTCGAGTGCCGGCATCGGTCAAGCGGACTTGCGTTTCGGTGCGCCGCCACGCTTCGATGAGGCCGGCTTTGCCTTGGATGCCGGTGCAGTCTTTTCCGAAGCCTCGTCCTGCGCGCCATCGGCGGCGAGGCTTTTCTTCAGCGCGTCGAAAAGGTTGACCACGTTCGACGGCTTCGATGCCGCCTTGGCCTTCGGCGCCTTGCGACCCGCCTTCTTGGCACGGATCAGTTCGAGCAGCGCTTCCTCGTATTTGTCATCGAACCCGGACGGGTCGAACTTCGCTGCCTTCTTGTCGATGATATGCTCGGCGAGATCGATCATCTCCTTGTCGGTCTTCACCTGCTTGATGTCATCAAAGACCGTGTCCGGCTGACGCACGCTGCTGTCGTAGCGAAGGGTGGTCAAGACCATGCCCTTGCCAAGCGGCTCGATCACCACCGGGCGTTCGCGCCGGTACAGAACGATGCGTGCAAGGCCAGCCTTCTTCTTCGCATTCATCGCTTCGCGGATGACGGCAAAGGCATCCTCGGACACCTTGTCCGCCGGCGCGAGATAATAGGGCATGTCGAGATAAATCTGTTGGATGGAGGATTTGTCGACGAACCCGTCCAGGCTCATCATGTTGGAAGATTCGATCTTGACCGCTTCGATCTCGTCTTCCTCGATGTGGACGAATTCGCCGTCGTCCACCTCATAGCCCTTTATCTCGTCGCCATCCGCGATCGGCTTGCCGGTTTCGGCATCGACATAGATCCGCTTGACCGTGTTGCCGGTCTTTCGGTTCAGGACGCGAAACGAAATCTTCTCCGAATGGGTCACGACATTGGTCAACTCGACCGCGCATGTGACGAGCGAAAGTTTCAGGTAGCCTTTCCAGGCGGGGCGTGGCGCCATGTTCATTTTCCTTATGAGGAATAGAAAAGAACGGACTACTCCGTCAGCGGTTCCATTATGACCGAGCTCAGACGGCGCATTCGGCTTCGGCCAAAAATATTTTTGGTGAGCGGCGCTTAGCCTTGATAAGTCGGGCTCTCTTGGGGATCAGGCTCTATGGACTGCCCGTAAAATTCGACAATGGCCCAAACCACGGCGACCAGCGCAAGCGATACAATCAGAACGACAAGGACCGGCCGTCCACGCAAGCCTTGACGCGCCTTTGTCGTGGGGAAGTTTTTAGGCATGGGACCACCGTTCCGGTTGAAAGGACTGACGTGGGAATGTGCTTTCGCGACGTATCGAGGAATTTGCCGTTCGCCCTTTGCCATGTCGCTAGCGAGAGCCCGCCCAGCCGACGCTGAGCGGGCCTGAACAACGGACTACATCGGCCACCGCTGGTGACCGTACCAGTCGTCCACATCACGGCGCACACGGTCCTTTTCGAGACCATAGCGCTCCTGGATTTTGCCCTCCAGCTGATCCCGTTTGCCGGCGATCACGTCCAGATCATCATCAGTGAGCTTGCCCCACTGCTCTTTGACCTTGCCCTTGATCTGCTTCCAGTTTCCTTCGACGCGGTTCCAGTCCATGGTTTTCTCCATAAGGCGAGGATCGCCTGTCGGGAGAACGCGTCAGTTACTGTTTGGTTCGGATAAAACCGGACATGGCCATACGAATTCGGTCAGTCGGGCATCAAAGTTCGAAATCCACCGGCTCAGGATTGTCTTCCAGATGCTGGACAAGCACCGACCGAACCGGCGCCACCAGCATCCAGCGCACGTGACCCGGCTCCCGCTCAAGCGAACTTCTTCCGCTGACGGATTGCGGCGCTATGCGTTGCAGCACCACATTGCCAAAGCCGCGGTGCGATGCTTCTTTGGCCGTTTCGTGCGGGATCGACGTCTCGTCCCAGATAAGCTGGATCTCGTCGTCTTCACCGGGTCTGGTCAGTATCTGCCACGTAACGGAAATTCGGCCGACGGCATCCGAGAGTGCGCCGTATTTGGCGGCGTTCGTCCCCAGCTCGTGGACGGCCATTCCGAGATACTGCACAGCATTAGGGGTCAACATGACCAGTGGCCCGGACAGCGTGATGCGTTCCTCATGGCCGAACGGCTTCAGGTGTTCCTGCACCAGTTCAAACAGGCTTGCACCCTCCCAATCGGATGACACCAACAGATCGTGAGAACGCGATAGTGCGCTAATCCGGTCGCGGACACGCGCCAGGAACTCGTCATTGTTTTGCGTCCTGTTGGCCGTCTCCCTGATGACGGACAGGATCACGGCAAACTGGTTCTTGACGCGGTGGTTGACCTCCCGAAGGAGCAGACGGATGCGGCGCTCGCTCTCCTTTGTGGCAGTGATGTCGCGTGCAATTTTGGACGCGCCGACGATATTCCCGTTAGGATCCTTAATCGGTGAAATCGTCAGCGACACGTTGATCTTGCTACCATCCTTCCTGAGTCGAACCGTCTCGAAGCTGGCAATGCGTTCGCCCTTCTTAATCTTGTCGATGATGTCGACTTCTTCGCTGCGCTGGTTCTCCGGGATCAGCATGAGAACCGATCGCCCTATGGCTTCTTCGGCGGTGTAGCCGAACATGCGCTCCGCGGCCGGGTTCCAGTCGCTGATGATGCTGTTCAGGTCCTTGCCAACGATGGCGTCGAACGAGGAATCGACAATCGCCCGAAGCCGGGCTTCCGCGGACAGGACTGGTTTTTGATGAATTCCGATAATCTCAGCCATGCGTCACGCTAGAGCGAATTTTGGCCCGCGGAAAGCGATTGTTGTTGCGCCCTAGCGGTCTGCGGGATCAGTTCCTTATCGCTCGATGCTAATAGCCACCGATGATTGGGAGCACCTCGCCGGTGATATAGCTCGAACAGTGCGAGGACGCGAGGAAGACGTAGGCAGGCGCAATTTCTTCCGGTTGCGCAGGCCGCTTCATTGGTGTCTTTGAGCCGAATTTGGAAACATCCTCTGCCTCCTTGTCGGAGGGATTGAGAGGCGTCCAGACCGGCCCCGGCGCCACTGCGTTGACCCGAATGCCTTTGCCGATCAGGTTGCCAGCGAGTGAGCGGGTGAATGCATGGATGCCGCCCTTGGTCAGCGAATAGTCTACCAGCGCCTTCGATCCGTCGATCCCGGTGATCGAACCTGTGTTGAGGATAACGGCTCCTGACCGCATGTGTGGAACGGCGGCCTTGGCCATGTTGAAATAGCCATAAAGGTTCGTCTTCATCGTCATGTCGAAATGCTCAGCGGTGAGGTTCTCGAAATCGTGAGAATGCACCTGAAACGCCGCGTTGTTCACAAGGATGTCGAGTTGCCCGAAGACATCCAGTGTACGTGCGACAGATTTCTCGCAAAACGCCCGCTTTGAGACATCACCCTGGATAACCAGACATCGCCTACCTTCCTTTTCCACCGCGGATTTAGTCACTGCGGCATCCGTTTTCTCGGCAAGATGTAACACGACGATGTCTGCACCTTCACGCGCGAAAAGTACGGCCACTGCTCGACCAATTCCCGAATCGCCACCTGTGATCACGGCGACCTTGTCCTGGAGCTTTTGAGATCCGCGATAGAAGGGAGCGTCATACATCGGCTGAGGGTTCAGGACGCGTTCGTGACCGGGCTTGGGATAGTGTTGCTTCGGGAACGGAGGGACCGGATACCGGCGCGCTCCCGCCTGCATCGGCCTGTCCTGAGATTTGCTGCTCGCAGCATCCTTTCGGGCGACCGTCTTCTGTATGCGTCGTTGTTTTGAGACGGCTGCGCCGGCTTTGCTCGTATTAGCCTCGGCCATGACATTTCTCCGCTGAAAGATGTCAAACGCTCGAAGTGGAGGATGGTTCTCGGAAGAAGGTGCCAAGGGAACATAAGACAGGTCCAGCAGTTTCCATCTTGGAATGAAGGAAAACCGATGAGCTACATGTTGATTAACCGCGCCGAACGCGCCCGAGAAGCTGCCTATTTCGCCCCCCGTGTAGGCATCACGAAAGAGGAAGCGTTAGAGATTCTGAAGATGGGAGCTCAGACCATGAAAGACGAGTCCAGAGAGACCAAATCTAAGCCGGCAAGCGGTGTTGAAGATCCTGATGTCCGCTACTTGGCCGAACATACAGACCTGTCGCCCAAGCAGGCCAAGGAATTGATTGCGAAGCATGGGCGTGAACGCAAGAAACTGCTCGAACTGGCTGCGACCATGAAGGCCGAGGGGTAAGCCCTTTTGGCCATTAGCTGGAGCAACAACCCAATTTGAATGCTGATCCGGAGGCGATGATGGCAAAAGGCACGAAACCCAAAAAGCCGGAGACGGCGAAACATGCAGGAAAGCCGAAAGAGAAGCCGACGCGGGATACCAGGGATAACCCGGTGCCTAACCCAAAGGGCGACAGCGACATTCCCGATACGAGCACACGCGAAGAGGTCGAGAAGATACGGCCTAATCTGAAACGATAAGGCGGGACGCCAATGCCGCCCGATCACATTTGCCCTCAGGCGAAGTTCCTTCGGAACGCTTTTCGGCTTCGGTTGTTGAGAATGTCTAAACCTAGAGGAGGCATTCAAATGGACCATACTAACCACGTTCGCCTGACACCCGCTGAATTGACGCCCGACATCCTGGAGGGCGCCACCGTCTATGGCCAGGATGACGAGACCATCGGGTCGGTGGATCATGTCCACGGCAGCCAGGTCGTTATTGATGTTGGCGGCTTCCTTGGCATTGGCGCCAAACCCGTGGCGGTGTCCGCCACCGACCTCGACTTCATGCGCGATGAAGATGGTGATGTTCACGCTGTGACATCGTGGACGAAGGACCAACTGAAAGACATGCCTGAACACAAGGACTGAGGAGACTTTCCATGCCACGGGGAGACAAGTCCAAATACACGGATAAGCAGGAACGCAAGGCGGACCACATAGCGGAAGGCTACGAAAAGCGAGGTGTTTCTGAAGAAGAGGCTGAACGTCGAGCGTGGGCGACCGTCAACAAAGACGATGGCGGCGGCAAAAATCCAGGCGGCTCTGGTCGGGGTAAGCACACTGGCAATCCCGCTGCCCACAGAGGTGGAGTGAAGGGCGGTCAAGCTTCCGCTTCCAGACCGAAAGCGGAACGGTCGGCGTCGGCTCAGAAAGCAGCCGCTACCCGCAAGCGAAACGCGGAAAATCAAACCCATCATTGAAAATCCGTATTCAGCAATTGGCTGGACCTGAGGAATGTCAGCCATGTCTCTGTTCGGGAGCGCACTTTGAAGCGACGAAAGTGCAGAGACTTCCTGCTCGATTCTAGGACTTTTTACCGTCGCCAGCGGGCTTTTTCTTTGCCCCTTGGGTAATTCCAACACCGGAAGGCGGCTTGCGGTTCTCTGCCGCCTTCTGCGAAAACTCATCACTCGGATCGGGACCTGTGCGGGCCGGGTATTTCCTGGCCCCGGTTTCATAAGCAGTTTTTTCTGGCATGTTGTTCTTCCTTGGATGCGCCTCCATACCAATTCCTCACAACCGGTTCAGTTCCAATTCGAAGACCCGTCGCCAGGGAACCAAATGCGGTTTGAGTGATTTCCTCCTCGATCAGAGGGGGGTCATGATGAGAAAACTCGATTTGCGTACCGGCAAGCCGGTATGGCTCGCTTACAGGGCGCCCAGCGTCCCCTGCCAGAAATTACATCGTGACATGAAGTGTGACGTGCTCGTGGTCGGGATGGGGATCAGCGGGGCGATGGCGGCGGAAGCATTAACAGCTGCGGGCCATTCGGTCGTCTGCATCGATCGTCGCGCGCCGCTGGCAGGCTCAACATCCGCGACCACTGCACTGGTCCAGTTCGAGATCGACCAACCAATTACCCGCCTTTCACGCATGATCGGCAAACCGGCCGCTCAACAGGCATGGCGCCGCTCCCGGCTTGCACTCACGAACCTCAAAGGCCGCATTGAGGCGCTGGACATCAATTGCGGGCTGTCGAGCACACCGTCGCTTTACGTTGCTGGCAACGCGCTGGGTGCTTCAGAGTTGCGCAAGGAGGCGACAGCGAGGCGCGAGGCTGGAATTGCTGCAACCTATCTGAGCCGAAAAGCACTGTTAGACAGTCACGGCATCAAGCGTGCCGGCGCTATCATCAGCCATGACAATATCGCCCTTGATCCGAGAAAGCTGACGGCTGGACTTCTGCTCAGAAGCCTTGAACGCAAAGCCAGGTTCTATGCTCCGGTGGAGGCAGTGAAGATTGAAAGCAGCCGCGACAGTGTTGCCGTTCAATCCAATCTGGGGCCAATCCTGACCGCCAAACACCTGGTACTGGCGACCGGCTATGAACTGGTCGATATCGTGCCCAGGAAGGGCCATCAGCTGATCTCTACATGGGCAATTGCGACCCTTCCCCAACCGTCGAAGCTTTGGCCGGGTCCGGCGTTCATGTGGGAAGCGTCCGATCCCTATCTCTATGCCCGCGCCACCGCGGACGGTCGTGTAATTTGTGGAGGAGAGGACGAGGATTTTTCCGATGAAACTTTGCGGGACAAGTTCATCCAATCCAAGTCGGAGCGGATTGCCAGAAAGCTGTCGGTGCTCTTTCCGCAGATCGACTCCACGCCCAAGTTTGCCTGGGCTGGGACATTCGGGAGCACGGCAACGGGATTGCCATTCATTGGCGTAGTTCCGCAGCACCCTCGAGTACAAGCCGTCATGGGTTACGGTGGAAACGGCATTACATTTTCCCAACTTGCCTCGGAAATTTTGACCGCCTCCATCGAAGGCTATTCTGATGCCGATGCAGGCTTGTTTGCGTTTCCACACGCATAGCAAACATGCCTTCCGAGCAGCCGATCAGGAACTGGTTGCTCCGGGATCCCCAGATAGTCCGGAAGTCCGGGAACTTGTGTTGACCGACCTCGTTTCTCCATGTCGGAAACGGTTGATCACCTCAGATGCTTGAAACCACGAACAGCAATGAAGCGACCACTTGCACCCAGCTTACATACGTCGATGACAGTGAACCGGGGATTCGTCGCAAAGGCGCTCCTAGGCGATTCTGGTATGTAGGGGCGAAAGGCGAGAAACTGGGCGAGGGAAAAATCGTCCAGCGCATTCGCGCGCTCGCTATCCCGCCTGCATGGACAGATGTCTGGATTTCGCCCGATCCCACAGGCCACATACAAGCCACCGGGAGGGATTTCAAAGGCCGCAAGCAATATCGCTATCATGCCGATTGGGCAGCCGAGCGTGACGGCCAAAAATACGACAGCCTTGTCGACTTCGCGGAAGCTTTGCCCCGATTGCGGGCTCAGGTGGATGCCGATCTGCGACGGCATGGGCTACCGTTCGCGAGGGTGACAGCTGCTGTGGTGTGGCTGCTCGACAATACGATGATACGGATTGGCAACGCCGCCTATGCCAGGGAAAACAAGAGTTTCGGCCTGACAACCTTGCGAGACCGCCATGTCGATATCGAGGGGGCCAGCCTGCGTTTTGCTTTCAAGGGCAAATCGGGCAAGGAATGGAAGCTGAAGCTTGTCGATCGTCGCATCGCTCGTGTCGTTCGGGGTGCTCAGGACATTCCGGGACAGAAGCTTTTCCAGTATCTTGATGAAGACGGCATTAGGCGGCCGGTTCGATCGCAAGACGTCAATGGTTATATTCGCGAGGCGGCTGGCAATGGCTTCAGCGCCAAACACTTCCGAACCTGGGGCGGCACCATTTATGCCGCGACGCTATTCACTCAAATCGAGCGGCCGGAAAGCAAAGCATCACAAAAGCGCGTCCTGAACGGAGTCATCGACAAAGTCGCGGAGCGGCTTGTCAATACGCGATCGGTCTGTCGCAAGTCGTACATTCACCCGGCCGTTCTGAATGACTGGTTGGAGGGACAACTCAATGAGAGAAACTGGAAAGCCGCCAAAGGCAAGCGCGTGCATGCTGGATTCAATGAGGACGAAACAAGACTGTTGAACTGGCTCAAAAAGCATCGATCTTGAACCTTTTCCTATCCTAGGCGTTTCGCTGTTGCTGCAGGCCGTGTCAACCGGGCATGATGGTAGCGGTGAACAGGAAGTCTTTTTCCCGGTTTCTCTTCCTGGCCAACGAAATGGCAGACGAGCACCTATCCCATCCGGCCTGCAGCGCCTTTCCTTCCAAGAACTCATTTTTGTTTCGGCTGAGGTTGGCTATTGAGGTGGTCCCGCCTGGCGAGACAGTTTGGCGGCTTGGTTAAGGTGGATCGGCTTGGTTGTTATGCTGCCATTTGCTCCGTGATTTCCGCAATAGCATAAACCTCGTCGGGCGTCCTGCCGCCAATGGTCGTGTGTGTGCGTCGCCGGTTGCAATAATCGATCCATGAACCGATGCCGCTGCGCGCCTCGCTTCCAGTCTCGAATGCGCTGAGGAAGACGCATTCGCATTTGAGGCTGCGTCACCGCCGCTCGATGAAGACATCGTCCATCCAGCGGCCGCTCCCGTTCGTGGAGATGCGGTCGTCGGCATCCTTCAACGTGGTGGTGAAGGCGAAGCTGTGGCGCACATGCGGCTCTGTCATAGCCGCATGTTCTTCGTGAGGGCCTATCCGCGTGAGACGCAGGAGATGGTGTTTGACGCGCATGACCGGGCGTTCGCCTTTTTCAAGGGAACCTGCACGCGAGGCATCTACGACAACATGAAGACGGCGGTGGACGCGGTCTTCATCGGCCGGGATCGACGCTACAATCGACGCTTCTTGCAAATGTGCGGCCACTACCTCGTCGAGCCGGAGGCCTGCACGCCGGCGGCGGGCTGGGAGAAGGGTCAGGTCGAGAACCAGGTGGGGCTGCTGCGCGAGCGCTTCTTCACGCCAAGGCTGCGCTTCAAGACGCTGGAGGACCTGAACGTCTGCGTCTTGTTTTAGTAGGGTTGACCTCGCCGTCTCCGGATTGCAGCCCATAATACTCGTTCTGTCTTTGAAGCACGATCTCATGCGGGGCATCGCTGTAGCCCAGACCAAACCCCGGCCGATCCGCAATCACCGATATGCTCAACGCCAAGGAGCGACGGAGCAAACGGAGCGCAGATCAGAGCCGGGGAAAAGGCCGGACAACATAGTGGCGCCGGCCTAGGTGCCTCTTCCTGCCAGTACATCCGTGGTCAGGTGAAGCATATGAAACCAATATAGCTCACAAAATAATTAATTCAATGGCTGAGCCCATTCGTCAGTTTTTTGCTTCATGGAAATGCACGACACCTTCAATTTTTCAAGCTTTTTGGTTCACACTTTAAGCAAGCTGTTTCGATACAGTTCGAAGATATTCTATCGGTGATCACGTCGCATTTGCACAATATCGACTGATATTCCTACGCCGGCGCGTGGGTTGCTCGATTTTTCGGCGGCAGAGTTAGACAAGTGACAGCACGACAAGCGCGGCAACACTGCCGAGCACCGTGGCCGTGTAAAATGACCAAAAAAGATGATTCATCATGGGGAGCCTCCGGCTGCAAACGGATATGAGTGTGATTGCCGCCGTGTGGGTGTTATTTTCTAGCTGCGGACTTGCCGCGCAATCACCATTGGATCGAACAGAGCGTGGATCGTTATGGTCTTAGAGGGAATTGACAGCCATACGGAGATGACAACCTAGGGGACTTAAGCAATTGCTTGTGCCACCACCGACGCCAACGAGTAGCGGTTTTCGTATGTGTGAACGAGTGCAAACCGAAACTGCGGATCGCTGTCCCACTCCGAAATTTGCGAGGCACCAACGTCGACAAGAATGGCATTGTAGGAGTACTGGCCAGCGACGACCGGGCAGCCAAAATCTTTGTACCCGATAGTCTTCATCCTGCCATCCTCTCAATTTTCAGACGCATTTCGCGGAGCCTGGCAGTCTTTTCGTCGCGCCGGCTGCGTTCTTCAGCATTGTATTCGCGTGCAATTCTATCTGCACGTTCATGTCTATTCTCTGGTTTTTCTATTCGCGCTTTCATAACGGGTTCTATTCTCCATCCGACATTGTGTAGATAGGTATTTTAATTTACAAATCAATGATTTCGCGGCGCAGTGTCGCAGATGGCCGTAAAACAAGGTAAAAACCTAACCTTTTCGACTGACGCCGAACGACGCACCAAGGAACTGCTGAAGCAGATTGAGCCAAGGCATGTAAAGAAGCAGATCATTGATGGAGATGCCCCTACGTCCAAGAGTGCGACTCGGCAGGCGTGCCGGCACTTCAATCGGGAGAAATTCTCGCATTTGTTCCACCTCGCACTCGCGGATTCCTGAGTAGGCGGCAGGTTGCGACCAAATGGATGGTTTTCGGAATTCGCCAGTCTAACGCCACCTAGTTTCGCTGATCAAATAGGAAAAGGACGATGACCTCGAAGATTTCATAAAGACGAAACCGACGTTCTGCTCCGAGCTTCTTGGACTGAATGCATCGGTATCAGCATAAAGCGTTTCTACAATCCCCGACGACGGCACTCGGCACTGGGCTATATGAGCCCCGTCGAGTTCGAGGAGAAAGCAATGTTAACTTGAACTGGTGTCCGAAAAACCGGCAGCAGGCCAGATTGGCGCACCGAAATGCTGAGCACCTATTCCCAAACCATAGGCGAAGCCATTCGCGGAAACGGAATCGCGATGGGAAGCGTCGCGCTTCTCAGGTCTGAATTGCAGGCTGGCCGCCTTGTGCGTCTTTCAAGGGACGTGTTGCGGACCAATCGCGGCTACTATCTGTGTCGCGACGAGCAATCGCCTTTGTCGGACGACGCGAGGCGACTGGCGGACTTCCTGGTCGCAAGTGCGCTCTCGCAAAAATAGGACTGCCTCGATCTAATCGGCACCCGGTCCAAAAAATGCACAACGGTGTCGGCTTTGCGCCTTCATTCCGGTCATTCAGGGTGCTCCGGACGAGGCTTAAAGCGGTCATTTGGCTGGTATGGGGCTAGGTTCCCAGATGTCATCGCCGACCGGGTAGAGCATCGAGATCAGGTGGAGAGGCAACTGCCCGCCGGCCTGGAAAGGAAGATAGCCGAGATCATCGAACATCAAGAGGTCGCGCAGCGGGAGTTATCCTGCCATATACTCATGAAGCGACAACTGAAAAGATGGCGGAGGCTGCAATTTTTTTGATGCAGACTCCGCTAAAACGCTTCAGCCAAAGGGTCCCTATCGTGCGAGAAGACAGTAGTTCCTTGCATACGTGGATGTCTGTACCGAAAGGCAACTTTGCAGGAAAATGCTGACAAATCCAATGCCTGCCAAATAGTCCGCTTATGTATTTAGCCTGATCCCATGATGGGTACTGTAGTCCGGACAAATGCGAACAGGTCCCGCTATTACACCTATAGTTAACTGGTGAGCTATCGTTTGTGTGTTGCTAGTGTCGGTGACACTGAAGCCAAAGGTCATAGGTAATATTAAGCTCATCAATATGACATAAGGCACATTTATCCAATCATTTGACGAATAAATTTCCGCAATACCGATTGGAACTCTAATTTTAGCGGCATCGAGTTCACGTTCAGGAAGGAACCGTCAGTCTTTTCCAATTGGCAAGGTCAGGGCGTCGTGGCGTGCTGAAGCGGCCAATATCCTGCCGGGAAGAGGCTCTCTGCAACAACCTAAAAGGAAAGTTGCGAGTTCGTTTTGTAGCATAAAGATCTATCTAAAAATTTGACCAACTCTGCAGGAACTGGCCGCCAGCGGTTCCAAAGGCCACTTCGTCTCGGAATGCTCGATCTATGAGTAAGATGTCGAGGTATCAAGGATCGGCGCCACGAAGGCTGGCATCGATAACAAGAAGGTGATGGCCAGCGCTTTGCATCGGAGCCGGAGATCGCCTTAGCCGGTGGAGAGCGAGGCCATTTTTCGGGAGTTGTTTCTCGGAGAGCCCGGCTCTCTCGCAAGCGGCACTGGAATGGAATTTGAAAATGCCTGATATGGAGAAATTAAGGATCGGGTTCATCCTTGCGCGTTCATTCACGCTGTCCGCCTTCGCCTTGTTTGTGGATACACTGCGTTTGGCGAGTGACGAGCAGGATCGCTCCGGACGAGTAACGGCAGATTGGCAGGTGCTTGGCAGCACGCGCAATCTTGTCACATCAAGCTGCGGAATCCAGGTAGCTCCAACTTCGAACTTCGTGGATCCTGCCGCGTTTGACTACATCGTGGTTGTAGGAGGTCTGTTGAGCGTCGAAGAACCTGTCGACCGCCAGTCGATTGCATATCTGCAGGCCGCTGCCGTTGCGAAAATTCCGCTTATCGGTGTCTGCACCGGTTCATTCATTCTTGCCGATGCCGGACTTATGAAACGTCACCAGACGTGCGTGAGTTGGCTCCATGTGCGGGCATTCCAGGAGCGGTTTCCGGATCATCACGTCCGTGCCGACCGAATATTCAATCTCGACCGGAACCGCGGCTCGTGTGCAGGTGGCAGCAGCGCGGCCGATCTGGCCGCTTCGCTGGTGCGTCGACATATCAGCCATGATGCCGAGCGTAATGCACTCGAAGTGCTGCAGATCGAGAAGGTACGCACTGCGCGTGATATCCAGCCACGTCGTCCACTGTTTGAGGAATTTGACGACCAGCGAGTGAGAGCCGTTCTGATAATGATGGAGCAGCACCTTGCTGATGAAGTATCGATCGAAATGCTCGCTTCATCGGTTAGCCTGTCACGTCGGCAGTTGGAACGAATCTTCAAACAAAGGGCGGGCATGTCGCCCGCTCATGCTTATGACCGGGTGCGCATGGAGCACGCCAAACTCCTGTTGCTCCAATCTCGGGCGACAACGCTTGAGGTCGCTCTCGACGTAGGGTTCGTCAACGCATCGCATTTCACCAAGACGTTCAAACGCGTGCATGGCCGTACACCATCTCAAGTCAGATCAGCGGGAAGCGCCCGCTGATCAACGAGGTGCGTATTCCGTCGTCGGTTCTAGACGGACTATTGGCCAAATTTGCGCGCGCTTGGCAGATACCAAGCCAAACAACGTATGCCGCTGCAGCGGGAACAATCGCTGCACTTCCGCGTCTGCATCCATGGCTGCATTAAGACAATTGCGTCACCAGCGCCGACCTCGGATAGGATCAAATATGGATGCCTGACTTGAGCCGTTCGTGAGCGTGCCGGGCGTGATTAGGAACTGTAATTGACCGATATCGACTTCTAATTTCCCGCACCTCAAACCCGTCCATATAGTCCTCGGTGACCCTCGATCCCTTCTTTTTGCGACTACGGAGGACATTATGAACGTCTATGCCAAGGGCATGCCGAATGAACTATTGCGGCTACAAAACATGCACAATGGCGAGAAGGCCGTCCCGACCTTCAGCGCCGCCGAAATGAGCCGCCGCCAGGAGGGCTTGCGCAAAATCTTGGTCGAGTTGAAACTCGACGGAGCCATTCTCACCTCCTACCACAACATCTGCTATTTCTCGGATTTCCTGTTCTGCTACTTCGGGCGCCGTTATGCCTTCGTAGTGACGGCCGAGAAAGCGGTGTCGGTTTCGGCTGGCATCGACGCCGGTCAGCCCTGGCGCCGCACCTTCGGCGACAACATCACCTACACTGACTGGCAGCGCGACAACTATTTCTACGCGCTGCAGCAGCAGTTGCCGGGCGTGAAGCGCCTCGGGATCGAGTTCGACCATGTCAACCTGGAACTGCGCAAGCTGTTGCAGGATGCCTTCCCCGGCGTGGAGTTCGTCGATATCGGCGCCCCGACCATGTGGCTGCGCACCATCAAGTCAGCCGAGGAGATTGCGCTGATCAAGGAAGGCGCCCGCACGGCCGACATCGGCGGCGAGGCGATCCGCGAAGCCATCCGCGAGGGCGTTCCCGAATATGAAGTGGCACTTGCGGGCACGCAGGCCATGGTGCGCCACATCGCCAAGACCTTTCCGCATGTCGAGTTGATGGACACCTGGGTCTGGTTCCAGTCCGGTATCAATACCGACGGCGCCCACAACCCGGTGACATCGCGCAAGGTAGAAAAAGGCGATATCCTGTCACTGAACTGCTTCCCGATGATCGCCGGCTACTACACGGCGCTGGAGCGCACGTTGTTTCTCGATCACGCCAGCGATGAGCACCTGCGCATCTGGGAGGTTAACTGCCAGGTGCACCGGCGCGGTCTCGAATTGCTGAAGCCCGGTGCACGCTGCGGCGACGTAGCGACCGAACTGAACGACATCTACCGAAGCCACAACCTTTTGGGCTACCGCTCGTTCGGCTACGGTCACTCCTTCGGCGTGCTGTCGCACTACTATGGCCGCGAGGCGGGCGTCGAGCTGCGCGAAGACATCAACACCGTGCTCCAACCTGGCATGGTCGTTTCCATGGAGCCTATGGTCACGTTGCCGGAAGGCATACCGGGTGCCGGCGGCTATCGCGAGCATGACATCCTCGTCATCACCGAAGACGGTGCCGAAAACATCACCAAGTTCCCCTTCGGCCCGGAACATAATATCATCAAGGCCTGAAGGCCGATCTGACTGCCGGCGGGGGGAGGGGAGGACAGCACGGCCCGAGAGGGAAGTGAGGAGGGAGAGGGGGTTATAATGCGG
>CAZROU010000006.1:0-8016 GCA_964601795.1 uncultured Mesorhizobium sp. | reverse complement strand
CCCGCAAATATAATATAATATGGCCTTTCTGCCTTTTTTTACTGCCGGGGGGCCTTGCTTAATCCATTGCCCCGCTTGCGTTTGTCCAGCGAAAGGTGATGTTATGGGCGCAACGTGCGCCCATTGTTGCTCCAGGAGCTTACCGATGCGCAGCATTCCCACCGACCTGCTTCGTGCCTTCGTCACAATAATTGATCTGCGTGGCTACACGCGCGCCGGTGAGCAACTTGGCCGCACCCAGCCGGCGATCAGCCTGCAGATGAAAAGGCTGCAGGAATTGCTCGGCGTTTCGCTCTTCGCCAAGGAAGGCGGCGCGCAACTGACAGAACAAGGCGAGCTGGTTGCGGGCTATGCACGCCAGATCCTGGCGCTCAACGACGAGATGATGCTGAAGCTCTCCAGCCGCGAGAGCACCGGCAAGCTAAGGCTCGGCATACCGAACGACTATGCCGATCACTTCCTGCCCAAGTTGATGGCGAGCTTTGCGCGCGACGGTGCCGACATCACGTTCGACGTTGTCTGCGACATCTCGCACAACCTTTTGGAGGGCCTGCGCAAGGGCCAGTATGACATCGTCGTGGCGATGACCCCCGATGGTCCCTCCGAAGGTGCCTTCATGACCTGGAAAGAGCCGCTGGCCTGGGTTGGCACCGCGGAGAAGTCGAACCAGACGGCAGATCCGGATGCGAAGAACCAATTGCGGATTGTTTGCTATCCTGAGGGCTGCCTCTATCGGCGCAACATGTTGACCGCACTGCAGCGCGACGGACGCAACTTCGAGATCGTCTATACGAGCCCGAGCCTGTCCGGGCTGGAGGCCGCGGTTGGGGCGGGGTTCGGCATGACAGTACTTGCACGCCGCATCATCCCATCCGCGTTGCACATCATCGAACCGGCGGGCCACTTGCCTCGGCTGGCCGATGTCGTGGTTGGCATCTATGTCGGCCCCGACCGCAAACGTTCGGCAGTTGCACGCAGCTTCGCGGCTCGCTTTGCCGACATGTTTGTGGCCGGCCAAGGGAATGCCAAGGTCAGCTAAAGGCGGCGCATTTGGTTGCCGTCACCTGACGCGCCGGCGTGTCAGCAGGGCAAGTGTGGCAAACAGCATGATCGACAGCGCGAGCAGCAGCGTCGCGGCTGCCATGATGGTCGGATTGATCTGGTCACGTATGCCGGAGAACATCTGTACCGGCAGAGTGCGCTGTTCGGCCGCCGTCATGAACAGCGCCACCACGACTTCGTCGAACGAGGTTGCGAAGGCAAAGATTGCACCAGACACCACGCCTGGCATGATGTTCGGCAATGTTACCCGGAAGAACGTCGATGAGGGCGACGCGCCGAGGCTCAATGCGGCCCGCGTCAGGTTGGTGTCATAGGTGGACAGAGTCGCTGTCACCGTTATGACGACGAAGGGCGTCGCCAGCGCCGTATGTGCCAGGACGAGACCGGTGCGGGTGTTGGTGAGGCCGAACTGGCCGAAGAAGAGATAGCTGCCGACCGCGACGATGACGATCGGTACGATCATCGGCGAAATGAGTAGCGCCATGACCAGGCGCCGCGCCGGAAAGTCGGGGCGTGAAATGCCGAGCGCCGCCAGGGTGCCAAGCGTAGTGGCCAATATCGTGGTCAGTACGGCCGCGATTGCGCTGTTGGCGATTGCGGTCATCCAACGCGGATTGCCGAAGAAGTCTTCATACCAGCGTAGTGAATATTCCTGCACCGGCAGAGTGAAGAACGGGTCCTTGGAAAAGGACAGCGGCACGATGATGAACAGCGGCGCGATCAGGAACAGAAGAACCGCCACCGCCAAAGCCACCACCAGCGTGCGCATCAGACGTTCGGACGGCGTTGCGTAGGAAGGCAGCCACATGGCGTCACCCTAACTTGATCTTGTCGGCGCCGACAAGGCGCAGGAACAACAGGTAGATGGCCAGCGTCACGCCCAGCAGGACGACACCGAGGCCGGCGGCCAGGCCCCAGTTGAGGTCACGGTTGATGTAAACGGAGATGAAGTTCGAGACCATCTGGTCGCGCGGTCCGCCGACCAGCGCCGGCGTGATGTAGTAGCCGAGCGACAGGATGAAGGTCATCAGACAACCCGCGACGACGCCGGGCAGCGTCTGTGGCGCATAGACCCGCCAGAAGGCTGAGGACGGACCGGCTCCTAGCGAACGTGCGGCTCGAAGCTGTGTCGTGGGGATAGAGCGCATCACGCTGTAAATCGGCAGGATGGTGAAGGGCAACTGGATATGGGTCATCGCCGTCACGGTGCCGACCCGGGTGAAGATGAGCTGAATCTTCTCGCTCGTCAGGTGCAGCGCCATCAATATGTCGTTGATGACCCCGTCCGACTGCAAAAGCACCACCCAGGCCGTGGTGCGTACAAGCAGCGAGGTCCACAGCGGCAACAGCACCATCAGCATCATGACGCCGGCGAATGCTTTTGGCGCGATGGTCAGCACATAGGCGACCGGATAGCCGAGGAGAAGCGTGAACAGCGTCACCAGCCCTGCCACGAACAGCGTACGCCCCAGCACATCGAGGAAGATTGCCTGGTCACCGGCGGTGCGCTCGAGCGATCCGTCCGGAGCTTGCTGGAGATCGAGAGCGGTCAAAAGATAGTACGGCGTGAACGACGCACCATTGCGCTTGATCACCGCCCAGACATCCGGCGAAGCCCAATCCTGATGAAGTCCGATGAACTTTTCCTTGTAGGGCCCGGTTTCCAGTTTGTCTGCCATCCTGGCCGCAGACAGCACGCGGCTGCGCATGCCCGAGATTTCATAGTTCAGTCGTTTGCCAAGGAGAGCCGCGGTGCTGTTGTCCTTGGCGATTTTGAGGTCGGCGGCCAAGTCTGCGTAGACCGGTTCGTCGGGCGTGGAGGTCTCGTCCCAGTTCTCAAGAGCCACAAGCGTACGCGGCAGCACTTCGCGTGTTTCTGGATTGCCGACCGCCGTGACCAGCAAATAGAGGATCGGGGCGACAAAGGCGACGACAAGGAAGGCGATTAGCGGTAGCGCCAGTGAGAATGCGGCCCGCCGGGCCGGTCGTTCAGCCTTACGCACGGCCATGAAAACGTTGATGCGGTCGATGTCCACGGCGCTCATGCTGTCATGCCTCCAGCAAGCGGCATTCCGCGACATTGCATTCGAGTGCGACGTCGTCCCCCGGCGCGAAGGGCCTTAACCGGCGAGCCGGAATGCGCGCCGTGACGAACTCGCCGCCAAAGGCTTCCACCGACAATCGCATATGGTCGCCCAGGAAGAAGACGTCCCTCACTTTGCCGCCGAACCGGTTGAAGTCCGGGCGGCCATCCTGGCCGGCGAGCCCGATATTCTCAGGCCTGACCGATACGCTCATGTCGCCACCGGTGCCTGAAATGTCGGCGGCCTTGAATTGTGATCCATCGCCCATGCGCACCACGGCCATGCCGCCTTCGCGACCGAGCAAGGTGCATGGCAGGGTGTTGTTTTCGCCGATGAAGGAGGCGACGAAGCGGTTCGACGGTTCGTTGTAGAGCGTTTCAGGGTCGGCAAGTTGCTGGATGCGCCCGTCGTGGAACACCGCAATGCGGTCGGACATGGTCAAGGCCTCCGACTGGTCGTGGGTGACATAGACCATGGTGATGCCGAGCGAGGTCTGGAGTTGCTTGATCTCGATCTGCATGCGTTCGCGCAACTGCTTGTCGAGTGCACCGAGCGGTTCGTCCATCAAAACCAGCGAAGGCTCGAACACCAACGCACGCGCCAATGCTACGCGCTGCTGCTGGCCGCCTGAAAGCTGCGCCGGACGACGGTCGCCCAGCGCTTCGAGGCTGACGCGGCCAAGAGCTTCGCGCACCTTGTCCTTCGCGGCAATCCCCGTGATGCCGCGATAGCGCAACGGGAAGGCGACGTTCTCCGCCACCGTCATGTGCGGGAACAAGGCGTAGTTCTGGAACACGAAGCCGATATTGCGCTTTTCGGGGGGCAAGCGCTCGACAGGCTTGCCGTCGAGCAGGATGTGGCCAAGCGTCGGGCGTTCGAAGCCACCCAGCATCATCAACGTTGTGGTCTTGCCGGAGCCCGAAGGCCCCAGCATAGTCAAAAATTCGCCGCGGCGGACGTTGAGGTTAAGGTCCTTAACGACGAAGTTGATGCCGTCGTAGGACTTCTTCACATCCTCGAAGCGAACGAGGGCATCGACTGGTCTGTCCGCTGCAACTGACACTCGCTGGGAAAAGTTCATCGATGCTCTCCTACGCGTGCTCGCGTTACTGGGCGAGCCAGGTCGTGAACCGCTTGCGGATCTCGTCGCCGTTGTCCGCCCAGAAGGCGTTGTCCAATGTCAGCGAGACCGTAAGGTTTTCTGGGCTGGTAGGCAGGTTCTTGGCATCTTCCGGCGCAACGAATTCGGCGGACGATTTGCGCACCGGACCGTAAGGAATGTATTTGGTGATGCCTGCCAGGACCTTTGGCTCGACCGCATACTTGATGAATGCGAGCGAGGCGGCGGTGTTCTTGGCGCCCTTCGGGATCACCCAATAGTTGGAATCGAGGATCTGGTTGTCCCAGACGATATGAAAGTCCTTGCCTTCCTTGTTGGCGTTGTAGATGCGGCCGTTCCAGGCCGTCGTCATGACCACTTCGCCCGACGCCAGCAGTTGCGGTGCCTGTGCGCCGGCTTCCCACCACACGATGCTGTCCTTGATCGTATCGAGCTTGGCGAAGGCGCGATCGACGCCCTCCGGCGTGGATAGAGTGTCGTAAACCTGATCGGCCGGCACGCCATCGGCCAACAGGGCGAATTCGAGGTTGGTCGCGGGGTTCTTCCACAGGCCGCGCTTACCGGGATATTTCTGCGTATCGAACAGATCTTTGATCGTCGTCGGCCCATCTGTGAGCTTGGCGCCATCAAAGGCCAGCGTGGTCGCATAGACGATCGTGCCGACGCCACACTCGGAGGTCGTGCCGTCGATCCAATCCTCTTGCGGACCGATGGCCGACCAGTCGATCTTCTCGAAAATGCCCTCGTCGCAGCCCTGAAGCAGGGTCGGTGCGTCGACGTCGACGACGTCGACCGTGGTGTTGCCGGATTCGATCATCGCCTTGATCTTGGCGATTTCACCGCCGTACTCCTGCTCATCCACCTTGATACCGGCGCTGGCCGCGTAAGTCTCGAACACCGCTTTGCGCTGCGCCTCCTGATAGGCGCCGCCAAAACTCATGACCGAAAGCGTATCCTGTGCCAGGGCCGCCTTTGCGCCAAGGGGCGCAAGCGCCACCAGTGACAAGGCAAGCATGCGGCCTGTTAAGCGATGTCCCATTTCCGCCACTCCCATTCTCGGTTGGAAAACGTGGCTTCGGCTTCGTTTTCTAATGTGCCTCGGCCATTTGAGGACGGTAATTAGGAGCCGGCATCACGGCAAATAAGTACATTGCATGGGCCCATGAGCAACCGTTATCGGCCACGGTCGCCAGCGAGGAGACCTCGCATGGACCGCACCTGTTGATGTCGCAAAATACCAGAAGCGATACCTTGTATTGTGATTTTTCATGGAATTAGGGCCCCGTTTGAGGGGTAATTTTCGTCCAAACGGGACCCCTTAACGGTGGGGTCTTCAAAGTGCCTCCGGTTTGATCGGAGGCATTTGTGTTTTGGATGTTGGTTGCGCTCGCCGCCGAAACTATTAAGTGGTGCGGCCACCCGAACTCGGTCATTTCACCCCCTCTTTTGAATAACTCGTTTGGCCGGCATCCATAGGCAACTTCATCAATCCTGGAGTTGCCCAATGACCACGGAACGCGATCAGGCCCTGTTTTCTACAGACCGCGGATATCCCGACTCTCCGATCGAATGCGGCAGCCAAGAGAAGGCGAGCTCGCCATATCTGCTCGTAGAACAGGCAGCGGACTACCTGCGCGTGTCAAAGAACTATCTGGACAAGCTCAGGGTTTCCGGGAAGGGACCACGCTTCGTGCGCCTCGGCCGCCGCAAGGTCCTCTATCGGAAGTCGGACTTGGACAAGTGGGTCGAAGAGCGGATCTACGCTTCGACGACGCAATACGAGTCCTAAAGAAGGGAACGTCGCAGCTCAGGCGGCTGTGAAGTTATGTCCATCCATAAACTGTAGTATACATCGTCATCTAGGATATAACCCGTTGTGCTTAATGTATTGGGACGATTGATTGGCGTATTGGTGAATTTTATTCTGATATAGTGTTCCCAAATACCAAGCATGAACTGCCCTATCCATCCCAATCCAACCGTAAGCTCGGAAGGCTGCTCCCAATGAACAAGCACGTCGATCCCAGGCACCCTTTCGCCATACACTCTGCAATCGGCGAACCGTCCTTTGAGGACGTGCTTCAGGCGATTGCGCGTGACGAAGGCCTTACCGATGACCGAAAGCGCTATTGGACGACATCGCTGCGCAAGATGGCCGAGTATCTCGACAAACCCCTGCCAATGATCCCGGCACGCATATCGGGCATCGGGCAGCAAATTGTTGCTCTCCATCCTGCCCGGCTCGGGGTCAACGACAAAACATTTGCCAATCACCGGGCAAACGCGAGAGCTGCCTTGAACTGGTTCAAGAAGGGTAGTGGTGGATTGGGCCGTGCAGCGGCGATGTCTGTGACATATCGGGACCTGTTGGTTCTGATCGCCAGTCGCCATCACCGCGACTTGATCTCGCCGTTCTTCCGGTTCCTGAGCTTGGAGGGCATCCAGCCAACCGACATCCGCGACGAGCATCTCTGCGCCTATGTTGCCTATTGCGGTGCGACCAAATTCAGGCCTTTGCGCAACGCTTCGGTCCGATCCTTGGCGCGTCATTTCAACTACTATGCCGAGACAACCGAAGAATGGCCGGATGTTACGCTTGAGGTTCCAGCGACCAAAGCGGCAAATGGCGGCTTGCCATGGGACGAGGTTCCGGCCGGCCTTCGCGACGATATTGAGACCTTGCTGAAGCGGCGTTCACGACCGCGCAAGTCCGCCTCTGGGCGACGACTGCGCGGCTGCAAGCAATCAACGTTGGATCTTACGCAGCGCAAGCTGAAGGCAGCCATACGCATGGCAGTCAGGACGGGCATCCCCCTTGAAGAGCTTTCGTCGCTTGCGGCCATGCTGCACCCGGATCGCTCAGAGGCAATCATCGATGCCTACTGGCAAGCCGACGGTAAACAACCAGGCACCTACACGATCGAACTCGCAACCTTGTTTCTCGATCTCGCCCGCAGCGAAACGAAGCTGGACGATGAAGCCCTGACGCGACTGGAGGATATGCGGGCCCTTCTGGAAGAACATCGTCGGTCGGGGATGACCGACAAGAACATGGCGCTGGTACGTCAGGTTCTTGCGACCGACACCTGGACCAAGGTTGTTGGCTTGCCACGTCGCATTTTGGCCGAGGCCAATGCGTATCGCAAAACGCAGCCGATCAAATCGGCTGTGTCTGCCCAACTCGCTGTCGCAATCACACTTTTGACCGTGGCGCCGGTTCGCGTCCGCAACCTTACGACAATCCGGATCGGCCACAACCTTATCCGCCCCAATGGACCGGCAGGGCCGTTTCACCTAGTCTTTGCTGCCAATGAGGTCAAGAACCAAGAGCCTTTGGAGTTTCCGCTCAACGCGCAGGTTACGGCGATGATCGAAACATTTATCCAAGATCATCGCCCGGAGCTCATGCGAGGCCACAATCACGATTATCTGTTTCCAGGCGAGGCTGGCAGCCACAAGGACATCAAGACCCTTGGCGGGCAGATCACCAAGCGCATCGAACGCGAAATCGGCCTGACAGTCACGCCGCACCAGTTCCGCCATGCCGCTGCTGCCCTGATCCTTCGTGCCGATCCGGGCAACTATGAACTCGTTCGTCGCGTTCTGGGTCACAAGTCACTTGCGACCACGACAAGCTTTTACATCGGCCTTGAGACGCTCTCGGCAGCAGAGCGTTTTGGCGAGATGGTAACAGCTATGGCGCGGCGATCAGGGTGAGACGGCGGCGACAATCTAGATGAGACTCTTATG
>CAZROU010000005.1:64572-111056 GCA_964601795.1 uncultured Mesorhizobium sp. | reverse complement strand
CCGTTCCGGCGTCCTTCGGATGTGGTCCATCTACCCGGCTACTTTGTCGAAAGAGTTTGAAAATGAATGACATTTCCCGCGCTCTTTTTCCGCGTATCCGAACAGATGACCTCACACCATTTCGACCAGATTCATGAGTCCACGACCTAGAGCATTTCATGGCCGCGCCGCATGCGCTTTTCCAGTGCCCTGAGCGCAATCGACAGGCCGACGGTGAGGATGAGGTAGATATAGGCGACGATGGAATAGGTCTCGAAGAAGCGGAAAGAGCCGGAGGCGTAGATCTTGGCCATCTGCGTGATGTCGGCGACGCCGAGCACGGAGACCAGGGAACTGTCCTTGACCATGGCGACGAAATCGTTGCCGAGCGGCGGCAGGATGGTGCGGATCGCCTGCGGAAAGACGATCAGTCGGAAGCGCTGGAACGGCGTCAGCCCGAGCGCCTTGGCCGCCTCGACCTGGCCGGCATCGACCGCCTGGATGCCGGCGCGGAAGACCTCGGCGATGAAGGCGGAATAGCCGATGGTGAGCGCCATGATCGCCCGCCACAAAAGCGAGACGTCGCGCACAAGCAGCGGCTCGAAGAGGCCGGCGTGCTGGAGCGGCAGCGTGAGGAAATTCCACGCGGCGACCAGCGCCGGCGCGCCGACGAAGGCGATCCAGAACAAGAGCACCAGCATCGGGATGCCGCGGATGATCTCGACATAGAAGCGCGCGACTTGTCTGAGCAGGCGCGAGCCGGACAGCGCCATCAGCGCGATGCCGAGGCCCATGACCGAAGCCAGCACGAAGGCAACCAGCGTGACGAAGATGGTGATGCCGATGCCCTTGGCGACGGTGGCGAACACCTGCGAATAGAGGTCGCTTCCCGCGATGAACAGCGCGGCGGCGGTGGCCAGCAACCCGGCGGCAACCAGCCACCACGGGAAATCCGGCTTTTGCAGTTTGCGGGGTTGCGGCATCTACAGGGAACCCGCGCGGGTTCCCGATGCAAAGCCATCAATCGTCATCATGAAAACAAGCCAGGTCGAAGTTCATTCGCCGAGCTTGTAGTCGAGGAACCACTTCTTGGTCAAAGCGTCGAACGTGCCGTCCATCTTCAATTCGGCGATCGCGGCGTTGATGGGGGCGACGAGGTCGGAGTTCTTCGGGAAGATGAAGCCGAAATCCTCGGTGCCGAGCGGCCCGCCGATCAGCTTCAGCCCGCCGCCTGAGTTCTCGACATAGCCCTTGCCGGCTGTACCGTCGGTGAGAACCGTGTCGACGTCGCCGGAGATGAGCGCCAGAACGCTGGCGCCGAAGGTCTCGAACAGCTTGATGCGCGGGTTCTGCTCGTTGCCGTCGAGGACGCTGTAGACGGCAGTGTAGAAAGGCGTGGTGCCGGCCTGCGCGCCGATCAGGCCGTCCTTGAAGGCGCCGAAGGTCTTGGCGTCGGTGAAGCGCTTTTCATCGGAACGCACCAGCATGAACTGCTCGGAGCGCATGTAGGGATCGGAGAAATCGACCTTGGCCTTGCGCTCGTCATTGATGGTGATGCCGTTCATGCCGATGTTGTACTGGTTGTCAGCAACAGCCTGGATCATCGCGTCCCATGAGGTCGCGCTGTACTCGATCTTGAAGTTGAGGCGCTTGGCGATCTCGTCCATCGCGTCATATTCCCAGCCCTTCTGGTCGCCGGTCTTGGGATCGACGAACTGCAACGGCGGGTAGGCGTTCTCGGCCACGACCGACACGGTGCGGCCGCCGAGATCGGGCAGGCTTTGCGCAAACGCGGCGACAGGGACGAGGAAAACGGCCAACAGGCCGGCAAGGACAAGCTTCGATTTCAGCATGGCGCGCTCCCCAGCAGCAATAAACCGGGTAACATTATCCGCCTGACCGCACCTTGCAAGACGGCCCGTTCCACAACCGCCGGTCTGCGCGTCGTCGAAGGCGAGCGGGCGCGCAAGAAATCGTCCATCTCTTCCCTTCAGCAAAAGCGGCATCAATAAAAAAGGCGGCCGAAGCCGCCTTTTCGAGAAATATGCGAAGAAGCTTATTCCGCGGTGGCGGCAGCGGCTTCCGCGGCGGCAGCTTCGGCGGCCTTCTTCTCGGCGGCTTCCTGTGCCGCCTTCTCGGCGGCGAGCGCCTCGGCGGCTGCGATCTTCTCGGCTTCGATGCGGGCCTTTTCGGCGTTCAGCGCATCGCGCTCGGCATCGTTCAGCTTGCGGGCGCGAACGCCGGTGTTTTCGGTGATGCGGGCCGACTTGCCGCGACGGTCACGCAGGTAATAGAGCTTGGCGCGGCGCACCTTGCCGCGACGCACGATCTCGACGCCCTCGACCATCGGCGAGTAGACCGGGAACACGCGCTCCACGCCTTCGCCGTAGGAAATCTTGCGGACGGTGAAATTCTCCTGGAAGCCGGCGCCGGAACGGGCGATGACAACGCCTTCATAGGCCTGGACGCGGGTACGGGTACCTTCAGTGACGCGCACCAAGACGCGAACGGTGTCGCCGGGCTGGAATTCTGGCAGCTTGCGCTTGGCTTCGATCTTGGCGGCCTGTTCGGCCTCGATCTGACGGATGAGATCCATCGTTTTATCCACTTCTTGTTCTTCCGACAGTCAGAGCGCCCTGCACTCGCCTTGCAGTTCAAATGACCGCTTGGCTATGCCATCCGTCCAAGGACATCCGGCAGGGGCGATTGCACCGCCAATTGTTGACGGGTTATTGCAATCCGGAAGATTTTTCTTCCAGTACGGGCGCGGCGATACACCATTGGAACGGCTTTGTCACCAGCGACACCGAACTTTTATCGCCTTGCCTCCCGCAGACGAAAGGCGCATGGCCTCGATGGCGCCGGTGACGCATGGTCGCGCGCAAGCCTTAACACCACGAGCATATACCGCATAGCAGGCATTTTACCGTGACATTTCTCGACGCTTTCATTCTTTTCATCGCCGGCCTTCTGTCAGGCATCGTCAACGCCATTGCCGGCGGCGGCACTTTCCTGACCTTTGGCGCGCTGACGCTCGTCGGCATGCCACCGATCATAGCCAATGCGACCTCCTCGATCGCGCAATTGCCGGGCTATGTCACCTCGACGCTGGCCTACTGGACCGACATCAAGCGCATGTGGCGCGGCGCCATCGCCTTCGCGGTGATCTCCATCATCGGCGCATTGATCGGATCGCTGATCCTGCTCGCCCTCGACAACCAGTCCTTCAGCGCCTTGGTGCCATGGCTTTTGATTGCCGCAACCGCGCTCTTCGCCGCCGGCCCGTGGCTCAGGCCCGCCGCGCGCGAGCAGGCGGACGACGCAAAGCCGTCGCTTGCCGGACGCATCGTCCAGTTCTTCACCGCGATCTATGGCGGGTTCTTCGGCGCCGGCATGGGCGTGATGATGCTCGCCACGCTTGGACTGACCGAAGGCGGCAGCTATCACCGCATGAACGCGCTGAAGAACATGCTGTCGATCATCATCGCCAGCGTCGCCATCGTCATCTTCGTCTCAGGTGGCGTCATCGCGTGGCTGCAGGCAGCCGCCATGGTGCCGGGCGTCGCTGTCGGCGGCTATGCCGGCGTATGGACGGCGCGGCGCGTGCCGCAATCGGTGGTGCGCGGCATCGTCATCCTCGTCGGCCTGCTGCTTGCCGGCTATTATTTCTTCAAGGGCTGAAAACTTTCAGCGCCTCTCAAGACCAGTGACCGGCAACCGCAGCAAAGGAAATCGCCGCGATTGCCATCAGCGCCAGCTTCCAGAAATCGGAGCGGCGCTTGAGGCCCGGCCAGCCAAGCGGCTTGATCAACTGGATGACCATCAGGGCGAGGATCACGAAGGCGAGGATTTTGGTCATTTCGGCTTTTGATCAGCAAGTTCGCACGCTGTCAAAGACTTCGGTCGCGATCTTCAGGACAAGCACAGACACCACAAATGCCCCTCACCTGCCTGCCGGCATCCTCTCCCCGTAAACCGGGCGAGGAAACTGGCTCGGCACCGCCGCCTAAACCTAAGTCAGATAGACGATGGCCTTGCCGAGCCGCTAGATAGGGTCAACTATCAGCCCGCTCGGAGGAACAGGCATGCAATCGCGTTATCATCAGGTCTACGCCGACTGGAAGCGTGATCCCGACGCATTCTGGGCCGAGGCCGCGCGCGACGTGGATTGGTTCACGCCCTACGAAAAGGTCTTCGACGCGACAAGCGGCGTCTATGGCCGCTGGTTTCCAGGCGCGACCTGCAACACCTGCTACAACGCCGTGGACCGCCATGTTGCCAACGGGCGGGGCGACCAGCTAGCGCTGATCCACGACAGCGCCATCGCCGGGACGGTGCGCAAGTTCACCTATGCCGAACTGAAGCGCGAAGTGGTCGCGCTTGCCTCGGTGCTGAAGAACCACGGCGTCGGCAAGGGCGACCGCGTCATCATCTACATGCCGATGATCGCGGAGGCCGCATTTGCCATGCTGGCCTGCGCGCGCCTTGGCGCGATCCACTCGGTGGTGTTCGGCGGCTTTGCCGCGCGAGAGCTTGCCACCCGCATCGAGGACGCCCAGCCGAAGGCGGTGATTTCGGCTTCCTGCGGCCTCGAGCCAAACCGCACCATCGCCTACAAGCCCTTGCTCGACGAGGCGATCGAGCTTGCCCGCCACAAGCCTGAACGCTGCATCGTCGTGCAGCGCGAGCAACTGCGCTGCGACATGATCGAAGGCCGCGACATCGACTATGCCGATGCGGTTGCGCGCGAACGGGCAGCCGGCGCCAATGTCGATTGCGTCGCCGTCGCCTCCACCGATCCGCTCTATGTGCTTTATACCTCCGGCACCACCGGCCAGCCCAAGGGCGTGATCCGCGACAATGGCGGCCACATGGTGATGCTGAAATGGTCGATGGACAACGAGTTCGGCATCAAGCCGGGCGAAGTGTTCTGGGCCGCTTCCGATGTCGGCTGGGTCGTCGGCCATTCCTACATCGTCTACGCCCCGCTGCTGCATGGCTGCACGACGGTGATGTTCGAGGGCAAGCCGGTGGGCACGCCGGATGCCGGCACCTTCTGGCGCGTCATCGAGCAGCACGGCGTGGCGGCGCTGTTTACCGCGCCGACCGCTTTCCGCGCCATCAAGGGACAGGACCCCAAGGGCGAGTTCATTCCGAAATACGACCTGTCGAAATTCCGCACCCTGTTCCTGGCCGGCGAGCGCGCCGACCCGGAAACCATCAAATGGGCCGAGCAGCGGCTCGGCGTTCCAGTGATCGACCACTGGTGGCAGACCGAGACCGGCGCGCCGATCACCCAGAACCCGGTGGGCCTGGGCCTGCTGCCGGTGAAGTACGGTTCGCCCGGTGTGCCGATGCCTGGCTACGACATTCGCATCCTGAACGACGCCGGCCACCAGGTGCCGAACGGCACGCTGGGCAACGTGGTGCTGAAACTTCCGCTGCCGCCGGCCTGTCTGCCGACGCTGTGGAACGCCGACAAGCGCTTCCACCAAGCCTATCTCGACGAGTTCCCCGGCTTCTACAAGACCGCCGACGCCGGCATCCTCGACGATGACGGCTACCTGTTCGTGATGGCGCGCACCGACGACATCATCAACGTCGCCGGCCACCGGCTGTCCACCGGCGCGATGGAGGAAGTGCTGGCCGAACACCCGGACGTCGCCGAATGCGCGGTGATCGGCATTGCCGACGAACTGAAGGGACAGTCGCCGCTTGGCCTCGTCGTGCTCAACGCCGGCGTGGCGCGCGACCTTGCCGCGATCGAGAAGGAAGCGATTGCGCTGGTGCGCGACCGCATCGGCCCCGTTGCCGCCTTCAAGACGGTGGTGACCATCAAGCGCCTGCCCAAGACGCGCTCGGGCAAGGTGCTGCGCGGCACCATGCAGAAGATCGCCGACAAGGAAGAATGGAAGATGCCGGCGACCATCGACGATCCGGCCATTCTGGACGAGATCACCGAGGCGCTGAAGGCACGCGGCATAGGGGTCTAGGTCGTGAACTCATAAATCTGGTCGAAATGGTGTTAGGCCATCTGTTCGGATACGCGGAGAAAGAGCGCAGGAAATGTCATTCATTTTCAAGCTCTTTCGACAAAATAGCCGGGCAGATGGACCACATCCGAAGGACGCCGGAACGGCTGCAAGCTGCCGCGTCGAACCGCTCGGCCGATGGCCCACATCGCCCTTCGCGCTTCTCCTTGCATCTTTTTGCCATTCCAGGCGCCATTTCGATCACATTTATGAGTTCACGACCTGGAAAAATTCGGCACTAAACAGCCGCCCTGCCATGCCGTAAGAAACCCAGCATGAATCGCCTCGCCGCCTGCAACCAAAAGCCGGTGGCGATGTTTCTCGATCCCATGCCGGGAGTTTCATGCTGACACTGCCCCAGACCCTTTCCTTTGCCGTCATAGCGCTGATGATGGGCGCATTCGTCTGGGGCCGCGTGCGCTACGACCTTGTCGCGGCCGGCTCGCTGCTGTTGGCCATCGCTGTCGGCGTCGTTCCCTTCGACAAAGCGTTTTCGGGCTTCAGCGACGACATCGTCATCATCGTCGGCAGCGCGCTTCTGGTCAGCGCCGGCGTGGCGCGCAGCGGCATCATGGAATTCGCCATCCAGCGTTTCGCGCCCAATGTCGGTTCCGTCCGCGCCCAGCTTGCGCTGCTGGTGGTGACGGTCGCGGTGCTGTCGGCTTTCGTCAAGAACATCGGCGCGCTGGCGATCATGATCCCCATCGCGTTCCAGTTCGCACGGCGCACGAACGTCCAGCCGTCCACCTTCCTCATGCCGATGGCCTTCGCCTCGCTGCTGGGCGGTCTGATGACGCAGATCGGCACCTCGCCGAACATCGTGGTTTCGCGGCTGCGCGATGAACTGACCGGCACGCCGTTTTCCATGTTCGACTTCACCCCGGTCGGACTGGCGCTGACGGTGGCGGGTTGCGTGTTCCTGACCCTGTTCTACTGGCTGGTACCGCAGCGCGAGCGGCAGGACGCCTCGCTGCAGGAAGCTGTTGCGATCAAGGACTATTCGGCCGAGGCAAGGGTGACCCAGGATTCGACCGTTGCCGACAAGCCGCTGGCCAATCTCTTGAAAATCTCGGCAGGCGAAGCGGTGATCACCTCGATCCTGCGTGGCGCCGGGTTGCGCATAGCCCCGTTGCCCGATGCCGTGCTGAAGGTCGGCGACATCCTGCTGATCGAAGGCAGCCCGGAAGCGCTGGACCGGCTGGTGGCGCAGGCGAAACTCAAGCTCGGCGACGAACGGGCGCCGGACAGCACCGCCGAAACCGTGGCGGTCGAAGCGGTCATCACCGAGCGCTCGAGCCTGATCGGCTGGTCGGCCAAGCACCTGCTGCTCTACGACCGCTTCAACATCAACCTGCTGGCCGTGAGCCGCAGCGGCGAGCGGCTGAACCAGCGCCTCGGCGCGATCACGTTGCGCTTCGGCGATGTCGTGGTGATCCAGGGCGAGCGCAAGGCGCTGCCGCAGTTCCTGCGCGATTTCGCGCTTCTGCCCCTGGCCGAACGGCCCTTGCTGCTGGGCAATGTCAGGAACGGCATCGTGCCGCTTTTGATCCTGATCGCGGCGATGGGATCGACCGCGCTCGGCATCCTGCCGGTGACGATCGCCTTCTTCGGCGCGGCGGTGATGATGGTGCTGACCCGCGTCATCCCCGTGCGCGATGTCTATAATGCGCTCGACGGGCCGATCCTCGTCATGCTGGCGGCGCTGATACCTGTCAGCGATTCGCTGCGCACCACCGGCGCGACCGGGTTGATCGCGACATTTCTGGCTGAGTTCGGCCAGATGCTGCCCGGATACGGCGCGCTGGCGCTGATCCTGATTGCGGCGATGATGGTGACGCCGTTCCTGAACAACGCCGCAACCGTGCTGGTGATGGCGCCGATAGCCTCTGGTTTCGCCACCACGCTCGGCTATCAGCCCGAAGCCTTCCTGATGGCGGTCGCGATAGGCGCCGGCTGCGATTTCCTCACCCCCATCGGCCACCAGTGCAACACGCTGGTGATGGGGCCGGGCGGCTATCGTTTCTCGGACTATCCACGGCTCGGCCTGCCGCTTTCGCTGCTGGTGATCGCAGTCGCCGTGCCGATGCTGATGATCGTTTGGCCGCTCAAATAGTATTTCGCACCGTTCCGGAAACGTCCTGACAGACTGCTGTCAGCAGGCCCGTGCGATGATGCCGGCGTTCACAAAAAGAGGAGCGCCGTCATGAATACGCCCAGCATTTTCAGCACCATGAAGCACTATGTCGGCAAGGTCCGCACCATCCGCAACGAAATCCGCACGGTCCGCTTCCTGAACTCGCTGCCGCCGGAAATCCGCGCCGATATCGGCTGGCCCGACATGCATCGCGGTGACGAGCACACCACCATCATTCGCTGACAGCAGATCAGCCGGCGGATATGCCTGACATCTCCTGACATGATGTTGTCAGGAGCTTCGTGTAAGATGAGGTGGTGCCATGAACGCCGAGGGAGCACTGAATGCGGCGCGCCGACAGGCTTTTCCAGATTGTGCAGCATCTGCGTGGCGGCCGGCTGGTCACCGCGCAGAAGCTGGGTGCCTGGCTCGAGGTTTCCGAACGCACGATCTATCGCGACATCGCCGACCTGCAGTCGACCGGCGTGCCGATCGACGGCGAGGCGGGCGTCGGCTACATGATGCGGGAGGGGTTCGACCTCCCACCGTTGATGTTCACGCGTGACGAGATCGTGGCGCTGGTTGCCGGCGCGCGCATGGTACGCGCCTTCGGCGGCGCGACGATGGCGCGGGCGGCTGACGAGGCGCTGGTGAAGATCGGCGCGGTGCTGCCCGACGCCGAGCGCGACCGCATAGCGCGCACCGAGATCCATACGCCGATGTGGGTGGTGAGCGACAGCGCGCGCGAATCGATCGACGTCATCGAACGCGCGGTCGAAAAGCGGCAGGTGCTGACCATCGACTATTGCGACGAGGCAGGCCGCTCGACCGCCCGCGACGTCCGCCCGCTCGGCCTGTGGTTCTGGGGCAAGGTGTGGACGCTGGTGGCGTGGTGCGAGATGCGCAACGATTTCCGCGCCTTCCGCATCGACCGCATTTCCGGGCTGGTCAAGACCGAGCGGATATTCAAGCCGGAGCGCGGCAAGCAGCTCGCGGATTTCTATCGTGCCGTAGAACGCAGCGAATCCTACGGCATGGGGCCGACCGCGCGCGGTATGTGAGGTCCGGTGTTCAGGCGGGCTGCTTGGCCTGCGACGCGCGCCTGCGGATCAACAGGGCGACAAGCGCCACCAATAGCGTGCCGACGATGAACAGGAAGGCGGCGGCGGCAATGGCCGGGCTGATGTTCTCGCGGATGGTGGAAAACATCTGGCGCGCCAGCGTGCGCTGGTTGGGACCGGCGACGAACAGCGTCAGCACCACTTCGTCGAGCGAGGTCGCGAAGGCAAACACCGCACCCGACAGGATGCCCGGCAAAGCGAGCGGAAAGGTCACCCGGCGAAAGACGGTGAACGGCGAAGCGCCGAGGCTGAGCGCAGCGCGTTCGACGCGCCGGTCGATGCCGGCGAGCGACGCCGAGACGGAAACGACCACAAACGGAACGGCGACGACGGTGTGGGCGCAGATGACCCCGGCATAGGTGTTGGCGAAACCGATCTGGACGAAGAACACCTGCATGCCGACGCCGAGCACCACCGCCGGCACCACCATCGGCAGGAGGAAGGCGGTGCGGAACAGGCCGGGCAGGACAAGGCCGCTGTTGCGCAGGCCAAGTGCCGCCATGGTTCCAAGCACCCCGGCGAGGATCGTCGTGCCGGTGCCGACGATCAAGCTGTTGACGATGGAAAGCCGCCAGACATCGGCCACGAACAATTCGCGGAACCAGCGCATCGAATAGTCCGGGATCGGATAGGTGAGGAACACGCTGGAGGTGAAGGCGAGCGGCAGGATGGCGATCAGCGGCGCGATCAGGAACACCACCGCCAGCACGCCGAACACCAATCGGGCGACATCGCTCGGCCGCATCACAAGCTCCCGCGATCCGAGGACAGGCGGCCGTAGACGGCGTAGAGCGCCAGCGTCGCCACAAGCAGGATTGCGCCGAGCGCGCCAGCCATGCCCCAGTTGGCCGAGCCGATGGCGTAGAAGGCGATGACCGACGAGATCATCTGGTCCTGTGCTCCGCCGATCAGGGCCGGCGTGATGTAGTAGCCGATGGCCGTCATGAACACGAGCAGCGAGCCGGACACCACGCCGCGCAGGCTGAGCGGCAAAAGCACGCGCAGGAACGCCCGCCACGGCGGCGCGCCGAGCGAGGCAGCAGCCGGCATCAGGTTCTTCGGAATGGCAAGCAGCACCGAGTAGATCGGCAGCACCATGAACGGCAACAGCACATGCGTCATGGCGATGACGACGCCGAGCCGGTTGAAGATCAGCGGCAGCGGCCCGCTGATCAGACCGAGGCCGATCAGCGTGTCGTTGATGAGGCCCTTTTCCTGCAAGAGGATGAACCAGGCTGCGGTGCGCACCAGCAATGAGGTCCACAACGGCAACAGGACGGCGCCGAGCAGAAGTTGCCGTTTCCAGCCGGTCAGCGACACCGCCAGCATGGCGTAAGGCAGGCCGATCAGCGCGCAGGCGATGGTGACGACCGCGCCGATCCACAAGGTACGCAAGAGGATGGCCGTGTTGGCCGAGGCGTCGGCAGGAAGCGCCACCACCTTGCCGGTGGCGTCGCGCTCATAGTCGAGTGCTGCGAGCAGGTTGCGGTCGGTATAGGGGTTGGTGGAATCCACCACCGCGCGCCAGAAGCGGACGTCGCTCCACTTGGCGTCGATGGCAGCCAGATCCAGCGGGCCGCTCTGTTCCTGCGCAGCCCGCACGGTCTTGCCCATCAATGTCCGGAAGCCGTTCTGCGCGCTGTTCAGCCGGCGCACGGCATCGCCCAGCAATTGCTGGTCGTCGATGTTGCGCAAATCCTCGACAAAGGCCTGCTTGAGCGCATCGGGCGGCTCCGACTGGCGATCCCATCCGGCGGCGGCCTCGGCGGTGAGCGGAAAGACGCGCGACCCGACGGGATCGGACACCGATTCCTTCAGCATGGAGACGAGCGGCCAGGCAAAGAAAAGCGCGAGAAACAGAACGAGCGGCGCGACAAGCGCCAACGCGCCGAGCCGGGTGCGGGCCGCGGCCTCACTCATGCCGGCAGCATCCAGCAGTCGGAAGCCGAGAACGAGACGGTGACCCGGTCGCCCGGAGACCATTCGGCCCGGCTACGGTCGGCCTTGACGATGAAGCCGAAGGCGTCGTCGTCAAGTTGGATACGCAGGTGATCGCCATGATAGACGGCATCGGTGATGGTAGCCGAATAGCTGTTGTCGGCCTTGCCGTCCTTGTCGAGGCGGATGCGCTCGGGCCGCACGGACACCAGTATCTTCTGGCTTGCCAGTTGCGCGCCGGACGGCTGCACCCTGATCTGGCCGCCGCCTGGCAAGGCCACGGTTGCGCCGGACTGGCCGTTTTCGGCAAGCGTGCCCTCGACCAGATTGGTCTCGCCGATGAACTGCGCCACGAAACGCGAATGCGGCTGGTCGTAGATTTCGCGCGGACTGCCGATCTGCTCGATCTTGCCGCGATTGAACACCGCAATGCGGTCGGACATGGTGAGCGCTTCCGACTGGTCATGCGTGACGAAGACGATGGTCAGGCCGAGCCGGCGGTGCAGGGCGCGGATGTCGAGCTGCATCTGCTCGCGTAACTGCTTGTCGAGCGCGCCGAGCGGCTCGTCCATCAAAACCACGGACGGCTCGAACACCAATGCCCGAGCCAGCGCCACACGCTGCTGCTGGCCGCCCGACAGTTGCGACGGCCGGCGGTCCTTGAGCGCGCCAAGCTGCACCATGTCGAGCGCACGCGTTACGCGCTCGCCGATTTCCGCTTTCGGGGTGCCGCGCATTTCCAGCGGAAAGGCGACATTTGAGGCCACGTCCATGTGTGGGAACAGCGCATAGTTCTGGAACACGACGCCCATGTTGCGCTTGTGCGGCGGCAACTGGTCGATGCGTTGCGAACCGAGCGAAATGGTGCCGCTGGTCGGGGCTTCGAAGCCTGCCAGCATCATCAGGATGGTCGTCTTGCCCGAGCCGGATGGCCCGAGCAGGCTGACGAATTCGCCCTGCTCGATGACGAGGTTGAGATCATCGACGACACGCAGCGTGCCGAACGACTTGTTGACCTGTTCAAAGCGGATGTTGGACTGAACCAAGGGCTCTCACATCACATCTGGGGCTTACGCCGAAACATTGCCGGAACCGCGCTCCCTTTTTGGATCATGCACATTCTCTGTACAGACGGCTCCGGATCGGGAAACGAAAGTGCGGGATCAAAAAAATCCCGCACCTTCTGTCACAGGCGAACGTCCTTGGACGTCCGGGCCAACCCGCTTACTGCGCGAGCCAGGCGTTGAAGCGCTGGGTCAGGGCTTCCGAATTGTCGATCCAGAAATCGACGTCGAGCGAAACAGCCTGTTCCATATTGGCCGGATCGGTCGGCAGATCGGCCTGCAGGTCCGCCGGAACCTGTGAGGCCGCGTTCATGTTGGGCAGACCGTAGGCGACATGCTGCGGCAGCTTGGCCTGGTTCTCAGGCTGGCTGGCGAAAGCGATGAAATCCATCGCCGCGTCCTTGTTCTCGGCATCCTTCAGGATGACCCAGCTATCGACGGCGTAGATCGAGCCCGGCCACACCACCTTGAAATGGCGGTTCTCGGTGCGGTTGATGCCGGTGATGCGACCGTTGTAGGCCGACGCCATCGCCACTTCGCCGGAAGCGAGAAGCTGCAGCGGCTGCGCGCCGCTTTCCCACCACACGATGTTCGACTTCAGCTCGTCGAGCTTCTTGAAGGCGCGATCGACGCCTTCAGGCGTGGAGAGAACCTTGTAGACGTCCGCCGGCACGACGCCATCGGCCATCAGCGCGAATTCCAGCGTGTATTTCGGCCCCTTGCGCAGCGAACGCTTGCCGGGGAACTTCTGCACGTCCCAGAAATCCGCCCATGACTTCGGGCCGTCGGCGATCTTGTCGGTGTCATAGGCGATCGCGGTAGACCAGACGATCGCACCGACGCCACATTCGTTTACCGCGGACGGAATGAACTTGTCCTTGTCGGGAATCTTGCTCCAGTCGATCTTTTCATAGAGACCGTCGGCACAACCCAGCGCCAGTTCCTCGACCTCGACCTGAACGGCATCCCAGTTCGGATTGCCGGCCTTGACCTTGGCCTGCAGCACGCCGATGCCGCCATCCCAGGCTTCGTCGAGCAGCGGCTTGCCGGTCTTCTCGGCAAAGGGCTTGAAATAGATTTCCCGCTGCGCGTCCTGATAATTGCCGCCCCACGACACCACGGTCAGGTCGCGGGCCGCAGCCGGCATCGCCATGCCGAGGCCAACGGCCAAAAGGCCGCCCATTGCCAGAATTCCTACCCGTTTGCGCATTTTCACTTCCCCTTTTGTCTATAGTTGCGAGAATCCGGTCATGCCGGATGATTGACGTCAGGCCACTTTCTCGGTCGCACCATCGAAAATCTTGCGCGAAACCGTGTCAAGGGCACTAGCGAATTTGTCGAGGATCGAGCGAACCTCGTTCGGCTGGATGACCAGCGGCGGACAAAGCGCGATGGCGTCGCCCATGTTGCGGCAGATAATGCCCTGCTCCTGCAGTTCGGCATTGAAGATGCCGCCCAGCACGCCGGGCGCTTCAAGCGCCGACTTGGTTGCCTTGTCGGTCACCAGTTCCATCGCCGCGATCAGGCCGACGCCACGGACCTCGCCGACCAGCGGATGGCCTTCGAGCTTGCGCAGGCCTTCGAGCATAAGCTCACCCATTTCGGCGGCGTGGCCGACCAGGTTGCGCTCCTCGATGATCTTGATGGTTTCAAGCGCGACCGCCGCCGGCACCGGATGGCCGCCTGCGGTGAAGCCGTGGCCGAGCGTGCCGATGCGCTCGCTCTCGTCGAGGATCGGATCGAGCACGCGGTCATTGGCGAGGAAGGCCGAGATCGGCAGGTAGGACGACGACAGTTGCTTGGAGAGCACGATCATGTCCGGCTTCAGGTCATAGGTCTGGCAGCCGAACATGTTGCCGGTGCGGCCGAAACCGCAGATGACTTCATCGGCCAGGAACAGGATGTCGTACTTCTTCAGCACCGCCTGGATCTTGGCCCAGTAGGTGCGCGGCGGCACGACGACGCCACCGGCGCCCATGACCGGCTCGCCGAAGAAGGCGGCGATGGTCTCAGGACCTTCAGCCAGGATCAGCGCCTCGAGCTCGCCGGCAAGGCGCGTGGCGAAAGCCTCTTCGCTTTCGCCCGGCTGCGCGTCGCGCCAGTGATGCGGGCTTGCGGTGTGCAGGATGCCCTGGATCGGCAGGTCGAAGGAGCGGTGGTTGTTGGGCAGGCCGGTGAGGCTGCCGGAAGCGATGGTGACGCCGTGATAGGCGCGCTTGCGGCTGATGATCTTCTTGCGCTGGGGCTGACCGAGCGCATTGGAGCGATACCAGATCAGCTTCATCGCGGTGTCGTTGGCTTCCGAACCTGAGTTGGTGAAGAACGCCTTGCTCATCGGTGCGGGCGCCATCGTCACCAGCTTCTCGGCAAGCTCCACGACCGGGCCGTGCGATTTGTGCGTGAAGGTGTGGTAGAAGGGCAGCTTCGCCATCTGGCGGGTAGCAGCGTCGACAAGGCGCTTTTCGCCGAAGCCGAGCGCCACGCTCCACAGGCCGGCCATGCCCTCGATATAGCGCTTGCCGTGAACGTCGGTGACATAGACGCCCTCGCCGCTTTCGATGACCAGCGGGCCAACCTGCTGGTGCTTGCGGCCATTGGTGTAGCCATGGAGATGGTAGGCGATGTCGCGCGCTTCGATCGAATTGGGCTTGGTGGTCATTGTACGTTTCCAGTCAATCGGTTGACCGGCCAAGGGGGTGTGGCCGGCATCGGAAGTGGTTGTCAGAAGAACGCCTGGATGCCCGTCTGGGCGCGTCCGAGGATCAGCGCGTGTACGTCGTGCGCACCTTCATATGTGTTGACGGTTTCCAGATTCTGCGCGTGGCGCATGACGTGGTAGCCGATCTGGATGCCGTTGCCACCATGCATGTCGCGGGCCTGGCGGGCGATGTCGAGCGCCTTGCCGCAATTGTTGCGCTTGACGATGGAGATCATTTCCGGCGCCATCTTGCCCTCGTCCATCAGGCGACCGACGCGCAAGCTGCCCTGCAGGCCAAGCGCGATCTCGGTCTGCATGTCGGCAAGCTTCTTCTGGTAGAGCTGCGTGGCGGCGAGCGGCTTGCCGAACTGCTTGCGGTCGAGGCCATATTGGCGCGCACGGTGCCAGCAATCTTCCGCCGCACCCATGACGCCCCAGGAAATGCCGAAGCGGGCTCGGTTGAGGCAGCCGAATGGACCCTTGAGGCCGGAGACATTGGGCAACAGCGCCTCTTCGCCGACCTCGACATTTTCAAGCACGATCTCGCCGGTGATCGAGGCGCGCAGCGACAGCTTGCCGCCGATCTTCGGCGCGGACAGGCCCTTCATGCCTTTTTCCAGCACGAAGCCGCGGATCTGGTTGTCATGCGCCGCCGACTTTGCCCAAACGACGAAAACGTCGGCGATTGGCGCGTTGGAAATCCACATCTTGGAACCGTTGAGGCGATAGCCCGACGCGGTCTTTTCGGCGCGGGTCTTCATGCCGCCGGGATCGGAGCCGGCATCCGGCTCGGTCAGGCCGAAGCAGCCGATCCATTCGCCGGAGGCGAGCTTCGGCAGGTACTTCTTGCGCTGCTCCTCCGAGCCGTAGGCATGGATCGGATACATGACCAGCGAGGACTGCACACTCATCATCGAGCGGTAGCCGCTGTCGACTCGCTCAACTTCACGCGCAACGAGGCCATAGGTGACGTAGCCGGCGCCGAGCCCGCCATATTCTTCCGGAATGGTGATGCCGAGCAAGCCGGCATCGCCCATCTCGCGGAAGATGGCCGGATCGGTCTTTTCCTCCATATAGGCGTCTTCGATACGGGGAGCGAGCTTGTCGGCGGCAAACGCCGCAGCGCCGTCGCGCACCATGCGCTCGTCTTCCGTGAGCTGCTGCTCGAACAGGAAGGGATCGTCCCAGACGAAGGCTGCCGTATGTGAAGATGTCTTGCCGTGCTGAGCGGTCAATGCAGTCGCCTCCTGAGCTGCCGCAGGGGATATCGGACCAAGCCTTCACCCGTGCAGGCCGGCTTCTCCTGTCGTCATCATATCCCTGCGATAGGTGTTAGCATCGTTCAAAATTCTGCGCAACACACTGCTCAATATATTGAGCGATTTTTCCCTAGAGATAGGGTGGCGTACAGGCCGAGATGACGATGGTGATGCCGGAGGAGGCATTGCGGAAGCGGTGCGGCATGCGGCTGTCGAACAGGTAGGATTCGCCAGCCTTCAGCACGCGCACCTCGTCGCCGACGGTCAGTTCCAGTTCGCCCTCGACGACATAGCCGCCCTCGGTCGAGAAATGTTCGAGCATGGCTTCGCCGGTGTCGGCGCCGGGCTCGTAGACTTCGTGCAGGATCTGCAAATTGTAGGCGCGCGCATCGCCGACCTGGCGCAGCGTCAGCCGGCCTTCGCCATTGTCTATGGCGCGCGCGGTAACGCGCGAGGTCAGGTCCTTGAGGTCGTCGACGCCGAAGAACGGGCCGAATTTCTTGCGCTGGTCGTCCCCGAAGAAGTCGGACATGGAGACGTCGAGACCGCCGAGTATCTTGCGCAGCGTGGCGATCGACGGGCTCGACTTGTTCTTTTCGATGATCGAGATCTGCGCATGCGGGACATTGGCCCGGGCGGCAAGCTCGCGCTGCGAAAGCGCAGCACCCACCCTCAGCGCCTTGAGGCGCGCGCCAACGTCGAAATTCTCTGCCATGCGGTTGCCGGGCTCGCCAATACTTGTTCAACTTTGCGCAAAATATATGACACTTTGCCGCAATGGAAGAGGCGAAAGTCGGTTGTAGAGGCTGGAAATGCCGGCCATCGTTCAGCCCATGCGGCTGCCGGCTCCAGCGGGTTCGGCCTCGGCCACCACGAGCCGGGCGCCGGCTGCGGCGAGCGCGTCTGCAATGGCGCGCGGCGGCGCCTGGTTGGTGGCAAGCTCGGCAAAGCCGGACAGCCCGCAGACCTGGACGAGACCCTGGCGGCCGAACTTGCTGTTGTCGGTGATGACCATGGAGCGCTGGCCGCGTGACAGCACCATGCGGGCAAACTCGGCTTCGGCGAGGTCGTAGTCCATGACGCCCGCAAAAGCGTCGATCGCGCCTGCCGAGATGATGGCGTGGGTGACGCTGAAACGGCTGACGAACTCGATGGCCGAGATGCCGAAGGCTGCACCTGAATCGCTGCGCAGCTCGCCACCGGCCATGTAGACCTTGTTGCCGTTGACCGTGGCAAGCGTGCGCGCGATGTCGGACGAGTTGGTGACCACCGTCAACCGCCTATGACCGAGCAGTTCGCGGGCGAGGAAGCTGGTCGTCGTGCCGGTGTCGAGCATGATGGATTCGCCGTCGCGGATGGTCGTAGCCACCATGCGCGCAATGATACGCTTGGCCTCCGCGTTCTCGCGCATGCGCCGCTCGAACGGTGCTTCGGCGGTCATCGCCGGCAGGCCGATGGCGCCGTGCATCTTGACCACGATGCCGTCGTCGGTGAGCGGCTTGACGTCGCGGCGAACCGTTTCCAGCGAAACGCCCAGCCGTTCGGCCAGGCTGGCTATGGTCACAGTGCCCTCATCGCCCAGAAGGCGCAGGATTTCACCATGACGCTTGGAATGGATCATCGCAGGTCCGGCGCTCGAACAATCATCAACGTGACTGTTTTTATGGCAATCTGATAAAAACATGCAAGCGATTGCCACACAGATCAGGCAAATCAACACAGAAAACCACAAAACCACGTTGACAAGCCGGCGCAAGCCGCGTGACACTGGCGAAGTGACGAACCTGAGGCGCTTGCTGCGGGAGATGGCAACGACCTGAGGCACACCAACGACAAAGTTCAGAGGGTGAGCAGGAGGCTCGACATGTTTTCGCGCATTCGCATGACCACGACCGCGTTCGGGGCACTTGCCCTTGGCGCAAGCCTGTCCATGACGCCGGTGATGGCGCAGGACTCGACCGACCCGATCAAATTGACGCTGCATGACTGGACCGGCCAGCTCATCACCACCCAGATCATGGGCGAGGTGCTGAAGAAGGCCGGCGACAACGTCGAATACGTCCAGGCCGACTATCTGGCCCAGTTTGCCGGACTGGAAAGCGGCGACCTGCATGTGGCGATGGAAATGTGGGAAACCACAGGCCGCGACGCCATGGATGCGGCAACCGCGACCGGCAAGGTCGAGAATTTCGGCCCGACCGGCATGAAGGCCAAGGAAGAGTGGTGGTTCCCCGAATACATGAAGGAGAAATGCCCCGGCCTGCCCAATTGGGAAGCGCTGAAGGACGAGAAATGCGCCGAGGCGTTCTCAACTGCCGAAACCGCGCCGAAGGGCCGCTACCTTGGCGGACCGGTGACGTGGGGCGGCTTTGACGACGAACGCGTCGAGGCGCTCGACCTGCCGTTCGAAGTCATCCACGCCGGCACCGACGCCGCACTTTTTGCCGAACTTGAAAGCGCCTACCAGCGCCAGGCGCCGATCCTGTTGTGGATTTATGCGCCACACTGGGCGACAGCCAAATACAAGGGCGAATGGGTGGAATTCCCCGAATACACCAAGGAATGCTACACCGACCCGGCCTGGGGCTCGAACCCCGACATGGCCTATGACTGCGGCAAGCCGTTCGGTGAAATCTGGAAGGTCGGCTGGGCCGGCGTGAAGGACAAGTGGCCCGACGCCTACAAGGCGATCAAGGCTTTCACCATCGACAATGACGAAATGGGCCAGATGATCACCAAGGTCGATCTCGACGGCAAGAAGGTCGAGGACGTGGTGGCCGAATGGATGGGCGCCAACGAGGCGCGCTGGTCCGAGTGGATCAAGAAGTAGCACTGATCCGGATAGCCCGCCGCTACTTTGGCTAGCGGCGGGCAACCAACCCTTTTCGACCGACACGCCGGAAGACCGATGGCCGAAGCGCAACCGAAACTTGTCTGCCGCGATGTCTGGAAGGTGTTCGGCGCCGGGGCAAAGGAATTCCTGCAGGAAACGGGCGGCAATGCAGGGCTGAAAGAGTTGTGCGCGCGGGGTCTCGTCGGCGCGGTGCGGGGTGTGAACCTCGATGTCCGCGCCGGCGAGATTTTCGTCATCATGGGCCTGTCGGGCTCCGGCAAATCGACGCTGGTGCGCTGCCTCTCTCGCCTTGTCGAACCAACGGCGGGCGAAATCCTGTTCAACGGCGAAAACCTGCTCGAGGCAGACGACCGGCGCATGATCGAGATTCGCCGCCACCAGATGGGCATGGTGTTCCAGAATTTCGCGCTGCTGCCGCACCTGACGGTGCTGGCCAACGTCGCCTTCCCGCTCGAAGTGCAGGGCGTGGACCGCGCGACGCGGGAAGAACGGGCTCGCAAGATGATTGAATTGGTCGGTCTTGCCGACAAGGAGCATTTCTTCCCGCGCGAACTCTCCGGCGGCCAGCAGCAGCGCGTCGGCATCGCCCGTTCGCTGGCGGTCGAGCCGGAACTGTGGTTCCTGGACGAACCTTTCTCCGCACTCGACCCGCTGATCCGGCGCGAGATGCAGGACGAGTTCATGCGCCTGCAATCGGTGCTGAAGAAGACCATCGTCTTCATCACCCACGACTTCGACGAGGCCATCCGGCTCGCCGACCGGATCGCCATCATGAAGGACGGCGCGGTGGTCCAGATCGGCTCGCCCGAAGACATCGTGCTGAACCCTGCGACGGCCTATGTCGCCGAATTCACCCGCAACGTGCCGAAAGCCAAGGTGGTGAAGGTGGCAAGCGCCATGAAGCCGGCCAAGGGCAAGACGCTGAACGGGGCGTCGATTTCGAAAGCCGCGACGATTGCCGAAGCGGCACCCTTGTTCGATGACAAGACGGAACGGCTGCGCGTCGTCGATGCCGGCGGTGCGACCGTTGGCGTGCTCGAACGCGCCGATGTCGTCGCCCTGATGATGCGGGGGTAGCGCATCATGAGCACGCCCACCGCCGACAGCACGCACCGCCCGATTGCCCCCCGGCTTGATGGTGGCGCGCTGTCGTGGCCGTGGCTGATTGCCGGGGCGGCGTTTGTGCTCTTCTGGCAATACGGCCAACCGCTGGCCAAGTGGGCGTTCGACTATCCGCGCGGCTGGCAGGTGCCGGCGCAGCGCTGGATCAGTAATGCAATGAAATGGCTGCTCGACAGCGCGAGCTTCGGCCTGTTCACTTTCACCGATCTCACCCGCTTCATCGCCCGCCTGATCGACCTGCCCTACCAGCTAGCGTTGAGCCTGCTTTCGACCGGCTTTTTGTCGGGACAGGGATCGGGCGCGGTCGAAATCCTGCCGCCTCTGTCATGGGCTGCCGTCATCGCCATCGTCACCCTGATGGGCTACCACGCCGGCGGACGCAGGCTGGCGCTGCTCGTTGCCATCTGCTTCGGCTTCCTTGCCGTATTCGGCCAATGGAACAGCGCCATGGTGACGCTGGCCTCCATTCTGGTTGCGGTGCCGCTCGGCGTCGTCGGCGGCCTTTTGCTGGGCATTCTCGCCTATCGCTATCCGCGCTTCGAGCGCGCGCTGACGCCGCTGCTCGACCTGATGCAGACGATACCGGTTTTTGCCTATCTGGTGCCGATCCTGTTCATGTTCGGCTTCGGGCCGACAGCGGCTGTGGTCGCAACCCTCATCTACGCCATGCCGCCGATGACGCGCATCACCATTCTGGCGCTGCGCTCGGTGCCGTCGGAAATCCTTGAACTCGGCAAGATGATCGGCTGCACGCGGCGGCAGATGACGTGGCGCGTGCTGGTGCCGTCGGCCAAGGACAGCTTGATGGTCGGCGTCAACCAGGTGATCATGCTGTCGCTCAACATGGTCATCATCGCCTCGATGATCGGCGCGGGCGGCCTCGGCTTCGATGTGCTGGCTGCACTTCGCCGCCTCGACATCGGCGCGGGGCTGGAGGCCGGCCTTGCCATCGTCGCGCTGGCGGTAGCGCTCGACCGGCTGTCGCAGGCCTATGCCATCAAGGCAGGCAGCGAAGGTACCGCAGTGCGGACAGGAAATTTCCTGCAACGCCACCCCTACACGTTTGTCGCTCTGGTGATCGTCGTCGTGACGGGGGTCATCGGACTGGCGGTACCAGCGCTGCAGCATTATCCCGAAAGCCTTGAGGTATCGACCGGGGGCTTCTTCGACGAGGTCGTGCGCTGGATCAACGTCAATTTCTTCGACACGCTGGAGGGGTTGAAGAACATCGTGCTGCTCAACGTGCTGGTGCCGCTGAAGCGCATGCTCGGTGGCTTGCCGTGGCTTGGCGTCACGCTGTTCCTGGCCTTCGCCGGCTGGCGGTTGGGCGGGGCGAAGCTCGCGGCGCCGGTCGGCGTCCTCGCGCTGTTCATTGCCGCGACCGGCCAGTGGGAAAAGGCGACGATCACCGTCTATCTGTGCGGCATTTCCGTCATCTTCGCCTCGCTGATCGGCATTCCGATCGGCATTCTCGCCGCCGAGCGCGCGCGGCTGTGGAAATGGGTGCAGGTGGTCATCGACACGCTGCAGACGCTGCCGTCCTTCGTCTATCTGATGCCGGCGGTGATGCTGTTTCGCGTCGGTGATTTCACCGCGCTGATCGCCATCGTCGCTTATGCGGTGGCGCCCGCCATCCGCTACACCGTGCTCGGATTGCAGAAGGTCGATCCGCGCCTGATCGAGGCCGGACGGGCAATGGGCTGCACGCCGTGGCAATTGCTGACCAAGATCAAGCTGAAGCTGGCGCTGCCGGAGATCATGCTGGGCCTGAACCAGACCATCATGTTCGCGCTGTCGATGCTGGTCATCACGGCGCTGGTCGGCACCCGCGACCTTGGCCAGGAGGTCTATATCGCGCTGACCAAGGCCGACACCGGGCGCGGCATCGTCGCCGGCCTTGCCGTCGCCTTCATCGCCATCATCGCCGACCGGCTGATTTCGGCAGGTGCGTTGCGCATCAAGCAGAGGCTCGGCCTGGCATGACGGACGCGGCAAAGATCAGCGCCCAGGACCGCATCCGCGCCCTGCCCTTCTGGAACGGAGCGATCGAGATCGCGCCGCTGGATGGCGGCCTCAGCAACGAGAATTTTCTCGTCACCGACGCAAGCGGCAGGCATGTCGCGAGGCTCGGCCGCGACTATCTGTTCCATCACGTACTGCGCGAACGCGAACTGATGACCGCGCGCGCCGCGCACGAAGCGGGCTTCGGGCCGCGCGTGGAATATGCGCAAAATGGCATCGTGGTGTGCGAGTTCATCGAGGCACGGACCTATGGCGCGGACGACGTGCGCCAAAACAGTGCCCGAATCGCGCCTTTGGTGCGCACCTTCCACGAGCGGATGCCGCGCCATGTGACCGGACCGGGCTTCATGTTCTGGGTCTTCCACGTCATCCGCGACTATGCGCGCACGCTGGAGGTCGGCAAAAGCCGCTTCACCGGCAACCTGCCGACCTATCTCGACCTTGCCGACGAGCTGGAACGTGCGCAGACGCCGCTGCCGATCGTGTTCGGCCACAATGACCTGTTGCCGGCAAACTTCATGGACGACGGCAAGAGGCTGTGGCTGATCGATTTCGAATATGCCGGCTTCAATACCGCGATGTTCGACCTTGCGGGTGCCGCCTCGAACGCCGGCATGTCGGAGCAGGAATCCACCGACTTGCTGGCGGCCTATTTCGGCCATGCGCCGGATGCCGCCTTGCTGCGCTCGCATGCCGCCATGCAATGCGCTTCGCTGTTGCGCGAGGCGATGTGGAGCATGGTCTCCGAACTTCATCTCGACGCGCCGGGCGTCGACTACACCGCCTATACGGCGGAGAACCTTGGCCGGCTTGAAGCCGCGCTCGATAGCTATCGAACCAGATACGGAAAGTCCCAATCATGAACTTGCCCACCCATGCCGAAATCGTTGTCATCGGCGGCGGCATCATCGGCTGTTCGACGGCATATCACCTCGCCCGCGACCACAAGGCAAACGTGGTGCTTCTGGAACAGGGACGCATCACGTCGGGCTCGACCTGGCACGCCGCCGGGCTGGTCGGCCAGTTGCGCTCATCCGCCTCGATCACCCGCGTGCTGAAATATTCGGTCGAACTCTACAAGGGGTTGGAGGCCGAGACCGGGCTTGCGACCGGGTGGAAGATGACCGGGTGCCTGCGCCTTGCCACCAATGCCGACCGCTGGATTGAGTTCAAGCGGCTGGCGACGACCGCGAAAAGCTTCGGCATGGACATGCATCTTCTGTCGCCGGACGAGGTCAAGCGCATGTGGCCGCTGATGGAAACGAGCGACCTCGTTGGCGCAAGCTGGCTGCCGACCGACGGACAGGCAAGCCCTTCCGACATCACGCAATCGCTCGCCAAGGGCGCACGCATGCATGGCGCCAAGCTGCACGAAGGCGTGCGCGTGACAGGCTTCGACATGACGGACGGCCGCATCACTGCCGTGAAGACCGACAAGGGCGACATCGCCTGCGACAAGGTGGTGAACTGCGCCGGCCAGTGGGCGCGACAGGTGGGAGCCATGGCCGGCATCAGCGTGCCGCTGCAGCCGGTCAAGCACCAGTACATCATCACCGAGAAGATCGACGGGCTGGCGACCGATGCGCCGACCATCCGCGACCCCGACCGCCGCACCTATTTCAAGGAGGAGGTCGGCGGGCTGGTGATGGGCGGCTACGAGCCGAACCCGCAGGCCTGGCAGACCGGGCTTGCCGGCGGCGATGTGCCCGACGAATGGGAGTTCCGCCTGTTCGACGACGACTACGACCATTTCGAGCAGCACATGACACAGGCTGTCGAGCGCGTTCCGGCGCTGGCCAATGTCGGCGTCAAGCAGATGATCAACGGGCCGGAAAGCTTCACCCCGGACGGCAATTTCATCCTCGGTTCCGCGCCTGAGTGTTCCAACATGTTCGTTGGCGCGGGCTTCAACGCCTTCGGCATTGCGTCCGGTGGCGGCGCGGGCTGGGTGCTGGCGCAATGGGTGGTGGACGGCGAAGCGCCGCTCGATCTCTGGGTCGTCGATATCCGCCGCTTTTCCGAAATGCACCGCGACCGCAAATGGGTCTGCGACCGCACGCTGGAAGCCTACGGCAAGCACTACACCATCGGCTTTCCGCACGAGGAATATGAAAGCGGACGGCCGCGCATCGTCTCGCCGCTCTATGAGCGGTTGAAGGCGCACAATGCTGTGTTCGGCTCCAAGCTTGGCTGGGAGCGGCCTAACTGGTTTGCACCGAAGGGGACGGAAGCGAAGGACATCTATTCGATGGGCCCCCAGAACTGGTTCGGCCCGGTTGGCGACGAACACCGCCATGTGCGCGAAGCGGTCGGCATCTTCGACCAGTCGTCCTTCGCAAAGTACGAACTCACCGGGCCGGATGCGCTGAAGGCGCTGGACTGGATCTGCGCCAACGCTGTCGACAAGCCGGTCGGGCGGCTGACCTATACGCAACTGCTCAACACGCGCGGCGGCATCGAGGCCGATTTAACTGTGGCGCGGTTGGCGGACGAGAAATTCTACATCGTCACCGGCACCGGCTTCCGCACGCATGACCTGTCGTGGATCAAGGACCACATCGCCAAGGACGCCAAGGTCGCGATCAAGGACGTGACCGAGGATTTCGGCACGTTGTCGCTGATGGGACCGAAGGCCCGCGATGTGCTGGCCAAGGTGACGAAGGCGGATGTCTCCAATGCCGCCTTCCCGTTCGGCCATGTCCGCGAGATCGACATTGCCGGCCACACGGTGCGGGCGCTGCGCGTGACCTATGTCGGTGAACTCGGCTGGGAACTGCATGTGCCGATTGGCGCGACCGGCGAGGTGTTCGACGCGCTGATGGCCGCGGGTAAAGCGCACGGCATTCGCCCGGTCGGTTATCGGGCACTGGAATCGCTCCGGCTGGAAAAGGGCTACCGTGCCTGGGGCTCCGACATCACGCCCAACGACACGCCAAATGAGGCCGGTCTCGGCTGGGCGGTGAAGCTGAAGAAGAACACCGATTTCCTCGGCCGCCGCGCCTTGCAGGCAGTGAACGGCGCGGTGCCGAAGAAGCGCTTTGCCGGCTTCACGGTCGACAACCCCGACATCGTCCTGCTCGGGCGCGAGACGATCCTGCGCGATGGCCAGCCGGTCGGCTATCTGACCAGTGGTGGCTATGGCTACACGGTGGAGAAGAACATCGGCTACGGCTATGTCCGCAACGAAAGCGGCGTGTCGGACGATTTCCTCAACTCGGGAATCTACGAGCTCGTCGTCGCCACCGAGAAAGTGCCGGCGCGGCTGCACATGGAACCGCTCTACGATGCGACCGGCGAAAAGGTGAAGGCGTAGGAACCGTCAGGGCGCTTCAAGAAGCAGCGCGATGCCCTGACCGACGCCGATGCAAAGCGTCGCCACAGCGCGCGTTGCCTTGCGCTCGGCAAGCTCGATGGCAGCGGTCAAGGCAAGCCTTGCGCCCGACATGCCGAGCGGATGGCCCAGAGCAATGGCGCCGCCGTTCGGGTTCACATGCGCCGCATCGTCCGGGAGGCCGAGTTGCCGCAGGCAGGCGAGCGATTGCGCGGCGAAGGCTTCGTTCAATTCGATGAGGTCGATATCTCCGACGGTGAGTTGGTGCCTGCCGAGAAGCTTCTGCACGGCGGGCACCGGACCGATGCCCATGATGCGCGGTGGGACGCCGGCCGTTGCCATGCCTGCGATCCGCGCCAGCGGCGTAAGGCCGTAGCGCTCGACGGCGGTTTGTGAGGCGATGAGCAGCGCTGCCGCGCCATCGTTGACGCCGGACGCATTGCCTGCGGTGACGCTGCCGCCCTTGCGGAAGGGTGTGGGCAAAGATGCAAGCTTTTCGAGCGAGGTCGCACGCGGATGCTCGTCCTTGTCCACGGTCACGGAGGCGCCCTTGCCTGCCGGCACGTCGATTGGCGCGATTTCTTTCGCCAGCCGGCCATTTGCCTGCGCGGCAATCGCCCGCTGCTGACTGCGCAGCGCGAACGCATCCTGGTCGGCGCGCGCTATGGCGAATTCCGCCGCGACGTTTTCGGCGGTCTCCGGCATCGAGTCGATGCCGTACTGGTTTTCGATGACCTTGTTGACGAAGCGCCAGCCGATGGTGGTGTCGTGGATTTCAGCGGCACGCGAAAACGCAGTCTGGCTTTTCGGCATGACGAAGGGCGCGCGCGACATTGATTCAACGCCACCGGCAATGACCAGATCGGCTTCACCGAGACGCACCGCACGCGCGGCATAGCCGACCGCATCGAGGCCGGAGCCGCACAGCCGGTTGACGGTGGTGGCGGCGACGCTTTCCGGCAGGCCGGCCAGAAGTGTCGCCATGCGCGCAACATTGCGGTTGTCCTCGCCGGCCTGGTTGGCGCAGCCGAGCACCACTTCCTCGACCGCCTCGGGCGGCAGGGTCGGCAAGCGGACGAGCAGCGCCTTGATCGGGTGAGCGGCGAGATCGTCAGTGCGCACAGCCGATAGCGCCCCACCGTAACGGCCGATAGGGGTGCGAAGTCCGGCGACGAGGTAGGCAGCCCTGTCCATGCTCACTCCACTCCGGCCTGGAACATCGGCCCGCCGCGCCATGCCGGATAGCCGTAGCCGTTGATCAAAACGAGATCGATGTCCGAGCCGCGCAAGGCGATGCCTTCGGCCAGGATCTCGCGGCCTTCCGCAGCGATTGCAGCCATGACCCGCTCGACGATTTCAGACGGGGAAAAGGGCCGCCGCTCGATGCCCGCTTCACGCGACGCGGCTTCGATCAGCGCCGTGACTTCAGGGTCAACGGCCTTTTCGCCGCTTTCGTAGCTGTAGTAGCCCTTGCCTGTCTTGCGGCCAAAGCGGCCGGCCTCGCACAACCGGTCGGCAATGACGACATAGCGTTCGGAAGGATCGCGCGTTGCGGCATTGCGCTTGCGCCGTGCCCACGAAATGTCGAGGCCGGCCATATCGTTGACCGCGTAGAGCCCCATCGGGAAGCCGTAGCCTTCAAGTGCCGCGTCGATGTCCTGCGGCAGCGCACCATCCTCCAGCATGAAGTCGCATTCGCGGCGATACGCCGTGAAGATGCGGTTGCCGATGAAGCCCTCGCAGACGCCGCTGACGACACCGAGCTTGCCAAGCTTCTTGGCAACGGCAAGGCCGGTCGCCATCACGTCAGGCGCGATCTTTGCCGTACGCACCACCTCGACCAGCCGCATGACATTTGCCGGCGAAAAGAAGTGCAGGCCGATCAGGCGTTCAGGCCCTTGTACGACCTCTGCGATCACGTCCGGATCGAGATAGCTGGTGTTGGTGGCGAGAATGGTATCGGGGCGGACGATACCGGAAAGCGAGGCAAACAATTCCTGCTTGACCTGCAAATCGTCGAACACCGCTTCGATGACCAGATCGCAATCGGCAAGCGCGTTGCGATGATCGAAACAGGACAGGCGCGACAGCCGTTCGTTCATCGCTGCTTCGCTGATGCGGCCGGATTTGACGACACGCTGGTAGATGTCGCGGATGCGCGCCTGACCGGCTTCGAGCGCGGCCATATCGCGTTCGACCACGACCACGGAAAACCCGGCATCTGCGAATGACACGGCAATGCCTGCGCCCATAAGCCCCGCGCCGACCACGCCAACGGTGCGCACCGGGCGCGGCTCGATGCCTTCGATGCCCGCAACCTTGGCCGCCTGGCGCTCTGCGGCGAAGACGTAACGTAGCGCCACCGATTGGTCCGAACCGACCAACTCCCTGAACGCGGTGCGCTCCTCTGCCAAACCTTCCTGCAGCGAAACGCTGCCGGCGCGCAGGACCATGCGCGCAGCCCGGCCCGGAGACACTTGCCCGCGTGCTTTTTTCTCGATGGCTGCGAGTTGCTTTTGCGCAGCATCGGCGTCGAAGGCCGGCACGGCAAGTTCGCCCGTACGGCGCAAAGGCGCACCGATCAATTCGCGTGCGAAGGCCTTCGCCTCTTCGATTAGGCCGCCTTCCGCGATGCGGTCGACGGCACCGAGCTTCACAGCTTCGGTTGCACCGACACGGCGTCCGCTTGCCGCGATCTCCATCGCCGCCGCCACGCCAACGAGGCGCGGCAGCCGCTGCGTGCCGCCGGCGCCGGGAATGATGCCAAGCTTGACCTCGGGCAGGCCGAACTGCGCGTCAGTGGAGGCGATGCGGGCATGCGCGCCAAGCGCCAGCTCGAAGCCGCCGCCAAGTGCGGTGCCATGCACCGCCGCAACCACCGACTTATGCGACGCCTCGATGGCGTTGACCACTTCCGGCAGCAACGGGTCACGTGGCGGCTGGCCGAATTCCTTGACGTCCGCACCAGCAACGAAAGTCCTGCCGGCACAGGCAAGCACAATCGCCTGCACTTCCGGGTCGTCGTTGGCTTCGGCAAGCGCAGCCATCAGCCCGGCGCGTACGGCAAAAGACGCGGCATTGACCGGCGGATTGTCGATCATGATGACGCCGACGGTGCCGTCGCGGGTGAAGGTGACGCTCATGGGTGTTTCAATCCGGAACCACGGCTGTGGCCTGGATCTCGACCAGCGCCTCGTCCTCGACAAGGCCGGAAACCTCGACCACGGCCATGGCCGGGAAGTTGCGCCCCATCGTGGCCTTCCAGGCCGCGCCGATTTCCTTCAGCGATGACGAGTAGGCTTTGCGGTCGGTGACATACCAGGTCATCGTGGTGATGTGTTCGGGGCCAGCACCGCCTTCGTGCAGGATTGCCAGCACGTTCTCGAGTGTCTGCCGGATCTGGCCGGGCAGGTCATGCACCTCGAACTTGCACTGGCTGTTCCAGCCGATCTGGCCACCGACGAAAAGCGTACGCCCGCGCGCCTCGATGCCGTTCGAATAACCGATGGGCTTGGCCCAGCCTTCCGGCTGCAACACGCGATGCGGCGTTGCCGGCGATGGGTGCTGGGAGAGTTTGGTGACGCTCATGGCAATTCCGTTCAATTCGAGAAAGCGGCGATGCCGGTGATGGCGCGGCCGAGGATGAGCGCGTGCACGTCGTGCGTGCCCTCATAGGTGTTGACCACTTCGAGATTGACGAGGTGGCGCGCGACCGGAAACTCGTCCGAAATGCCGTTGCCGCCCAGCATGTCGCGCGCGATGCGAGCGATCTCGAGCGCCTTGCCGCAGGAATTGCGCTTGAGGATCGAGGTAAGCTCAACCGGCGGATTGCCCTCGTCCTTCATCCGGCCAAGCCGCAGGCAACCTTGCAGGCCGAGCGAAATGTCGGTCAGCATGTCGGCGAGCTTCTTCTGGATGAGCTGGTTGGCGGCGAGCGGCCGCCCGAACTGCTTGCGGTCGAGCACATATTGCCTCGCCGTCTCGTAGCAGGATTCGGCAGCGCCGAGCGCGCCCCAGGCGATGCCGAAGCGGGCCGAGTTGAGGCAGGTGAATGGGCCCTTGAGACCGCTGACATCGGGCAGCATGTTTTCGGCCGGCACGAACACGCTGTCCATGACGATCTGCCCGGTGATCGAGGCACGCAGGCCGACCTTGCCGTGGATGGCCGGGGCCGACAGGCCCTTCCAGCCTTTTTCGAGGATGAAGCCGCGGATGACACCATCCTCGGTCTTGGCCCAGACCACGAAGACATCGGCGATCGGCGAATTCGAAATCCAGGTCTTGGCACCGGAAAGCAGATAGCCGCCATCGGCCTTTCGGGCGCGGGTGGCCATCGAGCCGGGATCGGAGCCGTGGTCCGGCTCGGTCAGGCCGAAGCAGCCGATCCTGGTGCCGGCGATAAGGCCGGGCAGGTATTTGCGCTTCTGGTCTTCGCTGCCGAAGGTGTAGATCGGCAGGATCACCAGCGACGACTGCACGCTCATCATCGAGCGGTAGCCGCTGTCGATGCGCTCGATCTCGCGCGCGATCAGGCCATAGGAGACGTAGTTGAGGCCGGCCCCGCCATAGTCTTCCGACACCGTCGGTCCAAGCAGGCCAAGCTCGCCCATCTCGGCGAAGATGGACGGATCGGTCTTTTCATGGCGAAACGCCTCCTGCACGCGCGGCAGCAGCTTGTCCTGCGCATAGGCGCGCGCGGTTGTCTGCACCATGCGCTCGTCCTCGCTGAGCTGCGCATCGAGGTTGAACGGGTCCTGCCAGTCGAAAAGGGCCTTCGAGCCGTGCATACGGATTTTCCTTATTTCGCGGTTTTCATCAGCTCGCGGCCGATGATGAGTTTTTGCACTTCGGTCGCACCCTCGTAGATGCGCAACGCACGGATTTCACGATAGAGCCGCTCGACGATTTCGCCGACGCGCACGCCGCGACCGCCGAACATCTGCAACGCCTGGTCGATGACCCATTGCGCGTTTTCCGTCGCCGTCAGCTTGGCCATCGCCGCTTCGCGCGTGGCCGGCAGCTTCTGCACGTCGCGCCGCCATGCCGTGCGGGCAACGAGAAGCGCCGCGGCATCGATGGCCGTCGCCATTTCGCCGAGCGTGCTTTGCGCTGTCGGCAGGTCGGCCAGCGTCGCGCCGAACATTTTGCGCGCCTTGGCATGGGCAAGCGCTTCGTCCAGCGCACGACGGGCGAAGCCGAGCGCCGCAGCCGCCACCGAGGGCCGGAAGATATCGAGCGTGCGCATGGCGATCTTGAAGCCTTCGCCGGGCGAGCCAAGCAACTGCGTGGCCGGGATGCGGCAATTGTCGAAACGGATGCGCGCCAGCGGATGCGGCGCGATGGTTTCGATGCGCTCGACGATTGAAAAGCCGGGCGTATCGGAAAAGACGACGAAGGCCGAAATGCCGCGCGTTCCGGGTGCTTCGCCGGTGCGGGCAAAGACCGTGTAGACGTCGGCGATGCCGCCGTTGGAGATGAAGACCTTCTCGCCATCGAGCACATAGGCATCGCCGTCACGGCGCGCGGCGCAGGCCATGGCGGCGACGTCGGAACCGGCATCGGGCTCGGTCAGCGCGAATGCCGAAATCAGTTCCCCCTTGGCGACCTTCGGCAGCACCGCCTGCTTGACCGCATCCGTGCCGGACAGGCTGATCGCGCCCGTGCCAAGTCCCTGCATGGCGAAGGCGAAATCGGCCAGCCCGTCTGCATAGGCCAGCGTCTCGCGCATGACGCACAGCGAGCGGCTGTCGATGGCCGGCGAGACGCCGCCATAGGCTTGCGGCACGCAATGACGCAGAAAGCCGGCCGCGCCGAGTTTTGCCACCAGCGCCTTGCAGGTCGCATCGGCGTCATGATGGTCGATCGTACCTAGTCCTTTGCCGGCTATGAAGGCATCGGCCTCCGCTGCCAAAGCACGATGCTCCTCGCCATAAAACGGCCAGTCGAGATGGTCGCGCGCAGGTTGGAGCGAAGTGTCGGCAGCCATGGCTCAGTCTCCCTTGAAGGCGGGCTTGGCCTTGGCGGCGAAGGCCTCGAAGGCCCGGCGGAAATCGCCGGTGGCCATGCAGATCGCCTGCGCCTGCGCTTCCGATTCGATCAGTTCCTCGATGCCCATGCCCCATTCCTGGTCGAGCATCTTCTTGGTCATCGAATGGGCGAACCATGGCCCGTCGGCAAGGTTGCGGGCAAACTTCTGCGCTTCGCCAAGCAGCGCGCCCCGTTCGGCAATGGAATTGTAGAAACCCCATGAGTGGCCTTCCGCCGCCGTCATCACCCGCCCGGTGAAAAGAAGTTCGGCGGCGCGGCCCTGGCCGATGATGCGCGGAAGGATGCCGCAGGCGCCCATATCCGCGCCTGCAAGCCCGACGCGCGTGAACAGGAAGGCGGTCTTCACCTCAGGCGTGGCGATGCGGTAGTCCGAGGCCATGGCAAGGATCGCGCCGGCCCCGGCGCAAATGCCGTCGACGGCTGCGATGATCGGCTGCGGGCAGGCCCTGATCTGGCGCACAAGGTCGCCGGTCATGCGCGTGAAGGCGATGAGGTCCGGCATCTTCATGGTGGTCAGCGGTTCGATGATTTCGAACACGTCGCCGCCGGAGGAGAAATTGTTTTCCGCACCGGTCAGCACGACGGCGCGCACGTCGCTCGCCCGCTGCAGCGAGCGGAACAGGTCGGTCAGTTCCTCGTAGGAATCGAAGGTCAGCGGGTTCTTCTTCTCTGGCCGGTTGAGCGTGATGGTGGCAACGCGGCCATCCTCATCCGTCTCGAACAGGAAATGGCTGGCCTTGTGGCCCTTGAACGGGCGGCGCTTGGCCTGCATCGCATTGGTCATCTTCTCAGCCTCCCATCACTTCGCCGCCGGCAACGGCGATGGCCTGCCCGGTGATGGCGCTTGCGCCCTCACCCACCAGCCACAACACCGTGTCGGCCACTTCCTGCGGCGTCACCAGCCGGCCTTGCGGATTGACCCGCGCCAGACTTGCGCGCGCTTCGTCCACCGTGAGCCCGGTCTTGCCGGTGATCGTTGCCACGGCGTTGTCCAGCAAGGGCGTGTCCGTAAAACCGGGACACACCGCATTGACGGTGATGTCGGATCGCGCCAGTTCGAGCGCCAGCGCCCGCGTCAGCCCGACCACTCCATGCTTGGCGGCGCAATAGGCGGAAACATAAGGATAGCCGGTCAGCCCTGCGGTACTGGCGATGTTGACGATACGGCCTTTGCCGGCGCTGCGGATCGACGGCAGCAAGGCTTGCGTAACCTGGAAGGTGCCGGTGAGGTTGAGCGAGACAACGTGGTTCCAGACATCGAGGCTGGTCTTTTCGAACGGAGCGGAAGGCGCTTCGCCGGCAGAATTGACCAGCACCGACACGTCGCCGAATTTCTGCACCGCGCGGGCAACACCCTGTTCGATTGCGCCGCCATCGGTCACGTCGAACCCGTCCACGACGACGCCCTGCCCGCCGGCTGCTTCAATCTCCGCCGCTACCTCTTGCAGCGGCGCAGCGCGCCGTCCGGCCAGCGAGACGACAAGGCCCTTCGCCGCCAACGCCTGCGCTATGGCGCGGCCAATGCCGGTGCCGGCTCCGGTGACGAAAGCGTGTCGGGTCGCGCTCATCTTTTGCCCGCCGCCTCTGCGGCTGCGCGCACCAGATTGGTTTCATACTGTTGCCGCGAAGACCGGTACTGTTTCGGCCAGGCAAGCCCGCCATAGCCGATCTTCGCCGCCTCGTGCAGCACGAAGGACGGGTCCGCCAATTGCGGCCGCGCCACGGCGCAGAGATCGGCGCGGCCTGCGGCAATGATCGAGTTGGCATGGTCGGCTTCGGAGATGGCGCCGACCGCGATGGTCGCGACGTCGATCTCGTTGCGGATCTTGTCCGACATCGGTGTTTGCCACAGACGCCCATAGACCGGATGGTCGTCATTGACGACTTGGCCCGACGAACAGTCGATCAGGTCAGCACCGGCATCCTTGAACATCTGCGCAAAGATCGCGGCATCGTCCGGCGTGTTGCCGCCCTCGTGCCAGTCGGTGGTGGAGATACGCACCGACATCGGCTTTTCCGCCGGCCAGGCGGCGCGGATGGCGCGGAAGACCTCCAGCGGAAAGCGCGCGCGGTTCTCATGGCTGCCGCCATATTCGTCGGTCCGCAAATTGGTCAGCGGCGACAGGAACGAGGACAGAAGATAGCCGTGCGCGGCATGGAGTTCGAGAATGTCGAAGCCGATTTCAGCGGATCGTTGCGTAGCCGAAACGAAATCAGCGATGACACGGTCCATGTCCTCGCGGGTCATTTCCCGCGGCATATCCGAGTTGTCGAGATAGGGAATGGCCGACGCCGACATCAGCGGCCAGCCACCGTGTTCGACCGGCTGGTCAGTGCCTTCCCACGCCACCTTGGTCGCGCCCTTGCGGCCGGCATGGCCAAGCTGCATACCGATCTTGGCCGGCGTCTCGCGATGGACGAAATCGACCATGCGCTTGAAGCCTTCCGCCTGCTCGTCGTTCCACAGGCCGAGGCAACCGGGCGTGATGCGCGCATCGGGCGACACGCAGGTCATCTCCGGGAAGATCAGCGCCGCGCCACCCATGGCGCGCGCGCCGATATGGACGAGGTGGAAATCGTCCGGCAGGCCGTCCTTGGCCGAGTACATCGCCATCGGCGAGACGACGATGCGGTTGTGCAGCGTCAGGTTTCTCACCGAATAGGGCGTGAACATCGGCGGCGGTACCGCGCCGTTCGGCGCCGGATCGATACCCGCGCGCTCGGCAAACCAGCGCTCGTAGTTTTCCAGCCACGCCTTGTCGCGCAGGCGAAGGTTCTCATGGCTGATGCGCTGCGAGCGCGTCAGCATCGAATACATGAACTGTTCCGGCTCCAGCGTATCGGCATAGCGCTTGCCGACCACCTCGAACCATTCCATCGCGTTGCGCGCGGCGTTCTGGATGCGCGCGACATCGACGCGGCGCACTTCCTCATAGGCGGCAAGAACAGCCGGGATGTTGCCGGCGTCGTGACCCAGAACATCGAATTGCCGGGTTAACTCGATTGCATCGTCAATGGCGAGCTTGGTGCCGGAGCCGATGGCGAAATGCGCGGTGTGGGCGCTGTCGCCCATCAGCACGACATGGCTGTTGCCGTTGAAGTGGCTCCAGCGTTCGCAGATGAGACGCCCGAAGTTCAGCCATGCCGAGCCGCGCAAATGGCGCGCATTGCTCAAAAGCTTATGGCCGTCGAGCGTTTCGGCAAACAGCTTTTCGCAAAACGCGATCGACTCGTCCTGGCTCATCTCGCCGAGGCCGTGGGCGTTGAAAACATCCTCGGTCGTTTCGACGATGAAGGTCGAGGTGTCGGCATCGAAGCGGTAGATGTGCGCCTGGAACCAGCCGTGCTCGGTCTTGCGGAAATCGAAGGTGAAGGCGTCGAAACGCTTGTGGGTGCCGAGCCACACGTAGCGGTTCGGCCGCATCACCATTTCGGGCTTGAAGATGTCGATATATTTGGCGCGGATGCGGGAGTTCACGCCGTCGGCGGCAATGACCAGATCGGCATCGGCGAATTCCTCGTCGCCGGTTGCCTCGTGCTCGAACACCATCTCGACGCCAAGTTCGATGCAGCGTTCCTGCAGGATGTTGAGCATCTTCTTGCGGCCGATGCCGACGAAGCCGTGGCCGGTGGTGCGGATCTTGCGACCCTTGAACACCAGTTCGATGTCGTCCCAATGGTTGAACGCATCCTCGATCGTGGCGGCGGTCGCAGGGTCCCACTGGCGCATCGACTGCATGGTCTGGTCGGAGAACACAACGCCCCAGCCGAAGGTATCGAACGCCCGGTTGCGCTCGACCACCGTGACGTGGTGGGCGGGATGCTGCTTCTTCATCAGCAGGGCGAAATAGAGACCGGCCGGACCGCCCCCGATGCAGACAATGCGCATGTTAGACCTCCTGGGGTACGGCGCGTTCAAGGCATCTCGCCAAACGCGCCTCATCCCTTGAAATCAGAATGGCCTCAATCGAAAAAAACTTCAAGCTTAAAGTTTTTTTTGCGGAACGAATGTCGCCACCCAAAAGCATTGGTGGAGAGGATGACGGCGATGGAAAGCTGGGCGACCCGGCAACCGGGACCAAGGCTGCTATTGCGGGTTGGAAAGCGTGGCCCGAATCGAGTTCTTCAACTTTCCGAGTTCCTTCATCAGCGCGGCACCGTCACGGGCGGACAATTGCTTGAACATGTCGCCGATCCACTCGCCATGCCGGTCGGCCATGTTCCGGAACGCGGCGCGGCCGGCATCTGTCAGCGCGATGATCTGGACGCGCCTGTCCTTCGGCGAAACGGTGCGGCTGACATAACCACTCTCCGCCAAGCGTTCCACAAGGGCAGTCAGGTTGCCGGGCGAAACCATCATGCGCTTGGAGACCTCGCCAAGCACCATGCCATCTTCTGCCCGCTCAAGCTGGGCGAGCAGGTCGAAGCGCGGCAGCGTGAAGTCGAATTCCTCGCGCAGACGCCGGCGCACTTCGGTTTCGACCAGCGTCGTGCAGGTCAGCAGGCGAAGCCACAGCCGGGTTTCGTCGCCATGGTCGTGCGGCGCTTCCTCGACCTTGGTTTCACCATCAACCCAATCGGGTGACACGCCGCTTGTGCTGCTTTCCGAATTCATGAAATCCCTCAACCTTCGCGCAGTCGAAACCGCTGGATGTTGCTTGCGTATTCGGTAGCGCCACGACAAACCTTGTCGAAAGCGGATAGTTTACCGGGCACAATCGTCACCATGACGTGATGCCGCAGATGCCCGACCCGGTCTGGTACGCCATTCCACACCGGGTCCAAAACGCGGTACCCGGCGCGAATATATTTTAAGCATAAAAAGCATGCCTTGGACAGGGCGAGAGCTTGCCGGAAGCGCATTGGAAACTGGCCTCCCGACTGTTTAACCGGCATTGGCGGCTGGCGTTTCAGCAAAGGAGCGCACGGTCTTGATCGCCCCATCCAGCATGACGCCTTCGGCATCCGCCAAGGCCGCTTCGCGCAGGCGGCGCAGCCACTCGGCAGCGTCGGTGCGGCCCTTCAGCAGCTGGAGACAGGCGAGCACCCGGTCGAACTTGGAGTGGCCGCGCGCATGCGTATCCGAATAGCCCTTGATCAGCCGGCGGCACTTCAAGACTTCGACGCCCAGCGCGTAGTTGCCCGCCCGCTCGGACTCGGCCAGCGCCAGCCAGTCGCGCATATGCGCGGCCTCGACCTTGTGGCGCAGCAGGCTGCGGCGGAAGCGGCGCCGGCCGGCGATGATCCACAACATGCCAAAACCGTGGATGGTGTCGGTGCGGATGCGCCGCCCCCGATCGACAAAGCGGTTCAGCGTCTTCATCAGCTTCGGCCGCGCTTCGATGGCCGCACCAAGACCGGCCGGCAGCACGCCGCAAAGTTCCTCCATGCGCGGATGGAAATATTCGGTCGTGGCGAGCGTCTGGCTGTCGCCGAGATGCACCTCGCGGCGGACGCGATCACCGCGCGCCGAACGGGTTTTCAGGTCGGCGACGCGTATGATGTCGTCATAGACCATGGCATTGGCGACGTACTTCGCCGCCTCGCGTGAAAAGGCGAAGCCCTCGGCTTCAGTGTCGGCGGCGGCTATGCGCTCGACTTGCGACAGATATTCCTCGCCATAGGCGAGATCGAGAAAATCGACCACCTTGCGCAGGCCGGGGTCGGCCATGTCGCGCACCGGCTGAGGCAAGGCGGCAGCACGGTGCAGCAGTGCCTGCCAGGCTTGCGCAAAACGCGGCGGAATAACGGTGCCGTGGCCGCCACTCGCTTGCTCGACAACATCCGTAGTTGCCGCAGCGGGAACGCCAGCGGCGCGGTCGTAGGCCAGCGCGAAGGCGGCAAGGCTGGCGCGCGCGCCCTTGCCGCCGGAATTGACGGTGGCTTCGAACGCCTCGCGCGGGAACGGCAGTTCGCCGGAGCCCGCGAGCGCACCGAAAAGGCTGGCGGAGATGACGCTGCCGGCCTGCCGGGCCAGCGTCTCCATGTCGAAATGGACGATGCGGCGCGCCGCCTCGCCTGCGCGGCGGATCACGGTTTCGGAATCGGCGCGCCCGTCGCCCGGCACGATCTTTTCCGATACCGCCAGCATACGATGATTGGAAACGATAAGCGCCGTGCGCTCCGGCGTCACGAAGCCGCGCAACACCGCGCGCCCGGCTTCGGCTAGCTCGGCGGCGATCAAAATGTCCACGTCGCCCGGCGACGGGCTGAGCGACAGGACCGGGAAATCGTTCGGCCGCGCCGGATCGCGCGGCATCATCTCGATGTAGTAGATGGTAGCACCGGTGCGCTGCGCAACGCCCGCAACCGAAGTCGCCTGCACATGCCAGCCGGAGCGCTGCGCCACGTCCGTCACCCAGCCGGACAACACCCCGCCGCCCTGCCCGCCGACAGCAAGAATGCAGATCTTGATGATGCCGACGGTGGAATCTGGCCCTTCCGGTAGTCCGAGTTTCATGCCGCCTGCTCCCCGAAGACAGGCCGGCCACGCTCGCGCCAGCTTTGCAGGGTCGCGATCACACTTTGGCGAAGATTGAAGCGGAAGCGGTCCCAGCCGGTCGGGTTCGACACCACGTCGGCCTGATAGAAGGAGGGGCAAAGCACCGCGGCGTCCGCGACCTCGCCGCAATTGCCGCAACCGACGCAGCTTTCATCGATCGATGCCACCGGGTCGTCGCGCAGCGGATCGTCGAGATGCTTGACCGTCAGCGACGGACAGCCGGAAAGCCGCATGCAGGCGTGGTCGCCGGTGCATACGTCCTCGTCGACGCCGAACTTGGTTTTCACCATGCGTTTGCCTTCCGCCGCCGCCTTCGCCTTCAACGGCGCTTCGCGGCGCTGGCGGTTCAGCATGCACTCGGAAGAGGCCACGATCACCTTCGGCCCCTTCTCGTCGGTGGTCAGCGCCTCCTTCAGCGCGCTGCGCATCGCACCGACATCGTATGTGCGTTCGATATGGCGCACCCATTTCACGCCCATGCCCTTGATGGCTTCGGTGATTGGATGCTTGGTCGATTTGGTGCGGTTGGTCGCTCGCGACGACAGGATGTCCTGGCCGCCGGTCGCAGCGGAGTAATAGTTGTCCACCACCACGATGACACCGTCGTTCTTGTTGAAGACGGCGTTGCCGATCGACGAGGTCAGGCCGTTGTGCCAGAAGCCGCCGTCGCCGACAAAGGAGATCGAGCGGCGCTTGGCGTCGGGCGAATTGAACGCGGACGCCGAAGCCGGGCCAAGGCCGTACCCCATTGTCGTAGCGCCCAGTTCGAAGGGCGGCATGATCGAGAACAGGTGGCAGCCGATATCCGAGGCGATGTGGTGATTGCCAAGCTCCTGCTCGACCAGCTTGGTGGCGGCGAAGATCGGCCGCTCGGGGCAGCCGACGCAGAAGCCGGGCGGGCGCGCCGGCACGGTCTTGGCGAGGTCGTCGTAGAGCGGCGGCGCGGGCACGTTCGGAGCGCGGACTTCCGGTGCCAGCATGTCGCCGGCATGCCTGCGCAAGAATGCGCCGATGCCGTCCAGCATGACCTGGCCGGTGTATTCGCCGGCCATCGGCAATAGGCCCTTGCCTTCCAGCCTGACGGTAGCGGCCGCCCTGTAGAGCATGGAGCCCAGCGCCTGCTCGAGATAATCGGGCTGGCCTTCCTCGATGACAAGCACCGCATCCTTGTCTGAGCAGAAGCCGACCAGATCGTCCTCGACAAGCGGATAGGTAACGTTGAGCACATGCAGCGGCACTTCAGTGTCGCCATAGGCATCGGCAAGGCCAAGCCGCTGCAAGGCGCGGATGACGCCGTTGTACATGCCCCCCTGCATGACGATGCCGACCTTGCCGGAACCGCCGAACGTCTCGTTGAGCTTGTTGCGCTTGATGTAGTCGATGGCAGCCGGCAGCCGCTTGGAGATCTTCTCCTTCTCATGCAGGAAGGAGGCCGGAGGCAAAACGATGCGCTGCGTGTCGCGGCGCGGATTGTCCAGCGCTTCCGCCACCGTCATGGCCGGGCGCTTGTTGTCCTTGGCGACGAAGGAGCCATGCACATGGCAGCAGCGGATGCGCACTTGCAGCATGACCGGCGTGTTCGACGCCTCCGACAGTTCGAAGCCATGCTCGACGGCGGCAACGATGGAGGGCAGGTTCGGCCGCGGGTCGAGCAGCCACACCTGGCTCTTCATGGCGAAGGCGTGGCTGCGCTCCTGCATGATGGAGGACCCTTCACCATAGTCCTCGCCGACGATGATGAGCGCGCCGCCGGTGACGCCGCCGGAAGCAAGATTGGCCAGCGCATCGGACGCGACATTGGTGCCGACGGTGGACTTGAAGGTTGCAGCACCGCGGATCGGATAGTGCACCGAGGCCGCCAGCATTGCGGTGGCGGTTGCTTCGGACGCGCTCGCCTCGAAATGCACGCCGAGTTCGCCGAGGATTTCCTGCGCGTCGGCCAGAACGTCCATGAGATGGCTGATCGGTGCGCCCTGATAGCCGCCGACATAGCCGACGCCGCATTGCAACAGGGCCTTGGTAATGGCGAGGATGCCTTCGCCGGTGAACTCCTCGCCAGCGCCGAGCTTGAGCTTCTTCACCTCTTTGGCGAATGATCTCTCGGCCATCGGGTCATCTCCTCAGATACATGCCTGCGCTTCAGAAATCGTGCTTGCGGATGTTGCGGAGCATCTTCTGAAGCGTCGCCACGAAGGCGGTCCGCTCCGCGGCGTCGATACCTTTGAACATGCGCGCATAGCTGTTGCGCATCGTTGGCCAAAGTTGCTCGAAAGCAGCCCGCCCTGCCTCTGTGATAGAGACGCGGGTGGCGCGGTTGTCGCTTGGGTCGGCAATGCGGCGCACAAGTCCTTCGGCCTCGAGCGAATCCAGCGCCCGGCTCAGCGTCGACTGCTCGGCCACAGCATAGACCGCAAGCTGCGAAATCGTCGGGCCTTCGATGACGGAAAGCACCGCCAGCGCGCGCATCTTCGGCGTGGTCAGGCCGAGCTTGGCGAGGTCCTCGCGCAGAGAGGCGTTATAGCGCCCCATGATGCGGTTCATCAGGTAGGGTGCGAACTGCTGCAATCCGATCTCGCCGAGGCGAGGGCCTTCAGCCTGATCTCCTACGATCGTATGGTCGTTCATCGAAGCTCCTTGGAAACGAGGAAGCCCGACCCGCCACCAAGGCCCGGACCCGGATGGGTGGAGGCCCCGATGTGATAGAGAGATTGCACCGCGGTGCGATAATTGACGGAACCGGGGAACGGACGCCATACGAAGAACTGGTCGATGGTGCAAGCGCCGCCGTAAGGGTCGCCGCCGGCGAGATTGACGTTCATAGCCTCGAGATCTGCCGGCGAGTATGCCCGCCGCGCCAGCACGGTTTCGCGGAACCCTTCGATATGATTGGCAAGGATGGCCTCGATACGGTCGGCGAAGGCCTCGCGTGTCGCTTCATCCCAAGTGCCCTGGGTGGCGATCGCACCGGCAGCATCGCCCTTGATGGCGCGCGGCGCGTCCGGCACCTGTATCCACAAAATAGCCTTGCCTTCCGGACAGCGCGACGGATCAAGCGACGCCGGCTGGCCGACGCACATGGTCGGCGTCACGGGCAGCATGCCGCGCGTTGCCTCGTTATGCGATTTGGAAACGGCATCGATGCCGTCGGTAAGGTGGATGAGCGCCACCTGCTCCAACCCGCTCGTGCGCCAGCGCGGTGCGCGGTCGAGTGCGTAATGGAGTTGGAAATCGCCACGGCCGTGGCGGTAGACGCGCGTTGCCTCGCTGGCCGGAGCCGGCGCATCGCTGCCGAGAAGACGTCCGTAGAGCTGGCCGGGCGCAACCGACGCGATAACCGACTTCGCCGCCTCGATTTCCTGCCCGCCGACAAGCCTGACACCAACCGCCCTGCCTCCGCGAACCATAATGCGTTCGACATCAGCGCCCGTCCTGACCTCGCCGCCATTCTCCTCGATCAACGCGCGGAAGGCCGCGACGGCCGTGCCGGCTCCGCCCTTGACGATGGGCGCGCCCGCCGCCTCCAGCGCGAAGGCGACGACCTTGCCCATCTGGGCGGAATAGGTGTCTTCAGGCGAAAGGCCGCAATGCAGCGTCCATGGCGCGTAGAGCGCCTGGATTTGCGGCGACGCATAGCCGGCTTCCAGCCAGCCGCGCGCCGGTGCAAGTGCTGCTCCGAAATACTCGACGAGGCCGCGCAGGCCGCGCCGCCATGCTTCGCGCGCCAGAAGCTTGGCGGTGGCGAAACTCCATAATTGACCTCCGAGCAAGCCGAACAGGAGTTGTGCATTGGCCTCGATCGAGCCGACATCCGTGACGTGACGGTCGCCATCGCCGGCTGCAAGTGCATTGAACGCCGCCACATTGGCCGCCCGATCCGTGCTCAGGACGACGCTGGAGCCGTCCGGCCGCAACGCCGCCGTTGGATGCGGCGTATGGCAGAATTCCAGCCCGTGCCGCGCCAGGTCCTGGCCGAGTTCGGCATAGGCGGGACCGGTGAGGAACAGCACGAAAGTGGCTGCCATCACGTCATGGGTGAAGCCGGGGAGCGTCGCCTCGCTGCTCATCATGCAGCCGCCGAGACGCTCCTCGCGCTCCAGTAGCAGAACCGACGCGCCCTGCCGCGACAGCATTGCTGCCGCGACCAGCCCGTTGATGCCGCTGCCAATGATGACGTGATCGCGGGCCACTTTCCCCGGCCCCTGCGTCAGGCCCGCGGCACCAGCGCCAGCGCGCGGATCGGACTGCCGGTGCCGTGAACGATCTTCAGCGGCGCCGCGATCAGGATCGCGCCCTTGGCGGGTAATTTGTCGAGGTTGCACAGGCTGGCGAGGCCGTAGCGGTTGGCCTTGTGCATCAGGTTGTGAGCCGGGAAAGGCGGCGTCATGCCTCCCGCCGCGCCAGCATCGGTGCCGATGCACTGCGTGCCCCAACCGATTGCGCCGCGCGAAATGATGTACTCGATGCAGTCAACCGTCGGGCCCGGCGAATGCGGGCCGTTGGCGTCGGCGTTCAGGAAGGCTTGCTCGGAACCGTTGCGCTTGTCCCAATCGGTGCGCATGACGACCCATTCGCCCTTGCCGATCGCGCCATGCTTGGCTTCCCATGCCTTCACGCCGTCTGCGGTGAGCAGGAAGTCGTTGTCGGCTGCCGATTCCTTCGAGCAGTCGATGACGTTGACGGGCGCTACGAAATTGCCGGGCCTGATCGTGTCGGTATAGCCGTCGGAATAGTCCTTGCCGGTGATCCAGTGGTGCGGCGCATCGAAATGCGTGCCGGAATGCTCGCCGATCTTCAGCCAGTTCCAGGCCCAGAACGGTCCGTCCTTGTCATATTCCGAGATTGAATGAATCTCGATCTTGGGCGTGTCCTTGGCCAGTTCCGGCGGCAGCTTCAACAGTGGCGTGTCCGGCCCGAGCGGTGCCGACAGATCGACGACCTCGACTTTCCCACTCGCCAAAAGCTCGGCCAGGCTGGCGAGCGTGCTTGCTGCGGTCATGGACTTTTTCCTCCTGTTTTGCGCGCCCCGCGGATTCTTGACCGGCCTTTCGGCGGCGTCCGTCTCCTGCGGTTTTCCCCCAAGATCAGGCTAGACGAGTTTAGATGCATATGCAAATATCATTTTAAGGATGAACTAATTCCATGGCCCAGTACGATGCTGTTTTCATTGGCGCGGGACACAACGCGCTAGCCAGCGCTGCGCATCTTGCCAAGCGCGGCTGGAAGGTTGGCTTGTTCGAAACAGCCGACCGTCCGGGCGGCGCCGTCAAGACGCTGGAATTGACCGCGCCGGGCTTTCGCCACGATCTTGCCGCCATGAACCTCAGCCTGTTCGCGGGGTCAGCGTTTAACAGGGCTTACGGGCCGGAACTGGCGCAGCACGGACTGGAATTCGCGCCTGTGCAGGATTGTTTCGCCTCGGTTTTCCAAGATGGGCGCTGGGTCGGCGTATCGACCGACCTCGCCGCCACCGTGGCCCGCATCCGGGCTTATTCGCAGAAGGATGCGCAGACGTGGGAGAACCTGGTCAAGGCGTTTCCGGGTCGTGCCGAACTCATCTTCTCCATTCTCGGCAGTCCCATGAAAAAGCGTGCACTTGCACGTATCTTGTTTTCGCTGCTGCGCAAGGCGGGGCTCTCCGGCGCGCTTGAGCTCGGCCGTTTCCTGCTTTCCTCGCCGCGAGCCTGGCTGGACGAGACGTTCGAGAGCGACGAGGTCAAGGCGCTGCTCGGAGCCTGGGGCATGCATCTCGATTTCGCCCCCGACATCGCCGGCGGCGCCGTCTTCCCATATCTCGAAGGCATGGCCAACCAGAGCTTCGGCATGGTGCTGGGCAAAGGCGGCGCGGATACGATGATCAAGGCGCTGGCCGCTATGGTCGAGGCGCATGGCGGCAAGGTGGAATGCAACGCCCGCGTCGAGCGCGTGCTGACCGAAGGCGGCCGGGCAACGGGCGTGGTGCTGGCCGACGGGCGCAACATCGAGGCGCGACGCGCCGTCATCGCCACGGTAGCACCGCGCGCACTGGCCGGGCTGCTGCCGCAAGGCTCCGGCGATGCCGGTTTCGACAAGAGGATACGCGACTTCCGCCACGCGCCGGGCACGATGATGATTCATCTGGCGGTAAATGCCTTGCCGGACTGGTCCGCACCCGAACTCAGGCGCTTCGCCTATGTGCACGTCGCGCCGTCGCTCGACGTGATGGCAAAGGCCTATCAGGAGGCGAAGGCCGGGCTGTTGCCGGTGGAACCGGTCGTTGTCGTCGGCCAGCCGACCGCCATCGACCCCAGCCGCGCGCCGGCCGGAAAGCATATATTGTGGCTTCAGGCCCGGGTCGTGCCGGCCGAGATCAAGGGCGATGCTGCCGGCCTGATCGATGCGCGCGACTGGGAGACGGTGCGCGAAGCCTATGCCGACAGGGTCATTGCCCTCATCGAGCGCTACGCGCCCGGCCTGTCGGCTTCTATCATCGAACGCACGGTCATGAGCCCGCTCGACCTCGAGCGCGGCAACGCCAACCTGGTTGGCGGCGACCAGATCTGCGGCAGCCATCACCTGGCGCAGAACTTCCTTTTCCGGCCGGTAACAGGCGCCGCCGACTGGAACACGCCCGTGCGCAATTTCCACCTCGCGGGCGCGGCCACATGGCCGGGCGCCGGCGTCGGCGCGGGGTCCGGCTACATGCTCGCCCGGCAGCTCGCCGGAGGGTGACTGCCATCCATTTCGATTTTCTCTCGACAATAACCAAGGGGAACTAGCGATGAGTACGAAAACCGACAGACGAACGCTCTTGAAACTGGCCGGTGCCGGCGTAGCCGCCGCCAGCCTTTCCTTGCCCAGCAAGCTCTTTGCCCAAAACAAGAGCGAACTCACAATTGCCTATAACGTCAACCTGCCTTCGTGGGACCCGACGACCGGCCCTTCGGCCGTCAACCCGACCATCCAGGGCCTTTACCAATCCGTCTTCGACCAGTTCATCCTGCAGAAGCCGGACCTCTCCTTCGCGCCCGGCCTTTTGACCGAATGGGGCTGGAGCGACGACAAGAAGCAGATCCACATGACCGTGCGCGACGGCGTGACGTGGCATGATGGCAGCCCCTTTACCGCCGAAGACATCGCCTGGTCACTGGAGCGCGCCGGCAAGGCCGAGACCGGCAACCCGATCCAATTCGTCTGGGCCAAGATCGGCAACATCAAGGCCGACGGCAACCGCGTGACCGCCGACGTGCTGGAATTCGAGCCGACGATCTTCAAGTGGATGTCGTTCCTCACCGGCTATGTGCTGCCGAAGGCCTATTATGAGAAGGTGGGTGCCGAGGGCTTCGAAAAGGCCCCGATCGGCACCGGGCCATACATGGTCGAAAAGTTCGAGCAGAATGCCTTCCTGCGCCTGAAGGCCAATCCCAACTGGTGGGGTGGCAAGCCTGCCTTCGAAAACGTCACCATCAAGTTCGTCACCGACGCGGCAAGCCGCGTTGCCGAAATCGAATCCGGCAGCTCGCAGGTGACGCTGGAAATCCCCTATGAGGAGTATGACCGGCTGATCGCCAAGGACGGCATGGCCGGCTCCTGCGAGACGGTGTCCGACATCGGGATGATCTTCTTCAACGACATCGACGTGATGCTCGATGCGAACGTGCGCCACGCCGCCGTCATGTCGGTCGACAAGAAGCTGTTGGTCGACCGCCTGCTGCGCGGCTACGGACTGCCGATCGATACGCTGGAGACGCCGGAATACGAGGCCTACGATCCGTCCATCAAGGTCGAATACAACCCGGAAAAGGCCAAGGAGTTGCTCGCCGCTTCCGGCTATTCCACGGACAAGCCGGTCAAGTTCACCATCCAGACGACCAAGGGCTTCAAGCCCAAGGACTATGAGATGATCCAGGCGATCGTCGGCATGTGGCGCAAGGTGGGCATCGAGGCGACGATCGAGGTCTACGAGATCGCCAAGCACTACGAACTGCGCGCCGCCGACAAGCTGGCTCCAGCCGCGTTCTACAACTGGGGCAACGCCGTCGGCGATCCGACCACATCGACCGGCTTTGCCATGTACGGGCCAAGCCCGCACTCGGTGTGGGACAGCAAGGACGTGATCGACGCCATCAACCCGCTATGGGGTGAGGCCGACGAAGCCAAGCGCATCGCCGGCTGGAAGGCGGTCTCAAAGCTGGTCGCAGACAACGCCTATGTGCTGCCGCTGCTGCAATATGCCCAGCCGATCGTGCACGCCAAGGGCGTCAACGTGGTGCAGCACAAATCCGGCGCACTGTTGCCGGCGCTGATGACGCCAGCCTGACGGCACAGCAGAAACGCGGGGAGGCCAAGTTTAGACGGGCCGCGGGGCACAAATTAGGGAAAAAAAAAAAGCCACGCCCCCCCC
>CAZROU010000005.1:0-64562 GCA_964601795.1 uncultured Mesorhizobium sp. | reverse complement strand
GTGCGTGTCGTCATGTCATGTCTCCACATGGGCCGCGCGCGGCCCTTGTTCTGCCGGGCTGCCCGCGTCATTTTCGGCATCTACTTCCGCCACCGCCCAGCCGCCCAGCCAGGTCTATTGCCTGAATGATCCTGCAACGCACATTGACGCGCCTCCTGACCATGATCGCGACCCTGTTCGGGGTGGCGGTCGTCGTTTTCGTGGTGATCCGCGTCGCGCCCGGCGACCCCATATCGATGATGCTGCCGCCCGGCGCCAGCCAGGCTGATATCGACCGGCTGCGCGCGCTCTACGGGCTCGACAAGTCGCTGGTCGAACAATTCGTCATCTGGCTGACCGGCGTCGTCCACGGCGACTTCGGCACCTCGATCTCGCTTCGCCAGAATGTGCTGGGCCTAGTGCTCGGCCGCCTGCCAGCCACGCTGGAACTGTCCATCTTCGCGCTGCTCATCGCGCTCGCTGTCGGCCTGCCTCTGGCCGTGCTCGGCGCACGCGAGCGCGGCACGGCGGTGGAGGCCGGCATCGATGTTGCCAACGGCGTCGCCCTTTCCATCCCGGATTTCCTGTGGGGGCTGGTGCTGATCCTGCTGTTCGGCGTGCTGATGCCGGTGTTCGAAATATCGGGCCGCGTCTCGCCGCAACTCGACCTGCCATTCAGCACCAATTTCTATCTGTTCGAGAGCATCGTCCGGCTGCGCTTCGACCTGACGGCGAACCTGCTCGGCCACATGTTCATGCCGGCGCTGGCGCTTGCCCTGCCGCTGGCCGCCATCATCGCGCAACTGTTGAAGCAGTCGCTGAAGGAGCTTTTGACGCTCGACTACATGGTGCTTGCCCGCGTGAAGGGATTTTCCGAGACGCAGGTGATCCTGCGCGAAGGCCTGAAGAACGCGGCGCTGCCGACGCTCACCCTTGTCGGCGTCCAGTTCACCTTTCTCATCGGCGGCACGGTCATCGTCGAACGGCTGTTCTCCTACGAGGGGCTGGGCAACATGGCCATCGATGCCGTCGTGAACCGCGATCTGCCCCTGATCCAGGGCATCGTGCTGGTGTTCGCGCTTTTGTTCGTGGTGATCAATCTGGTGGTGGATATGGCTTATGCCCTGCTCAACCCGAGGCTTCGCCATGGTTGAGGCGCGCGCGCTGCCACGGCGGACCAACCCACGCCTGTGGCTTGCCGGAGGCTGGCTGCTCGTGATCCTGCTGGCCGCGATCTTTGCCCCGCTGGTGGCGCCGCACGACCCGCTGGCCCAGGACCTGATGCTGGAACGCCTGCCGCCGTTCTGGGTGACGGGCGCCGAGCCCGGCTATTGGCTGGGCACCGACAGCCTTGGCCGTGATCTGCTGTCGCGCCTTATATATGGCGGCCGCATCGCCTTCGCCGTCGCGTTCGCAGCAGCAATAGCAGCCTGCGTGACCGGATCCGCGCTCGGGCTGGTTGCCGGCTATTTCGGCGGTTGGGCCGACCGCATCGTTTCACGCATCGTCGATATCTGGATGGCCTTTCCGCCCGTGCTGTTCGCCATCTTGCTGGTTGCAGTGCTGGGCACCGGCTTAAGCTCCGTCATCATCGCCATCGCCGTTATCGACTGGACCCGCTTCTGCCGCGTGGTGCGCGCCGAGGCGATGAGCCAGGCGCGGATGGACTATGTCGAGAACGCCCGCATCGCCGGCTTCGGCCGGCTCGACATCATGCTGCGCGAAGTGCTGCCCAATGTGCTGCCGACGATCATCGCGCTTTTGTCGCTGGAAATGGGTATCGCCGTGATCGTCGAGGCGATCCTGTCCTTCGTCAACCTTTCGATCTCCACCGACGATCCCACCTGGGGCGGCATGATTGCCGAGGGGCGGCTGTCGATCCACCAAGCCTGGTGGGTGCTGGTCTTCCCGCTCATCATGCTGATCCTGACAGTGTTGTCCTTCAGCCAGTTCGGCGAAGGACTGAAGACGCGCTTCGACCCGGTGCTTCGATGAGCGCGCCCTGCCTCGAGATCGACAGCCTCAGCGCCACCCTTGCCAACGGCGTGCGCGTGCTGCGCTCGGTGTCGCTCACCGTTGAGCCTGGCGAGGTCCGCGCGCTGGTCGGCGAAAGCGGCGCCGGCAAGAGCATGATAGGCAAGGCGGTGCTTGGCGTTTTGCCGCCGAGCATCCGCGTCGTCGAGGGTCGCATCGCGCTCGAAGGGACGGAGCTGGGCAAGCTTGCACCACGCGCCAGCCGGGCGCTGATCGGCGCGCGCACCGCGCTGATCCCGCAAGACCCGCTGACCGCGCTCAACCCGTCGCGGCGCATCGGCCCGCAGATGACGGACCGGTTGGTCAAGATCCTCGGCTGGAACAGCGCCAAGGCAGACCAACGTATCCGCAAGTTGCTCGACGACGTGCGCATCCGCGAACCGGACCGCGTCCTTCGCTTATATCCGCACGAACTGTCGGGAGGCATGCGCCAGCGCGTGCTGATTGCCGCAGCCTTTGCCGCCGAACCGCGCCTGATCGTTGCCGACGAACCGACAACCGCGCTCGACGTCACCGTGCAGAAGCAGATATTGCGGCTGATCGCCGAGCTGCAGCGCGAACACGGGACGGCGATCCTGTTCGTGACCCACGACCTCGGCGTGGTCGCCAAGATCAGCCAGAAGGTGACCGTGCTTTATGCCGGCAAGGTGGTGGAGCAGGCCGATACGGCCGCGTTGTTCGCCTCGCCACAGCATCCCTATACGCGCGCTCTGATGGCGGCGACGCCGCGCTATACCGATCCGATGGCCTCGCTGCGCCCGGTGGACGAAGCCGTACTCGCCGGACTGTCCGCGGAGATCGCCAACGCAGACCGCAACTGGAAACCCAGCGCCAGGGGCTCCGGCCATGACTGAGCCGCTGTTCAAGGTGCGCGGGCTGAAGGTTTCCCTGCCCGACATGACGAGGAAACCGCCATTTGGCCGCGCGCCGCTGGTGGAGATCCTGAAAGGGCTCGATTTCGACCTGCCGCGCCGTTCCGTGACCGGCATCGTCGGCGAATCCGGCTCCGGCAAATCGACGCTTGGCCGGTCGCTGGTGCGGCTCATCGAGCCTACAGCCGGCACGGTCACCCTCGCCGGCAACGATATCACCCAACATGGCGAACAAGGGATAACGCCTCATCGACGCGGTCTGCAGATGAACTTTAAGGACCCGATGTCCTCGCTCAATCCGCGCCGCACCATAGGCTCCATCATTGCCGCGCCGTTGAAGCACAACGGCCTTGGCAATGTAGGCGCACGCGTTGCCGAGGCGCTTGAGCGCGTCGGCCTGCCGCCGGCCTTCGCCACCCGCTACCGGCATGAACTGTCCGGCGGCCAGCGTCAGCGCGTGGGCATCGCGCGGGCACTCGCTTTGTCGCCGAAATTCGTTCTCGCGGATGAGATCGTGTCCGGCCTCGACGTGTCGACGCAGGCGCAAATCCTGACGCTGCTCGAGCGCCTGGCGGACGAAATGGAATTGACCGTCGCCTTCATCAGCCACGACCTCTCGGTCGTGCGCCGCCTGTGCAAGCAGGTGATCGTCATGCGCATGGGCGAGATCGTCGAGGCCGGCCCGACCGACACTCTGTTTGCGGCACCGCAGCACCCTTACACGCGCGAACTCATCGCGGCCATTCCACTGCCCGAGATCGACCCCGACTGGCTGGCTTCGACGCCGGTGGAGGAAAAGGAAATTCAAGCGCCTTCAGGCGCGTGAAAAAGAGTTAGCCGGAAGGCGGGGCCCAGCATGTCTCAAATCACGGGCCCGCGGCCCAAGGCCAGCCGCGCGCCCGAACTGGACGCCGATAACCAGCTTCAAGGATTGGGGATGCCGCCGGCCAGAACGGTCCTGTACGCTTCGGCATCGACGTTGCCGCCGGAAACGATGCACACCACGTTGCCCCTGGCACTGTCGGACGAAAGCGCCGCCGCCAGCGATGCAGCGCCGGCACCCTCGGCAACGACCTTGGCCTTGGCAAACAAAAGGCGCATGGCGTCGGTCACCTGATCGAGACTGACCGTCACCGCTCCGTCTATCAGTTCGCTGACGACGGGCCAGATCTGCGGCAAAAGCGAAGGCCCGCCGATGCTCTTGATGAAGGAAGGGTTCGTCTCGATCTCGACGATCCTGCCCGCAGCCAACGCCGCAGTCACCGGCGCGGCATTCTCGTCCTCGACGGCGAGGATTTTCGCTGCCGGCTTCAGCGCCTTCACCGCGCTCGCCGCGCCCGTCGTCATGCTGCCGCCGCCGTATGGCGTCAGCACCACGTCCACGTCAGGCAGGTCTTCCACAATTTCCATGCCGATCGAGCCGTTGCCGTCGAGCACGGCCTGGTCGGTCACCGGATTGATCATGAGTTCGGCGAGGTCTGGCCGCTCGGCGTCGATGATGTAGCGCCACCATGTCTCCATGGAAATGAAGCGCACGTCGCCGCCGAGACGGCGCACGCCGTCGATCTTGGTCTGCGGCGCGCCGGAATACATGTAGGCCGCCATCGGCACGCCAAGCGCTTTCGCCGCCCACGCCATGCCATAGGCCATGTTGCCGGAGCTAGCCGTCGCGACGCCCTTGGCAAGTTCCTGCCTGTCCCGCGAAAGCAGCGCATTGAGCGCCGGTCTCAGCTTGAAAGCGCCGACGGGTGAGAAGGTTTCCAGCTTGAGGAAGATGCGCCGATCCGGCAGGTCGAGGTGAAGCGGCACCAACGGTGTGCGCGGAAGATAAGTGCCGATGCGGGCGCGCGCCGTTTCGATTTCGCCAAGCGAAGGGCGATGAGGGCCGCTCATGCCGCCCCTGCTCTCCTCACGCCCTTGCTGGCTATGGTCTTCTGCACCGGATTAGGGTCTTCAGTGTGGATGTAGACGTGCAGCGTATAGCCGATGTGCTCGATCATCAGCGCCTTGGCGCGTTCGATATCGCGGTCGAGCGCGGCTTCCATCAAGGCGGTGTGATGCTCGATCGCCATCGCCTCGCGTAACGCGGCGATGGCCTTTTCGTAGCCGTCCTGCTGGCCCGCCGCCGCCTTCAGCGTCGGCGCAAGGCCGAGAAAGCGGTGATGCCGCCGCAACTGGTCGGAAATGGTCGACTGGAAACGCAAAAGCCAGCTCGACTTCGCAGCACTGATCAGCGCCGCATGGAAGGCGGTGTGCTTTTCGTCCCATTCATCGACGGCCGCATCGGACGGATCGTCCGGCGCGATCTTGCAGCGCGACAGCCTGTAGTGGCTGGTCACGACAGCGGACTCCCAGTCGGCATCGCCGTTGCCGATGGACTCGATCAGGAGCGGCAGTTCGACCACCATGCGGGCGCGGGCGAGGTCTTCCAGTTCCTTTTGCGAAACCGGCGCGACAGCAAAGCCGCGATTGCTGATCGCCGTGACCAGCTTCTCCGCTTCGAGCCGCGACAGGGCTTCGCGCAAAGGCGTCCAGCCAAGCCCGTAGGCTTCGTGCAGCGCGCCAAGTTTCAGCGGCGCGCCCGGTTTCAGCCGCGTTGCAAGGATGTCACGGCGCAACAGCCGGTAGGCTGCCTCCGTCTTGCTCGCCGAGCCTTCGTCCTGCATGGCCGCATCCATCTTTCCGATGGATCGATTATATATGAAACGGTCGATCTGCCAAATTATATATGAAAGGCCAGAATCATCGATCGTATATATATGCGTTTGACAAGCCACCGGAAGCGGTTATGATCTTTTCCAAGAGGCGCCAGCAGTCGCGCCTTGTCGTATGGGAGGATACTTATGAACATGTTGAAATCCGGCTGGCTATCCGGGATTGTTCTTGCAGGCGCCTTCATCGCCAGCGTTGCAACCGCCGCCGCAGACCCGATCAAGATCGGCATCGCCAATTTCGGCGAACATCCCCAATTGAACGCCTCGATTGCCGGCTTCAAGAAGGCGTTGGCCGAAAACGGCTTCGTGGAAGGCACCGATGTCGTCTATTCGGAAAGCCACACCAATTTCGATGCCTCGCTGGTGCCGCAGATGATCGCCAAGCTGCAAGCCGAACAGCCGAAGCTGATCTATACCGTCACCACTCCGGTCTCGCAGATCGCTCAAAAGGCGCTCGCCGGCTCCGGCATTCCGATCGTCTTCACCGCCGTCACCGATCCGGTCGCGGCCAAGCTGGTTCCGTCTTGGACAGAAGGCGGCGACGGCATCACCGGCGCCAGCGACCTGCAGGACATGTCGGCGGTGCTGAAGTTTACCCATGAACTCTTGCCCAATGCCAAGCGTCTCGGCGTGCCTTACAATCCGGGCGAAGCAAACGACGTCGCCCTGCTCGACAACATCAAGCAACTCGCGCCTGCTGCCGGCTTCGAGGTCGTTGAGGTTGGCGTGGACAACGTCAACGACATCCAGCAGCGCATTGCTTCCCTTGCCGGCAAGGCCGACGTGATCTACACGCCCGCCTCCAACCTGCTGCAGCCGGCCATCGCAGCCGTTTCGGCAGCGGCTCGCCAAGCAGGCATCCCCATCGTCAACTCCGATGACGGCGCGGTCCGCAACGGTGTCGTTCCGGCTAGCTTCGCCGTCAATTACGAGCAGGTTGGCGAGAACGCCGGCAAGATCGCAGCCCAGATCCTCAAGGGCGCCGATCCCAAGACGCTTGCTCCGTCGAAGCCGGCTTATGAAGACCATTCGCCGCTGATCTCGAAGAAGGTTGCGAAGGATTTCGGCATCGAAATCCCGGCTTCCTTCGACAACTGCAACTGCTTCGCGGACTAAGCCGCGAGGATCGACCTGAAGAGGCGGCGTTCAAAGCGCCGCCTTTTTCTTAAAAGGCAGTGCCACGAACCTGCGACAACGGTGGAGAAGGCGGATGCTGGAAATCCAGTCGGCCCGCAAGGTCTTCTACAAGGGTCAGGCGGACGAGAAGATCGCGCTCGATGACCTCAACCTCTCACTCAAGACCGGCGAATTCGGCGTCGTCATCGGCTCCAACGGAGCCGGCAAGTCAAGCATGCTCAACGCCATTTCCGGCTCGCTCGTGCTCGATTCCGGCAAGGTGCTGATCAACGGCGACGATGTCACGCCGATGCCCGTCCACAAGCGCGCGGCGCGCCTCGCCCGTGTCTTCCAGGATCCGATGCGCGGCACTGCGGCGTCGATGACGGTAGCGGAAAACATGCTTTTGGCCGACCTGCGCGCCAGCAAGCGCACCTTGCGGCCCGGATTGAACGCCACGCGGCTGGCTTCCTACAAGGAGCGGCTGGCGGTGCTTGGGCTAGGGCTGGAAAACCGCCTCAACACCAAGGTGGAGTTGCTGTCCGGTGGCCAGCGCCAATCGCTCTCGCTGATCATGGCCGTCGGCGGCTCGCCCGAACTGCTGCTTCTCGACGAGCATACCGCAGCGCTCGACCCGCGCACCGCCGACATCGTCATGCAGGCCACCATCCGCACCGTCAAGGCGCTCAAGCTGACCACGCTGATGGTGACCCACAACATGCAGCATGCGGTCGATTTCGGCGACCGCGTCATCATGCTGGACGCTGGCAAGGTACGCCTCGAAATCGCCGGCGAGGAAAAGGCAAACGTCACCGTAACCGACCTGATCGGCCACTTCTCGGTCAAGACCGACCGCATGCTTCTGGCGAGCTGACCACGATGGGCTTTTTCGAAACCACACTATCGAGCTTCATCTCGCTCATTCCGGTCACGCTGGCGCAGAGCCTGATCCTGAGCTTCGTCGTGCTCGGCATCATGATCCCGTTCCGCATGCTGAGCTTTCCGGACCTGACCAGCGAAGGCGCCTTCCCGCTCGGCGGCTGCGTCTGTGGCGTGCTTCTGGCCGCTGGCGCCTCGCCGCCAATTGCCATCGCCGTGGCGCTGCTTGCCGGGTTCATTGCCGGCTGCTGCACGGCCTTCATCCATCTGCGCTTCCGCATCCATTCACTGCTCGCCGGCATCCTCATCATGACGATGCTCTATAGTGTCAATTTGCGCATCATGGGCCGGTCCAACCTGTCGGTGTTCGGCAACCCGACCGTGTTCGACTGGGTGCCCGGCATGCAGCCCGGCTTCCCGCCAAGCAAGATCGTCGTCGCCGGCCTGATCAGCCTGCTGGTGCTGGCCCTGCTCTACTTCTTCTTCAAGACCGAAAAGGGCACCGCCGTTCGCGCCGTCGGCTCGAACCCGGACATGGCTGAAGCGCAAGGCATCAATGTCTGGGCCGCCACCATCGGCGGCAGCGGCCTTGCCGGCGCGTTCTCGGCCGGCAGCGGCGCGCTGATGGTCCAGAGCCAGGGCTTTGCCGACGTCAACATGGGTCTCGGCATCCTCATCAACGGCCTTGCCGCCCTGATGATCGGCGAAGCGATCACCGGCAAGCAGACTGTGCTGCGCCAGCTGGCTGCGCCTTTCATCGGCGCAATCGTCTACTACCAGCTCGTCTCGCTCTGCCTTGCCGCCGGCATGCCGCCGCCCGACCTCAAGCTTGCCACCGGCCTGTTCGTGCTGACCATGCTGGCCCTGCCCAGCCTGAAGCTCAGCCGCGGACCAGCCGCCGCCAAGGAAACGTTCCGCGAATAGGCACTGATGATCATGTCCAAAGACCTCGCAGCCATCGAAAACATGGATGCAGCCGACCCGCTGCGCGCTTTCCGCAGCCGTTTCATCCTTCCTGAGGGCGTCGTCTATCTCGACGGCAATTCGCTCGGGCCAGCGTCGCCGGCCGTCTTTGCCGAACTGGAAAAGGCTGCGAAAGAAGAATGGGCCAACGGCCTGATCCGCAGCTGGAACACCGCAGGCTGGTTCAACCTGCCGCTGGAACTCGGCGACCGCATCGGCCGGCTTGTCGGCGCTGCCAAGGGCCAGACCGTGGTGGCCGACACCACCTCGGTCAACATCTACAAGGCGCTGCATGCAGCCCTTGCGCTTCGTCCGGACCGCAATGTCATCGTTGCCGAAGGCGGCAGTTTCCCGACCGACCTCTATATGGCCGAAGGTGTCGCCTCGACCCGTCCTGGCACATCGCTCAAGCTGGAAGGCGTGGACGCGGCAAACATCGAAGACCTGATCGACGACAGGACGGCGGTCGTGCTGGTCAATGAGGTCAACTACAAGACCGGCGCGCTGCGCGACATGGCGGCACTCACCCGCAAGATCCATGCGGCGGGCGCTATTGTGATCTGGGACCTGTGCCACAGCGCGGGCGCCTTGCCGGTCGATCTCGACGGCGCCAAGGCCGACTTTGCCGTCGGCTGCACCTACAAATATCTGAACGGCGGTCCGGGATCGCCCGCCTTCATCTACGCCGCGCACAAGCACCATGCCGGCATCGAGCAGCCGCTCAGCGGCTGGTGGGCGCATGCTCGCCCCTTTGCCATGGAACACAGCTTTGCCGGCGGTGAAGGCATCCGCCGCTTCCAGTGCGGCACCCAGCCGATGCTGTCGCTGAGGGCATTGAAAGGCGCGCTCGACATCTGGGATGATGTCGACATGCAGGCCCTGCGCCAAAAGAGCATTGCGCTGACCGACCTGTTCATCGAGCTGGTCGAAGCGCGTTGCGGCCAGCACGGCGTGGTGCTGGAAACCCCGCGTGACGGCAAAGCTCGCGGCAGCCAGGTCTCCTTCTCGCATGCCAACGCCTATGAGGTGATGCAGGCGCTGATCGAGCGCGGCGTCATCGGCGATTTCCGCGCGCCCTCCATCATGCGCTTCGGCTTCACCCCGCTCTACACCAGCTATCGCGATGTGTGGGATGCGGTCGAAATCCTCGCGGACATCTTCGCAAGCGGCGCGTGGAAGAACCCGCGCTTTGCCGTCAGGTCACCGGTTACCTGAAGTTCCCCCCTGCGGGGAGCAGAGCGGGAGCGCGGCGCAATAACGCGTCACACCCCCAGGTAGCGGTCCTGAAGTTCCGGCGTCAGCGCTTCGGGCTTGCCCTCGAACACGGTGACGCCCTTTTCCAGCACGAAGCAGCGATCCGCCACCGGCAAAAGCTCCGACAGCGTCTTGTCGACGACAAGGATCGACTGGCCGGCATCTTTGAGCTTGCGCAGTGCAGCCCAGATGTCCTGCCGGATCACCGGGGCCAGCCCTTCGGTCGCTTCGTCCAGGACCAGCAGGCGCGGATTGGTCATCAGCGCGCGGCCGATGGCAAGCATCTGCTGTTCGCCGCCCGAAAGCGTGTTGGCATACTGGCCAAGCCGTTCGCCGAGTCGGGGAAAAAGCTCCGTCACCCGCGCCAGCGTCCAGTCGCTGCCGCGTGCTGCGACCAGCAAATTCTCCTCGACCGTCAGGTTCGGGAAGCAGCGGCGGCCTTCCGGCACCAGCCCAAGGCCTTGCTGGGCGATACGATGCGGCTGCTGGCCGGCGATTTCCTTGCCGGCAAAATTGATCGAGCCGCCGCGCGGCTTGACCATGCCGAGGATGGAACTGATCGTGGTCGTCTTGCCCATGCCGTTGCGGCCCATGAGCGCCACCACCTCGCCGTCCTCGACCGACAGGTCGACGCCGAACAGCGCCTGTGAAGCACCGTAGAAGGACTCGACGCCTTTGAGGGACAACAGGCTCATGCCGTGTCTCCCAGATAGGCGCGGCGCACTTCCGGGTTGGCGCGGATTTCATCGACCGTCCCGGTGGCGATGACGCGGCCATAGACCAGCACCGAGATGCGGTCGGCCAGTGCGAACACGGCATCCATGTCGTGCTCGACCAGCAAGATCGGCGCTTCATGGCGAAGTGCGTCGAGGAAACCGGTCAGCCGCTTCGACCCGTCGGGGCCGAGCCCTGCCATCGGCTCGTCAAGCAGGAACGCCTTCGGCCCAAGCGCCAGCGCAATCGCCACTTCAAGCCGGCGGCGCTCGCCATGGGAGAGTTCGGCCGCCGGCACATTCGCTCTGTTTTCCAGCCCCATCCGTTCCAGCATCGCCATCGCCGGATCGGTCAGGCTCTTGTCGCTCGCCACAGGCCGCAGGAAGCGGAAGCTCGAGCCCTGCCGTGCCTGCACCGCCAGCATGACATTTCGCAGCGCGGTAAACTCGGGCGCCAGCGAGGAAATCTGGAAGCTGCGGCCAAGACCGCGCCGCGCCCGCGCCGCCATGTCGAGGTCGGCCATGTCCTGTCCGAGAAAGCGGATCGAGCCGCCATCCGGCGTCAACGAACCGGAAATCTGGTGGATCAGCGTGCTTTTGCCGGCCCCGTTCGGCCCGATCAGCGCGTGGATTTCGCCGGCGCGAAGCTCGAGGCTGACGCCATCGGTCGCCTTCAGCGCGCCGAAATTCTTGCGGAGATCGGTGAGTTGGAGGATCGCTTCAGCCATGCCGCGCCCTCCCCGCGACAAGGCCGAGCAGGCCGCCGCGCGCGAACAGAACGACGCCGAGAAGCACGAGGCCGAGGAAGAACTGCCAGCGCTCGGTGATGCCGCCGAGCGCAAACTCGAACAGCACATAGACCATCGCGCCCGCAATCGGGCCGAACAGCCGGCCCTTGCCGCCAAGGATGATGAGCACGATCAATTCGCCCGACATCTGCCACGACAGCATGGACGGGCTGACGAAGCGGTTGAGATCGGCAAACAGCGCCCCGGCAAGACCGGTCACCATCGCCGAAATGACGAAGGCGACAAGCTTGATCCTGAACGGCGCGATGCCGACGGCGGAGAGGCGGGTGGTGTTTTGCCGTGCCGCTTCCAGCGCCGCGCCGAAGCGCGAGCCGCGCAACAGCCAGAACAGGCAGACCGCCGCCGCCAGCACGGCGAGGCAGATGAGGAAATAGGGTAGTGGCTGCGCCGTGTTCACGCCGGGGAACGAGTTGCGCACATAAAGCGACAGCCCGTCTTCGCCGCCATAGTCGGGCCATGACACGGCGAAGTAGTAGATCATCTGCGCGAAGGCGAGCGTGATCATGATGAAATAGACGCCGGAGGTGCGTAAGGATATCGCCCCGATCGGCAACGCAACCAGTCCGCACAGCAAAACCGCCACCAGCCAGATCACCGGCATCGAGGTTGTGGCCGGCAGGCCGAACAGCACCGTCTCGCCGTTGAAGGCATGGGTGGCGAGGATGCCGGCGACATAGCCGCCGAGGCCGAAGAAGGCGGCGTGGCCGAACGACACCAGCCCGCCGAGACCGAGCGCGATATTGAGGCCAAGTGCCGCCAGCGCGAGAATGACGATGCGGGTGGCGAGCGTGATGTAGAAGGTTTCGCCCGAAGCGGCGGCCAGCAAGGGCACCACGAGCAACAGCAGCGCGAGCACGCTGTTGGCGATGGTTTCGCGCGACACCGGCATCAGCCCTGCCCCGCGAAAAGACCGCGCGGGCGAAACGCCAGGATCAGCGCCATGACGACATAGATCAGCATCGAGGCAAGTGCTGCCCCGACCATCGTTGCCTGCGATGCGGGCAGCGCCAGCGCCACCAGCTTGGGCAAAAGAAAACGGCCCATCGTATCGACCAGCCCGACAAGGATCGCGCCGACAAGCGCGCCCTTGATCGAGCCGATGCCGCCGATGACGATGACGACGAAGGCAAGGATGAGCGCCGGCTCGCCCATGCCGACCTGCACCGATTGCAGCGCGCCGACCATGGCGCCTGCAAGGCCGGCAAGGGCTGCACCCAGCGCAAACACCACCGTATAGAGCGTGCGGATATCGACGCCGAGCGCCGCAATCATCTCGCGGTCGGTCTCGCCGGCGCGGATACGCATGCCGAGCCGTGTGCGCGAGATCAGTAGATAGAGGCCGACGGCGACGAGGATGCCGACGCCGATGATCGCCAGCCGGTAGAGCTGGTACTGCCCGCCGCCCGGCAGCGGCACCGCGCCCTGCAGCAGCGGCGGAATGTCGAGATAGAGCGGGAACGAGCCGAACAGCCAGCGCGTGCCTTCCGACAGGATGAGAATCAGCGCGAACGTCGCCAGCACCTGATCGAGATGGTCGCGCTCATAAAGCCGGCGAACGATCGTAACCTCAATCAACGCGCCCGCAGCAGCAGCGGCGACAAGGCTTGCGGCAAGGCCGATCCAGAACGACCCGGTCGCCGCCGCAATCGCAGCGCAGGCGAAAGCGCCGATCATGTAGAGCGAGCCGTGGGCGAGGTTGATGAAGCCCATGACGCCGAAGATCAGCGTCAAGCCAGCCGCGATCAGGAACAGCATGACGCCGAGCTGCAAGCCGTTCAGAAGCTGTTCGATGATGAGGGCGGCGGTCACAAGGGCCTTCGATGGCTTGGTGCGGGGTCAATCGACGCGTACGGTCGGGTCTCCCGTTCAAGGGACACGGCGGTGAGGAGCAGTATCGAGATATGCGAGGCACCCTCTCCCCGCAAAACGGGGAGAAGGAAGCAGCAAGCCTTACATCTTGCACTGCTCGGCGTAGGCGTCGCCGTGCTTTTCAAAGGCGGTTGCGATGATCTTGTTGGTCAGGACATCGCCTTCCTTCACCACCTCGCGAACATAGATGTTCTGGATCGGATGGTTGTTCGTGTTGAAGGCGAACTCGCCGCGCACCGACTTGAAGTCGGCAGCCTTGAGCGCCGCGCGGAATGCGTCCTTGTCCTTCACGCTCGCCTTGGAAAGCGCCGACAGGATCAGGTTCGCGGTATCCCAGCTCTGCGCCGCATAGATCGAAGGCAGGCGGTTGTATTCCTTCTGGAAGGCTTCAACGAAGGCCTTGTTGGCCTCGTTGTCGAGATCCTTCGACCAGCTTGCCGAGTTCTTCACGCCGAGCGCAGCGTCACCAATCGCCGGCAAGACGTCCTGGCTGAACGAGAAGCTTGGGCCAAGCACCGGAATGCCGACGCCCGACTGGGCGTACTGCTTCATGAAGGCGATGCCCATGCCGCCGGGCAGGAAGAAGAACACCGAATCCGCACCCGAGGCGCGGATCTGCGCGATCTCGGCCGCGTAGTCGGTCTGACCGACCTGCGTGTAGAGCTCGCCGGCCAGTTCGCCCTTGTAGTAGCGCTTGAAGCCGGTCAGCGAATCCTTGCCCGCCGGATAGTTGGGCGCGAGGATGAAGGTCTTCTTGTAGTCCTTGTTGGCGTACTGGCCCATCGCCTCATGGAAGTTGTCGTTCTGGTAGGCGACGTTGAAGTAGTTCTTGTTGCAGTTGGCGCCGGCCAGCGCCGAAGGACCTGCGTTCGGCGAAAGATAGATCACGTCCTGCGCCACCGTGTTCGGCACGACGGCCATGGCGAGGTTCGACCAGATGATGCCGGTCATCAGGTCGACCTTGTCGCTCTGGATCATCTTTTCCGCGATTTGCACGGCCAGTTCTGGCTTCTGCGCATCGTCCTCGATGACGAGTTCCACATCCTTGTTGCCGGACTGCTTCATCGCCAGCGTAAAGGCATCGCGCATGTCGACGCCAAGGCCCGCGCCGCCGCCTGACAGCGTGGTGATCACGCCGATCTTGACCGGCTCGGCCTGGGCAAATCCCGATACCGTCAACGAAAGGCCAAGCAGGCTGGCCGCCAGAATTCCACGCATACCGTTCTCCTCCTTCAATGTTCCCGTCTGTGTCGTCTTTTAGATCAGAGCCTGGTGCGAACTTTCCAGAGTTCCGGAAACAGTTCAACCTCCAGCATTTTTTTAAGATAGGAAACGCCGCCCGTTCCGCCCGTGCCGCGCTTCAGGCCGATGATGCGCTCGACCGTGGTGACGTGGTTGAAGCGCCAGCGGCGGAAATAGTCTTCGAAATCGACCAGCTTTTCCGCCAGTTCATAAAGCACCCAATAGCGGTGCGGCTCACGGTAGATCGCCTGCCATGCGGCAAGCACTTCCTCGCTTTCGGGCCGTACGCCGCGCCAGTCGGTCCGTTTGCCGTCGGCGCCGATGTCGAAACCGTTACGACCGAGCAGAAGGATCGCTTCGTCATAGAGCGACGGCTCTGCAAGGATCGCCTCGAGCTTTTCGACAAGGTCCGGGCGATGCTTGTGCGGCCCAAGCATGGCAAGGTTGCGGTTGCCGGCAAGGAACTCGATGGCCCGGTACTGCCACGACTGGAAACCGGACGACTGGCCGAGCGCGCCACGGAATTCGGTGTATTCGCTGGGCGTCATCGTGCGCAGCACATCCCAGGCATTGTTGAGCTGTTCCATAATGCGCGCCACACGCGACAGCATCTTGAAACAGGGCTGCACGTCATCGGCTCGCACGCAGGCGATCGCCGAGCGCAGTTCATGCAGAGCAAGCTTCATCCACAGTTCGGAGGTCTGGTGCTGGATGATGAACAGCATCTCGTCATGCGCGGTCGAAAGCGGCTCCTGTGCGGCGAGCACTTTCTCCAGGTGCAGGTAATCGCTGTAGGACATGCGTCCCTTGAACGACATCTGTGCGCCTTCGGCGGATGGATCGTAGGCTTCGCTCATTACGCGCGCTCCATTCTCAAGCGGAAGCGCTGGATCTTGCCGGTCTGCGTCTTCGGTAGCGCTTCCACGAACCTCACCGAACGCGGATATTTGTAAGGCGCGATCGTCGCCTTGACGTGATCCTGCAACCGCTTCACCGTGGTCGCGTCACTGACCACACCCTTCGCCAGAACGACATAGGCCTCGACGATCTGGCCACGGTCGGTGTCGGGCGCGCCGATCACCGCGCACTCGGCCACCTCGTCATGGGCAAGAAGCGCTGCCTCGACCTCGGGTCCGGCGATATTATAGCCTGCGCTGACGATCATGTCGTCGGAGCGGGCGGCGAAATGGAAGAAGCCGTCCTCGTCCTGCACGAAGGAATCGCCGGTCAGGTTCCAGCCGTTGCGGACATAGTTGCGCTGGCGGTCATCGGCCATATAGCGGCAGCCGGTCGGCCCGCGCACGGCGAGCCTTCCCACTGTACCGCGCGGCACTTCGTTCATCTCTTCATCGACGATGCGCGCCTCGTAACCATTCACCGCCCTGCCCGTCGAAGCCGGCTTCATGTCCTCGAAGCGATTGGAAATGAAGATGTGCAGCATCTCGGTGGCGCCGATGCCGTCGAGGATCGGCTTTCCGGTCTTTTCAACCCATTCCTCGAACACCGGGCCGGGCAAGGTCTCGCCTGCCGACACCGCGACCCGAAGCGATGAAAGGTCCGCGCCCTCGTCCATCGCCTTCATCATCGCCCGGTAGGCGGTGGGCGCGGTGAAGCTGATCGTCGCCTTGTAGGTCTCGATGATCTCGATCATGTTGGGCGGCGAGGCGTTTTCCAGAAGCGTCGCCGTTGCGCCGAAACGCAGCGGGAAGATCGCCAGCCCGCCAAGGCCGAAGGTGAAAGCAAGCGGCGGCGAACCGACGAACACGTCGTCGGGCGTCACGCCGAGAACTTCCCTGGCATAGCCGTCGGCGATGATGAGCAGATCGCGATGGAAATGCATCGTCGCCTTCGGCACGCCCGTGGTGCCTGAGGTGAAGCCGAGCAAGGCGACGTCGTCGCGTCCGGTTTTGACGGCTTCGAAACGAACGGATTTTGAAAGCGCGATACGGTCAAGCTCGGCATCATGGTTGGCGGTGCCGTCGAAGCCGATCACCTTGGTCAGGAATGCGCTGTCCTTGGCGCAAGCAACCATCTCGTCCATCAGGCGCGTGTCGCACAGCGCCAGCCCGATCTCGGCCTTGTCGACGATCTTGGAAAGTTCGCCGGCGCGCAGCATCGGCATGGTGTTGACCACGACGGCGCCCGCCTTGGTCGCCGCCAACCAGCACGCCACCATGGCCGGATTGTTGGCGGAGCGGATCAGTATGCGGTTGCCGGGCTTGACGCCATAGTCCTCGACCAGCGCATGCGCCAGCCGGTTCGTCCAGTCGGACAGTTCCTTGTAGGTGCGCCGGCGGCCATTGCCGATCAGTGCGGTATGGTCGCCGAACCCCTTGTCGACCATGCGGTCGGTCAGTTCGACAGCCGCGTTGAGGTGGTCTGGATACTGGAAGCCATCGAGCAGGAAGGCCGGCCATTGGTCGGCCGGCGGAAGGTTGTCGCGCGTGAACGTATCGATATGCGCCGTAGGCCCAAGCATGGCAGTGATTTCCTCCCTGCGGCAGACGCCACGCGGCCTCCCGGCAACTAGGCCTGGTAAAAGACGAGCCGTCTCGCGTGCCATCTGTCGACCTGAAAAACATGACATCTGTCATAAATTATTTCAAGCCTAAAGTTTCTTGAGAGAGGATATTGACTTCGTGCCCGGCAGCGTCGCAGCTAGATAAAGCAACACGAAAGACTGCCTGGAGGACACTGTGCTTACCCGCCGCATCGAAAACTGGAGCGACGCCTATACCAACGGCGCGCACATTGCCGGCGGCGAGCGCTGGCCTGCCGCCTGGGTGGAGCCGGCCCGCGCCTTCCGGGAGGGCCTGGGCGGCGACAGGGCCAGGCTCGATCTTGCTTACGGCGAAAAAGAGCGCAACCGTTTCGACCTTTTCCTGCCGCACGGCACGGCGAAGGGTCTCGTCGTTTTCGTCCACGGCGGCTACTGGATGGCGCTGGACAAGAGCTACTGGTCGAACCTCGCCGCCGGTCCGCTGGCACATGGATATGCCGTTGCCATGCCGTCCTACACGCTTTGCCCCGAAAACCGCATCGGTGGCATCGTCAAGGAAGTCGTCGCGGCAATCACCGCAGCCGCTGGGATGGTCGAAGGTCCGATCATGCTGACTGGCCATTCCGCCGGCGGCCATCTGGTCAGCCGCATGGCCTGCGCCACCTCGCCGCTAAAAGGCGATATCCGCACCCGCCTCCGCCATGTCATCTCCATCTCCGGTGTCCATGATCTCAGGCCGCTCATGCGCACTACCATGAACGAGACCTTGCGCATCGACGAACCCGAGGCGCTTTCAGAAAGCCCGGTCCTGTTGCGGCCGATTGAAGATATTCGCCTCACCTGTTGGGTGGGCGGCGCCGAGCGGGCGGAATTCGTGCGCCAGAACGCGCTACTGGCCAACATCTGGACCGGCCTCGGAGCCGAAACGGCCACTGTTGTCGAACCCGACCGACACCATTTCAGCGTCATCGACGGGCTTGCCGACCCGGATCACGCGCTGACGCGCTGCCTGCTCGCAGAGTAGAAGCCGAAAGCGAAAGTACCCACGGTCAGCCATACCAATTTCGATCTCGCTTTCATTTTTTCAATTGCATTATTTTGCAATCGATAATACGTGATCGATATCATGGAATGAGGGGAGCGGCATCTTGACAGGAAAACCCGAAGTCACTGCCTTCTTCGATCCAAGGACATGGTCGGTGCAATATGTCGTCGCCGACGCGACGCGGAAGAAATGCGCCATCATCGATCCCGTCTACGATTTCGATGAGAAATCCGGACAAACCGCATCGACAAATGCCGACCGCTTGCTCGAATTTGTCGCCAGCAAGGGCTACACGGTCGAGTGGATACTCGACACCCATCCACACGCCGACCATTTCTCGGCGGCGACTTATCTCAAGAAGAAAACCGGCGCGCCGACAGCCATCGGCGAGAAGATCAAGGACGTGCAAAAACTCTGGAAGGGTTTTTACAACTGGCCCGATTTCCCCGCCGATGGTTCGCAGTGGGACCGCCTTTTCGCTGATGGCGACACCTTCAAGATCGGCGGCATCGACGCGCGTATCATGCACTCGCCCGGCCACACGCTGGCCTCGATCACTTATGTCGTCGGTGATGCCGCCTTCGTCCACGACACGCTGTTCATGCCCGACAGCGGCACCGCCCGCACCGATTTTCCAGGCGGCAGCGCCAAGGCGCTGTGGAAGTCGATCCAGGCGATCCTTGCCTTGCCCGACGATACCCGTATCTTCACTGGTCACGACTATCAGCCAGGCGGCCGCGAACCGTTGTGGGAATCGACCGTAGCCGAACAAAAGGCGAAGAACTCCCATATGTCGAAATTGAAGACAGAAGCGGAATTCATCGCCGTTCGCGAACAACGCGACAAGACCTTGCCGATGCCGAAGCTGATCCTGCATTCGCTGCAGATCAACACCAATGGCGGGCGCTTGCCCGAACCGGAAGCGAACGGAACGCGTTACCTGAAGATTCCGCTCGATCTTTTGAAAGGAGCGCCGTGGGGATGAACCCGGTTGTCGTCAGAACCGAACGGCTTTCCTGCGAGGCGGCAGATCTGAAGTCGAATGTCGAGGAGGCATCGGCCTTCCTCAAGAAACTGTCCAACCCCGACCGCCTGCTGGTCTGCTGCGCGCTGGCCGACGGCGAACGCTCGGTACGCGAACTGGAAGACCTGCTCGGCATCCGCCAGCCCGGACTGTCGCAGCAGCTTGCCGAATTGCGCGAAGCAGGCCTTATTGCTGGGCGCAAGGAGGGCAAGCAGGTATTCTATACCCTCGCCGATCCGCGCATCGAAACCTTCATCGGCACGATGCACGCCCTATTTTGCAAACGGCCCTGACCATCATTCAATTCCAACCTCAAGGAGACTAGCCATGAGCTTCAATGTCGGAACACCTGACCGCATCGTGCGTGTCATCCTCGGCCTTCTGCTTCTCGTTGTCCCATTCGTCACCAGTTGGGCGTTGTTCAACAACCCGGTATGGGTCTGGATTTCGGTCATCGTCGGACTGGTGCTGATCGTCACCGGCGTCGTGCGCTTCTGCCCGGCCTATAGCATCCTCAACCTGTCCACGGCGAAAAAGGACAGGTGATTACCGAGTTCACGCCATTTGCCTCGTTCTTCGGCGGAACGCTGATCGGCCTTGCAGCAGTCCTGCTGATGGCGCTGCATGGCCGCATCGCCGGCATTACCGGTATTCTTTCCGGCCTTATCCCGCCTGTCACTCCGGGCTGGAGTTGGCGATTGGCCTTCCTGGTCGGCGCGGTTGCCGCGCCGGCGCTCATCATCAGCCTTGGCGCAGATGCCATTCCGTTCCAGAGCGAAACGCCGACATCCTGGCTGGTCATCGGCGGGCTGATCGTCGGCGTCGGCGTGCATTTCGGCGCAGGCTGCCCGTCCGGCCACGGCGTATGCGGAATCGCCCGCCTGTCGCGGCGCTCCATCACGGCAACTCTCGTCTTCATGGCTTCGACCGCGATGACGGTGTTCGTCATCCGCCATCTGATCGGGGGCCTGTCATGATGCGCACTCTCGCCGCCCTGCTCATCGGTGCGGTCTTCGGCGCCGGCATCGCCATCTCCGGCATGATCAATCCGGCCAAGGTCCAGAACTTCTTCGATTTCGCCGGCACCTGGGACCCGTCGCTCGCCTTCGTCATGGGCGGTGCGCTGCTGGTGACCTTCGTCGGCTACCGGTTGGTCCTCAAGCGTCCGGCGCCGGTCTTCGACACCAGCTTCCACTTGCCAACGAAAAAGCAGATCGACCCGCGCTTGCTGGCCGGCGCGGCCACTTTCGGCGTTGGCTGGGGCATCACCGGCTTTTGCCCCGGCGGCTCCATTCCCGCGCTCGGTCTGGCCGAACCTTCGGCGCTGATCTTCATGGCGGCGATGATTGTTGGCATCGCGCTTGCCCGCATCGCCGGCAACGCGCGGCAGGCATCGCCAACTGTCGATGCCACCACCAACGGGTGACCCTCGCGTGGTCCCGTCCACGCAGCCTGGCTGAGCCATATCGCGCGCGGCTGATCCCGCTATAGTGCGCCATCCATCCGATCAGAACGGGGAACAGGGATGAACGCACCGGCAAAGGGCAACCGCAAGGTCATCATCACCTGCGCGGTGACCGGCTCGATCCACACGCCCTCGATGTCGCCGCATCTGCCGGTAACGGCTAGCGAGATCGCGGATGCGGCCGTGGGCGCAGCCGAGGCTGGCGCTGCCATAATCCACCTTCATGCGCGCAATCCGGCGGACGGTCGCCCCGACCAGAGCCCGGACCTGTTCTCGCCGTTCCTGTCGGTCATCAAGCAGCGCTCGAACTGCGTCGTCAACATCACCACCGGTGGTGCCGCGACGATGACCATCGACGACCGCCTCAAGCCCGCCAGGACCTTCAAGCCGGAGGTTGCCTCGCTCAACATGGGTTCGATGAATTTCGGCCTGCATCCGATGCTGAACCGCTTCACCGAATTCAAGCACGACTGGGAGCGGCCCTATCTCGAAGGCTCGAAGGACCGCGTGTTCAAGAACACCTTCGCCGACATCGAGTACATCTTGAAGACCTGCGCCGACAAGGGCACCCGCTTCGAGTTCGAGTGTTACGACATCGGCCATCTCTACACGCTCGCCCATTTCGCCGACCTCGGCATCGTCAAGCCGCCATTCTTCGTGCAGAGCGTGTTCGGCATCTTGGGCGGCATCGGCGCGCATTACGAGGATGTCGCCCATATGCACCGCACCGCGACCCGGCTGTTCGGGTCAAACTTCCAGTGGTCCGTGCTTGGCGCGGGGCGCAACCAGTTGCCGGTCGCCTCGATATCCGTCGCGCTCGGCGGCCATGTCCGCGTCGGGCTGGAGGATTCGCTATGGGCAGGGCGCGGCAAGCTCGCCCGCTCCAATGCCGAGCAGGTCGAGAAGGCCCGACTCATCATAGAGAACATGGGCCTTGAGGTCGCAACGCCCGACGAGGCCCGCGCACTGCTCGACCTCAAGGGCGGCGATGCGGTGGCATTCTAGGGTCAGAACCCGCTGACGTGATGCTGACCCGGATTTGTTGGGCGTCCTTGTTCAGCCTGCCACGTCGAACTGCAGCGGCTTGGCCGAGTCGATCGCCGTGTTTGCGCGCAGCTCCGCCAGCACCTTCTCGGGGAACGGTGCGTCCAGATAAAGCAGCGCGATGGCGTCGCCGCCCGGACGGTTGCGGCCCAACTGGAAGTTGGCGATGTTGACGCCGTTCTTGCCGCAAAGCGTGCCGAGCAGTCCGATGATGCCAGGTGCATCGGCGTTGGTCGTATAGAGCATGTGCTGGCCGACCTCGGCATCGAGATTGATGCCCTTGATCTGGATGAAGCGCGGCTTGCCGTCTGAGAAGCAAGTGCCGGCGATGGCGCGTGTCCTGTGCTCGGTCTTCACCGTCAGCTTGATGTAGCCGTCGAACACACCGGACTTGTCACGCTTGACCTCGGCAACGATGATGCCGCGCTCCTTCACCATGATCGGCGCGGACACCATGTTGACGTCGGACACCTGCGGCCGGATCAGCCCGGCAAGGGTGGCGCTGATCAGCGCACGCGTGTTCATCGTCGCCGTCTGCCCGTCGAACAGGATCTCGACCTCCTTGATCGGGTCTTCGGTGACCTGGCCGACGAAGGCGCCCAGCACTTCCGCCAGCTTGACGAACGGCTTCAGGCGCGGCGCTTCTTCCGCCGTGATGGCCGGCATGTTGATGGCGTTGGAAACCGCACCCTTGATCAGGTAATCCGACATCTGCTCGGCCACCTGCAGCGCCACGTTTTCCTGCGCTTCCTCGGTGGAAGCGCCCAGATGCGGCGTGCAGACGACGTTTTCCAGGCCGAACAGCGGGCTTTCCGTTGCCGGCTCCACCTCGAACACGTCAATGCCGGCGCCGGCCACCTTGCCGCTCTTCAGCGCCGCCACCAGGTCGGCTTCGACGATCAGCCCGCCGCGCGCGCAATTGATGATGCGCACGCCGTCCTTCATCTTCGAGATCGCTTCGGCATTGATGATGCCGCGCGTCTTGTCGGTCATCGGCGTGTGCAGCGTAATGAAGTCGGCGCGGGCGAACAGTTCGTCCAGTTCCACCTTGTCCACGCCAAGCTCCTCGGCCCGGCTGTCGGACAGGAACGGGTCGAAGGCTACGACATGCATCTTGAGCCCGACGCCGCGCGTCGCCACGATGGAGCCGATATTGCCGCAACCGATGACGCCAAGCGTCTTGCCGGTGATCTCGACGCCCATGAAGCGGTTCTTCTCCCACTTGCCGGCCTGCGTCGAGGCATTGGCCTCGGGCAGTTGACGGGCAAGTGCGAACATCAGTGCAACGGCGTGCTCGGCCGTGGTGATCGAATTGCCGAATGGCGTGTTCATGACGATGATGCCTCGGCGCGAGGCCGCGGGGATATCGACGTTGTCGACGCCGATGCCGGCGCGGCCCACCACCTTCAGCTTGGTCGCTGCGCCAAGCAGCTTTTCGGTGACCTTGGTGGCCGAACGGATGGCGAGACCATCATACTGGCCGATGATCTCGAGCAGCTTTTCCTTGTCCTTGCCGACCTCGGGCAGATAATCGACGTCGACACCGCGATCCTTGAAGATCTGCACGGCGGTGGTGGAAAGCTTGTCGGAAACAAGAACGCGGGGCATTGGCTTGGTCCTTATGTCGGCGCTGTCTTCGTTGAAGGCGCAGCGCAAAGTTCGGTGAAAGATAGAATGGGTGGGGGGCTTGGGAGGCAGCGGCCCCCACCCTGGCCTTTTCAGGCCCTGTTCGTCAGGCGGCAGCCTTGAGGCCGGCCTTCTGCTGGGCAAAAGCCCAGTCCAGCCACGGCATCAGCGCTTCGACATCGGCGGTCTCGACCGTCGCGCCGCACCAGATGCGCAAGCCGGCAGGCGCATCGCGATAATGGCCGATGTCATAGGCCACGCCTTCCTTGTCGAGCAGCGACACCAGCCCCTTGGCGAAAGCGGCCTGGCCATCGGCGTCGAGCGCGGCAACCGCCGGATCGACGATCGACAGGCAAACGGAGGTGTTCGACCGCGTCGCCGGATCAACGGCCAGATGGCCGAGCCACGGCGATGCTGCGACGAAACGATCGACAACGGCGGCATTGGCGTCGACGCGCGCCCTCAGCGCCGCGAGCCCGCCGATGCTCTTGGCCCAGCCAAGCGTGTCGAGATAATCCTCGACGCACAGCATCGACGGCGTGTTGATCGTCTCGCCCTTGAAGATGCCTTCGATCAGCTTGCCGTTCGAGGTCAGGCGGAAGATCTTCGGCAGCGGCCATGCCGGCTTGTAGCTTTCCAGCCGCTCGACGGCGCGCGGGCTGAGGATCAGCATGCCGTGTGCGCCCTCGCCGCCCAGCACTTTCTGCCAGGAGAAAGTCACCACATCGAGCTTGGAGAAATCGAGGTTCTGCGCAAACGCCGCCGACGTGGCGTCGCAAATGGTCAGCCCCTTGCGATCGGCCGGAATGAAATCGGCATTCGGCACCCGCACGCCGGAGGTGGTGCCGTTCCAGGTGAAAACCACGTCGCGGTCGAAATCAATCTGGCCAAGGTCCGGCAGCACGCCATAGGGCGCTTCGATGCGGCGCACGTCGCCGAGCCTCAGTTGCTTGACCACGTCGGTGATCCAGCCCGAGCCGAAGGATTCCCAGGCCACCATGTCGACGCCGCGTTCGCCGAGCAGCGACCAGAGCGCCATCTCGACCGCGCCCGTGTCCGAGGCGGGAACGATACCAATGCGATGTGTCGAAGGCACTTCGAGCACGTCGCGCGTCAGGTCGATGGCCTGTTCGAGCTTGGCCTTGCCGATCTTGGCGCGGTGCGAGCGGCCAAGCACGGCACCGTTCAGCGCCTCGACCGACCAGCCGGGACGTTTCGCGCAGGGACCAGAAGAAAAATTGGGATTTGCCGGACGCACGTCCGGCTTGGGGAAAGTCGTCATCGTGGTCTATCCTTCCAGATAGTAAGCCCCTCGTTGGGGAGGGGTGGCCCACGGACGGCGATATGCCTCCCCCTGCCGGGCGTCAAGAGAAAAGTTTTTGTCGTTTCCGGGATACTACCAAAGCATCACAAATCGCCCTGATGCCAAGGCAGAAACGAAAACGGCGGGCCACAGGCCCGCCGCTTCACATCGAATGTGTCTCGACTTACCAGAGGTCGTAGCGCAGGCCGACCTTGATCTGGTGGTTGTCGACGCCCTTCTGGATCGAATAGGCCGAAGCGCTGTCCAGCCGCGCATATTCGGCGTCCGGCGCAGACATGAACTGGTAGCCGAGATCGACGACGACGTTCTTGGACAACTGGTAGGCGAAGCCGGCATTGAGCGTGTAGGCCAGCGAATACTGCGTCTTGCTGTCGGTGAGGTTGGTGCTGTTGGCGGGCGTTACGAGGTCGGTAAAGGCCAAGCTTGCGTCACGCTTGCTCTGGAACACACCGATGCCGGCGCCGATGTAAGGCGTCACGCCGACATAGGTGCCGAGGTCGACATAACCGTTGACTATCGCCACACGAGCGCTGTTTTCCACTCGGGACGTTGCGATATCGACGCCCGGATTCACTTCCGAAGCAGCGACTTCATTGCCCGGCAGGATGCCGAAGTTGATGTCGCTGCGAAGATAATCGTTGAAATGGTAGCCGAAGCCGACGCTGGCGAATATGGGCTTGTCGCGCTCCGAATAGGCGACCGTAGGCGAACCGAAGTCGACATTGCGGTAGGTTTCGTCGGCCAAATAGGCGACGTCACCGCGCAGATACCAGCCGGAACCGATTTCGACCGGCGTATATTCAGGCGCCTGGTCAACATAGATCGGCGGATCGTAGTCAGCCGCCAGCACTGCCGTGAAGGGTAGCGCGACCGTTGCGGCCAACGCCAGCGCAATGCGAGATTTCAGCTTCATGTCACCAACTCCCGAGGTTGGCGCTGGTAGAATCGGAAATGCCCAGCCGCCGTTTCGAGAGGATTGTTAACCATACAGGTTAAGTGGCGGTTAAGGATAACAGGAAGTTACGAAATGAATTTCGGGCCGGCGGGCAGCACTTCCACCGCCCCAAATGAAAACCGCCCGGCACTGGCCGGGCGGTGTTTCGACTTGACCGAGGAAAGGTCGTTACTTGGTGTAGACCGGTTCCGGCTCGTAGGCGACCTGTGGTTCGTCGCACTTGCTGCTTCCGTTGAAGGAGTAGCGCAGGCCGCCGCGCACTTCGTGCACGTTGATGCCCCGGTCAAAGCCCGGGCCGGCGCCGCCAGCAGCGTCGAGTTCGAACATCCGGCCGCCATTGATGTGGCTGAAGCGATAGCCGACATCCAGATCCAGATTGCGCGTCAGGCAGTAGGATGCGCCGGCCGAAAGCGAGTAAGCGAAACGCCAACCCTTGCCGCCCCCATGCTGCGTGTCGGTGCAGGTGGTGGGATCGGTAGGATCGGTACAGATCTGGTTGTTGAGCGTGTCCCACTTCACATGCGCACCGCCGATGCCGCCGCCGATATAAGGCGTGACCTTGTGCCAGGTGCCGAGATCGACATAGGCGTTGGCGAGCAGCAGCCACGCCGAATAGGCCGTGGTGTCGACGGACGAGCAAGGCGTACCGCCGCAGTCGCCTATGGTCGCGCCGCGGAATTTGGACTTGGCCAGCCAATCCAGCGTCAGGTCGGTGCGCAGATGCTCGTTGATCTGGTAGCCGACACCTGCGCCGGCTGAAAAGGCGCTCTTGAGGCTGCCTTCCGTAAAGGAGTTGGTGCCGGGGGGCGGTCCGTAGACGATGTAATCCGCACCGCGGAACTTCGACCAGTGATAGTCGATGTCGCCACGAATGTACCAGCCGCCATAGTCGGCCGCCTCCTGATAGGCGACAGGCGGAGCCTGCTCTACTATCGGCTCCATGATGTCCGCCGCGAATACCGGACCGGCAAAACCGATCGCAACCGCAGCCAACATCGCCTTCTTCGCGAAACTGAACATCCTCGTCACCCCTGAATGTCGGGACCCACAACCTGCCCGAAACTGATTGAGTTCGACGTGGATAATGAATTGCAAAGGTTAAGAGCCGTTTAACCTTGATAATTAACCAAGATTCATTGCGATTACGGTTACGGCCAGGGTCACACGCACTCGGCTCCCATGAAAAAGGCCCGCCGAAGCGGGCCTTGGCAAAGTCGATTTCCTGCTCTCTCAGGCCGCGTTTCTGGCTTGCGAAATGACGGTCACCAGATCGTCCACCACCGTCTCGACCAGTTTCTGGTCGTCGCCTTCCGCCATGACGCGGATAAGCGGCTCGGTGCCCGACGGGCGGATCACGAGACGCCCCGACTTGCCGAGCCTGTCGCGCGCTTCATCGATCGCCTGCTTGACCTGCGTATCCTCGAGCGGAGCGCCGCCGGAAATACGTACGTTCTTCAAAAGCTGCGGCACCGGCTCGAACTTCTTCGAGATTTCGCTGACCGGCTTGTTCTGCCGCTTGATGCAGGCCAGCACCTGAAGCGCCGAAACCAGCCCGTCGCCGGTGGTGGAGAAATCGGACAGCACGATATGGCCGGACTGCTCGCCGCCGACATTCAAGCCGTGCGCGCGCATGTGCTCGACGACATAGCGGTCGCCGACCTTGGTGCGGTGCAGTTGCAGCTTGATCCCTTCGAGGAACCGCTCGAGGCCGAGATTGGACATGATCGTGGAGACCACGCCGCCGCCGGCCAGGCGTCCGTTCTGCTGCCAGGATTCCGCGATCAGAGCCATGATCTGGTCGCCATCGACGATCTCGCCATTCTCGTCGACGATGACGACGCGGTCGGCATCGCCGTCGAGCGCGATGCCGATGTCGGCGCGCACCTCATGCACCTTCTTTTGAAGGCCGAGCGGATGAGTCGAGCCGCATTCCTTGTTGATGTTGAAACCGTTCGGATCATCGTTGATGGCGACGACTTCCGCGCCAAGCTCCCACAACGCCGCAGGCGCGACCTTGTAGGCGGCACCATTGGCGCAATCGACCACGATCCTGAGGCCCGACAGCGACATGGAGCGCGGCAGCGTGCGCTTGGCGAACTCGATATAGCGGTCGTGCACGCCGTCGACGCGCTTGGCCCGGCCAAGCCCGTCGGAATCGGCCAGCGCCATCTCGATGTCCTCATCGAGCATCGCCTCGATGCGTTCCTCGATCTCGTCGGAGAGCTTGTAGCCGTCAGGGCCGAACAACTTGATGCCGTTGTCGTGATAGGGATTGTGCGAGGCCGAGATCATCACGCCGATATCGGCGCGCAGCGAGCGCACCAACATGGCAACCGCAGGCGTCGGAATGGGGCCGAGCAGGAACACGTCCATGCCGGCGGCGCACAGTCCGGCCACCAGCGCGTTTTCGATCATATAGCCGGAAAGCCGCGTATCCTTGCCCAGCACGACGCGGTGACGGTGGCTGCCGCGATGAAACGAAAGCCCTGCCGCCATGCCGACCCGCATGGCCACTTCGGCTGTCATTGGAAACTTGTTGGCCCGCCCCCGGATCCCGTCGGTACCGAAATAACGTCCCATCAATTACTTTCCCTGGCAGTTTCGACAGCAGCATCTAATGCCATAGTCGTCGAAAAATCGATTATCACATTGTGTAATCTAAGGTTACGATTCCTTAGAAAATCGTTCGTTTGGCGTAAATTTCCCGGCACTCGGCGGCAAATTTCCGGAATTTTCGTGTTTTCTGCGTATCCCAGCGGGTCAAACGCGCGTCGTTCACTTCCCAATACAGTTGCAACAAAACAAAACGCCGCAGCAAATGCCGCGGCGTTGCTTGTTGGACAAGCCCTGGATCAGCCCTGCGGTTGGGGTTCCATGCCGCCTTCCGGCTCCGAGCCCTTCTTCTTGCCGCGCGCTGCCCCACCGGCCTTTGGCACTGCCGAACCGCGGCTGGTCGGCGTATCGTCGCCCAGGTCGCGCGAAGGCTTGTTGCCGGCGAGCAGTTCCTTGATCTCGTCGCCGGACAGCGTCTCGTATTCGAGCAGACCTTCGGCAAGCGCCACCCAGTCCTTCTTCTTCTTGGTGAGCACGGTTCTGGCGGTCGAATAGGCCTCGTCGATCAGGCGGCGCACTTCGGCGTCGATGATCTGCGCCGTCTCTTCCGAGATGTTCTGCTGGCGGGCGACAGAGTGGCCAAGGAACACTTCCTCCTGGTTGTCGCCATACGCGACATGGCCGAGTTTGTCGGAGAAGCCCCAGCGCGTCACCATGGCGCGCGCCAGCTTGGTCGCCTGCTCGATGTCCGACGACGCACCGGAGGTGATGTTTTCCTTGCCGAACTTGAATTCCTCGGCAACGCGGCCGCCCATCATGATCGCAAGGCGCGAGATCATGTACTTGTAGCTCATCGAATAGCGGTCGCCTTCCGGCAACTGCATGACCATTCCGAGCGCACGGCCGCGCGGTATGATCGTCGCCTTGTGCAGCGGATCTGCCGACGGCACGTTGAGCGCAAGGATGGCATGGCCGGACTCGTGATAGGCGGTGAGTTCCTTCTCCGCCTGCGTCATCGCCGACGAACGCCGCTCCGCGCCCATCATGATCTTGTCCTTGGCGTCCTCGAACTCGGCCATGGTGACAAGGCGCTTGTTGCGCCGCGCCGCCATCAGCGCCGCCTCGTTGACCAAGTTCATCAGGTCGGCGCCGGAGAAGCCCGGCGTGCCGCGCGCGACCGTCTTCAGGTCGACATTCGGCGCCAGCGGCACGTTGCGGACGTGAACCTTGAGGATCTTCTCGCGGCCGACGATGTCCGGGTTCGGCACCACGACCTGGCGGTCGAAGCGGCCCGGACGCAACAGCGCGGGATCGAGCACGTCGGGCCGGTTGGTGGCGGCAATGAGGATGATCGATTCGTTCGATTCAAAACCGTCCATCTCGACCAGCAACTGGTTCAGCGTCTGCTCGCGCTCGTCGTTGCCACCGCCGAGGCCGGCGCCGCGATGGCGGCCGACCGCGTCGATTTCGTCGATGAAGATGATGCAGGGCGCGTTCTTCTTGGCCTGGTCGAACATGTCGCGTACACGGCTTGCGCCAACGCCGACGAACATTTCGACGAAGTCGGAACCGGAAATGGTGAAGAACGGCACGTTGGCCTCGCCCGCAACCGAGCGGGCCAGCAAGGTCTTGCCGGTGCCGGGAGGGCCGACCAGCAGCACGCCGCGCGGAATCTTGCCACCGAGGCGCTGGAACTTTTGCGGATCGCGCAGGAATTCCACTATTTCCTCGAGGTCTTCCTTGGCCTCGTCCACGCCGGCGACATCCTGGAAGGTGACGCGCCCATGCGCTTCGGTCAGAAGCTTGGCCTTCGACTTGCCGAAGCCCATGGCACGGCCGGAGCCTGACTGCATCTGGCGCATGAAGAATATCCACACGCCGAGGATGAGGATCATCGGCAGCCACGAGATCAGGTAGCCGAACAACGTGTTGGAGCCGTCCGTCTCGGGGCGCGCATTGATGGTGACGTTCTTCGCCTCCAGCCGCGAAACCAGCGACGGATCGCCCGGCGAATAGGTCTGGAAGCCGGCGGCGCTGTCGGTGTAGTTGCCGCTGATGCGGTCACCGGCAATGGTCACCGACTTCACGCGGCCCGAATTCACGTCCAGCAGGAACTGCGAATAGGGAACATCCGTCGAGGCCCCGCGCGTCTGCGGCGTCTGGAACAGGTTGAAGAGAGCGATAAGCAGGACGGCTATGATCGCCCACAGCGCAAGGTTGCGATAGTTCGGATTCATCGATTGTCCTGTTGGCGGCTAGCATTTGCCGCGCGTGTTGAAAGAAGCTTTAGCCTCAGCTTATGCCTAACATAGGCAGCCCACATGCCCTTGCCAAGCGCAACCGCGCGGCTCGGTTAAGTCTTCGACCATGGTCTATCGTCGCCGGCGCCATGGAGCGGTGATTTCGGCACTTTCGGCGCGCCGAGCAGATCGGACATGGCCCGTGCCGGCATCAGGTCGAACGATGGCAGGAAGCGCGCCCATGGCGCGATGACTGGCTGGACCGAAAAGCTTACGCCAGCCCCGATATTTCCAGGAAAACTAAGGCGTTCAGCCCCACGCCAAAGCGCCGGCTCGGCACAAAGCGCGGCGCGCGCAAGGCTTTTCGGCACCTTCGCCGTCGTCGTTTCCACAATACTGGCTACGTAGGCGGGTCCGGCGGGAGCGATCACCAAGCCATCGTCGGCGTCGTTGAAAGTGATCAGCCGCCGTCCGTCCCACATCATGCCGTTTGCCGCAGATATCGGTTCCGGCAGGCCCCGCGCCTCCCGAAGAAGGAAAATGCTGCCGCGCCGCGCGTCCACCGTCACCCGCGACAATGTGGCGCGAAGCTTTCCGCTGCTCAGCCGGTCGAACAGGGCCGCCGTGCGCGCCTCGTCGGGCAGGAACGGCACGCCGCCGACGCTCGCCAGCAGGATACGCAGCGCATAGATCGCGGCGGCGCGGTCGCTGGTCCCAACGAACTCTGGGTCGAGCCTGACAAGCCCCCGCACCGGCTGGCTCGCCAACGAACCGATCAGGCGGGCCGCCTTTTCGCCAAGTTCGATGCGCCGGCGCGCAGCCCCTGCCGCCAGATCAAGCGCCGCCGCAAAATCTTCGCCGCCATCGCCGATGGCAGCGCGCACGCGCGGACGCTCATAGGTCGCATCGGTATTGGTCGGGTCATCGATCCACGAAAAATTTCGCCGCCGCAGCACTTCGCGCAGGGCTTCGCGCCTTGCATCGAGCAGCGGACGCACGATCCAGACAGCGCCCTCGTAAAGCGTTGCGGGCGCCATGCCGGCAAGGCCGCGCCCGTCATCCGCCGAACTGCGCTGCCGCCGCATCATTATCGTCTCGGCCTGATCGTCGGCGGTATGGCCGGTCAACACCATGCCGATGCTTTCGGCGCGGGCTGCTTCGGCCAGCAACCGGTAGCGCGCCTCGCGCGCCGCTGCCGGAATGCCGGTACCGGGCTTTTCCCCGGTCCAGACCATGGTGCGATGGGTGATGTCGAGACGTCCGCAAAGCTCGCTTACGCCAACGGCCTCTGCCGCCGATGCAGGCCGCAGCGCATGATCGACCGTCACAGCGACAAGTCTGGCGGTAGGCGCAAAACGTTCAAGATAGTCTTTGAGGAGAACAAGCAGGGCGGTAGAGTCGCTGCCGCCGGATACGGCTGCAATCGCGCCGTTCGAAAAATCGATATTGGAAAAGAAAGAAGTCTCGGCTTCCGCTGAAGCGGCTAGGGCAACGTGCATCGCGGTTGCCCCGGCATCAGCAGGACGCGAGCGCCCGCTCCTGTTTCACACGCTCCTTGAGCGTGCCCGAAGCGTTGGGGTAGCGCTTGCCGATCTCGCCGAACGTGGCGCAGGCAACATCGCGCTGGTTGAGGCCGACCAGCGAGACGCCGAGCTTCAGCATCATGTCGGGCGCCTTCTTGGCCTTCGGGTAATCCTTGCTGGCGGCGAGGAAAATCTCGGCCGCATCGCGGTACTTCTGCTGTCCGAGCAGCGATTCACCTAGCCAATAGTGCGCATCGGCGGACTTGGCGTCCTTCGGAAAGCGCGAGATGTAATCGCGGAACCCTTGCTCGGCTGTGCCGTAGTCGCCGGACAGGATGAACTGGTAGGAATTGCGGTAAAGCTCGTCGGCATTGTCCGTCTGCGGCAGCGCGGCGACAATCGACCCACCACTGGTGCCGGGCTGGGTATTCACTGAAGGCGTGTTCACCGAGGAACTGTCACCGGAAGCCGTCGTCGACTGCGTGTTGCTGCCGGCGTCGATCACATTGCCGTTCTTGTCGACGGTGATGGTGCCGAAGGTCTTGGGCGGCGTGCCGGTACCGGGAATGACCTGCCCCGGATCGCCCGTTCCCGAATCGATGATGACGTCCTCGACGGACGATCCCCCGGTGAGATCGCCGGAGGTTGAGGGCTCTTCCGTGGCGGCTCCGGCAACCGAACTATCGGTCGCCGCGCCGGCATCGGACTTCTTCTGGGACGCAGGCGCTGCGCCGCCGCCCTGTTCAAGCTGCTGCAGGCGGAACTCGTTGTCTTCCTGCTGCTTGCGGATCTGTTCCTGCATCTGCAGAATCTGGAAGTTGAGTTCCTCCACCCTGCCGTTCAGGGCGCGGATCTGCTCTTCCAGCCCAGTGGTGCCGGCGGATTGGGCAAGCTGGACATTGCCGCTGCCCTCACTCGTTGCGCCCTTGTTGCCGAAAACACCCGGCAAGCCGATGCTGGGAAGATGGAAACCGCCATTGGCCGAGGCCGAATTGCCGGCACCGCTCGCCAAGGCAGCAGCCCCGGACAGAAGCAACGCGGCCAGCGTGCCGCTTAGGATTGTTCTTAAATGCATTAGCCTCTCGCCGTATTCATAAAACCCCATTCATCCGCCCAATCGGCTTTCGACACCGGACGGGCGGGACCCGCTTTTAACAGGGCGCGAGACTTCGGCCAAATTTTGTTTCAGCCCCGGTGAAACGAAAAAGGCGGCCCGCAGGCCGCCCTTACCGTAAACCTGTTGCATTTCTGCCGATCAGGAACCGGCGCCGCCCAGCGTGGTGACAGCGCGGCGGTTCTGCGACCAGCAGGAAATGTCGTCGCAAACCGCGACCGGGCGTTCCTTGCCGTAGGAAATCGTCTTGATGCGGCCGGCGTTGACGCCCTGACCGGCGAGATAATCACGGGTGGCGGCGGCGCGGCGGGCACCGAGCGCAAGGTTGTATTCGCGCGTGCCGCGCTCGTCGGCATGGCCTTCGACGACGATCGAGTACTGCGAATACTTGTTCAGCCACTGTGCCTGGCGGGCCAGCGTCTGCTGGGCGTCGGCGCGGATCGAGGAGGAGTCGGTGTCGAAGAAGATGCGGTCGCCGATGTTGACGGTGAAGTCCTGTGCCGAACCGGGCGGCGCGGCGCCGGCGCCGCCAAGGCCGAGGTCGGCCGCGTTGTTCGGGGTCTTCTTCGAGGCACAGCCCGCGATCGCCAGCGAGGCGACCAGTGCGATCATGACCGGATTTGCTGCAAGTCTTGCGATACGGCGCATGCCGCCTCTCCTTCGCATTCGAGTGATTTCGTTGATCTGCCAGTAACCACGTTTGGGTTAACCGGCGTTCAAGAAACACGGTTAAAATTCAGTTTCGGCCGCCGTCCTCGGGCCTTTTCCAACACTCGCCTTCCGCTGTAGAGCCAAATGCGGCCAAAAGGCGACAAAGCCAGGAAAAAGGGGGCGTTCAGCCCCCTTTTCGCGATAAATTGAGCAGCCGGCAATTATTCGAGCAGCGGCGACCATGCCGGGTCCGAACCGTAATTGGCTGTCGGGATCGGCTGTTCGTTTCGCCCGGTCAGGTCGATCGAGAAAAGCTTCGGACCGCCGCCGCCGGCCGAATCGCGGAAGAACATCAGCACACGCCCGTTCGGAGCCCAGGTCGGCCCCTCCTGCTGGAAGCCGGACGACAGGATGCGCTCGCCGGAACCATCCGTGCGCATCACGCCGATCTGGAATTCGCCGCCCGTCTGCTTGGTGAAGGCGATGAGATCGCCGCGCGGCGACCATACCGGGGTCGAATAGACGCCGTCGCCGAAGGAGATGCGGTTCTGGCCGGAGCCGTCTGCACCCATCACGTAGATTTGGGCCCGACCGCCGCGGTCGGATGTGAAAACAACCTGGCTGCCGTCCGGCGAATAGGACGGCGAGGTGTCGATGGCTGCCGAATTGGTCAGCCGCGTCGTGTTGCGGCTCCTCAGGTCCATGGCGAAGATGTTGGAATTGCCGTCGTCGCGCAGCAGGCTCATGATGACCTTCTGGCCGTCCGGCGAAAAGCGCGGCGCAAACGTCATGCCGGGGAAGTTGCCGACCAGTTCGCGCTGCCCCGTCTCGATCTGCAGCAGATACACCCTCGGCTGCCCGCTTTCATACGACATGTAGGTGATTTCCTGCCGGTTCGGCGAAAAGCGCGGCGTCAGCACGATCGACTTGCCGTCGGAAAGGAAGCGTGCGTTGGCGCCGTCCTGGTCCATGATGGCAAGCCGCTTCTTGCGCGCGTTCTTGGCGCCCGACTCGTCGATATAGACGACACGCGTGTCGAAATAGCCCTTCTCGCCCGTCAGCCGCTCATAGATGGCATCGGCGATGATGTGGGCGACGCGGCGGGTGTTGGTGTCGTTGGCAAAGAACTGCTCGCCGGAAAGCTGCTGGCCGGCGAAGGTGTCCCACAGCCGGTATTCGGCCCGGATACGGCCATCGGCTTCCTTGCCGACGCGTCCCGTCACCAGCGCCTGCGCGTTGATGACCTTCCAGTCGTCGAAGCGCGGCGCGACATCGGGATTCGAGATCTTTTCGATGAACGCGCCCTTGTCGATCGGTGCGAACAGGCCCGAACGCTTGAGGTCGGCGGTCACGATGCTGGAAATCTCGGCGCCCAGCGCATCGCCGGCGAGAAAATCGGTGATCGCGATCGGCAACGGCTCGATGGTGCCCTTGTTGACGTCGATTTCCACCAGCGCGTTCGCGGGGACGACGGCAAATCCGCCGATGCCGCCGGCGAGCGCGGCAGCCATGATCAGCGTTTTCAAGAGTTTCTTCATAAATTCAGCCTCGTTCTGTCCTGTCCGGCACTTTCTTGCACGATAAGCAATTCAGGTCTCGACGATCCGGAAGGCCGTCATCACCTGAACCACCTAGAACATGTCGCTCGGATCGAAATTGACCACGACTTCCGACCAACTGTCATATTTGTCGGACGGAAGGTTGAAGGGCGCGCATTTCTGCACCGCCCGGACCGCCGATTCCGCGGCAGTTCTGCCCGGACCCGACGCAGCGCCGCCCGCGATGATCTCCGGCCTGCCTTCCAGCACGCCGGACGGATCGAGATGGAAGCGCACCGAAACCTTGAGCATCGCCGCGTCATCCACGCCGGCCGGAATGCTCCAGCAGCCGCCGAGCTTCTGGCGCAGCGCATCCATCTCGTTTTGCGACAGCCGGTTGCCGCCGGGCGACTTGTCGCCGCCCAGCGAAGCCTCCTGCGTCGAGCGCTTGGCGCCGCCGCCGGACGGCTTTTGCTTGTTGAGCAGCGCCGCCACTTCGTCGGCGTTGAATTCCTTGTCTTCCGACTTCGGCTTCGAGGCCGCTTCCTTGACCGGCTTTTCCGAATCCTTGCGGTCTGGCGCCTTGGCGGTTTCGGCCTCCGCCGGCTTCGGCCGCGGCTTCATCTCGGGAACCGGTGCGGAATCCGGCAACTGCGCGGCCTCGGTCGGCTTCTGCTCGGCGGCGATCGCCTCGGCAACCGCATCCGGCTTCACTGCGGCCGTCTTTTCTTCGGTCGGCTGCTGCGGCGGATCGGGTTCCTTGACCGGATCGGGCTTCACCTCTTCCTTGGGCTGAGGCACCGGGGTCACGTCGGTTGCGGGAACCGGCTTCGGCTCTTCCTTCGGCTTCTGCACCTCTTCCGGCTTGGGCTGTTCCTTCGGTTCAGGCGCGGGCGGGGTTGCGGCAGCGGTGTCGACCGGCGTTGGCTTTGCTTCCGGCGTGATCGGCTTCTTGGTGTCGACGCTGTTTTCGCCGACATCCTGGGCGTCCGCGACGACATCGGGACGCTTGGTCGGCATTGGCGCCGCCTTCTCCTTCATCGTCGCCTTCTTGTCGCCCTGTTGGATCTGGGTGATTTCCTCGAGCGGCACGATATCGACAGGCAGCGCCTCGACGTCCGTCACCTCGAAGGCAGCCGGCGCCGACAGCGAAAACAGCCCGAACACGAGCAGCGCCGCATGCATGACCACCGATGTCGTGAGGCCGACCTTCAAGATTGCTATTCCTGTTCCTGAAGCGTGACGAGGCCGAGGTTCTTGTAGCCGGCGGCCGAGATGCGGGCCATGACCTTCATTACCGTGCCGTAGTCGGCGGTCTTGTCGCCGCGCACATAGATGCGCTCCTCATAGCCGGTCCTGGAAATCGCCTCGAGCTTCGGCACCACTTCCTCTAACGGGATTTCCGTTTCCTGCAGGTAGATCTGCCCGGTTTCGTTGACCGAGACGGTGATCGGCTGCGTGTCCGAATTCATCGGCTTGGCCTGCGTCTCCGGCAGGTCGATCGGCACGCCGACCGTGAGCAGCGGCGCCGCCACCATGAAGATGATGAGCAGCACCAACATGACGTCGACGAACGGCGTCACGTTGATTTCCGACATCAGCGTATTGCGGCGGCCGCGCCTGCCGCGCCCGCCTCTGGCTCCACCGCCTGTACCTACTGACATTCCCATGATCGAACCTCAGGCTGCCTTGGCAACTTTTTCATCGATTTGGCGCGACAGTATGGCGGAGAACTCATCCGAGAAGCCCTCCATGCGCGCCGCCAGCTTGCCGGCATCCGATGACAGCTTGTTGTAGGCAATGACCGCCGGGATGGCCGCGAGCAGGCCGATTGCGGTGGCGAGAAGCGCTTCCGCGATGCCGGGCGCCACAACCGCTAGGCTGGTCGACTTCGAACCGGCAATCGCCTGGAACGAGGTCATGATGCCGACGACGGTGCCGAACAGGCCGATGAACGGGGCTGCCGAGCCGATGGTGGCGAGGAAGCCCAGCCGGCCTTCCAGCCGTTCCATCTCGCGCGTCAGCGCAAGGTCCATCGCCTTGTCGATGCGGGTCTGCAGGCCGAGCGGCGACTTCGCGCCCTTCTCGAAGCTCTTCTTCCATTCGCGCATGGCGGCCACGAAGATCGAGCTCATGCCCGAAGTCTTGCGGTCGGCCAGCGTCCGGTAGAGTTCTTCCAGCGACTGCCCCGACCAGAAGATCTGCTCGAAGCGGTTGAGCGCCAGTTTCATGCGGCTATACGAGATGACCTTGTCGACCACGATGGCCCAGGTCCAGATCGAGGCGCCGAGCAGGCCGATCATGACCAGCTTGACCACCCAGTTGGCCTGCATGAACAGAGCCCAGATCGACAGTTGCGCTGCCGGTTCGGCGAGAGCGATATTTTCCATCCAAACGTTCCTTAAAACTTCCCGGGCGTGGCTCTCTGCTAGGGCCAGGGTCTGCTAATTTGATCCAAATGGTGTGAGGCGATCTGTCCGGATACGCGAAGAAAAGGCGATGGAAATGTTGACCATTTTCAAGTCTTTTCGACAAAGTAGCCGGACAGATGGGCCCACATCTTTCAGACGCCGAAACGGCTTCAAGCTGCAACGTCGAACCGCTCGATCGATGGAACTCCATCGACCCTCGCGATTCTCCTGGCATCTTCTTGCCGTTTCCGGCGCCATTTCGATCATATTAGCAGACCCTGGCCCTCGCCCACGGCGCATTACCCCTTGTGGCCCGTACGCGCGAACCTGTCGGAAATGCCCCAAATAGCGCTGATAGCGGCCTTTTCAGGGCAAATCTTGGTGAAACGAAGGCGCACGATTCCCGTTAATTCTCATCAATCCGTTCATGAACCGTTATGGTTAAGGATGAGTTAGGGCCAAGGCGCTGAATGCAATCGCGCATTTGCGCCGCGCCTTCGCCGCTTCGGGGTCAGGATCAGCCGGCTTCAGCGCCGCCTTTCGGCATGAATGCCGCGATCCATTCCTTCGGAAAGCGGCGCGGGCGGCCATTTTCGCCGATGATCGCGGCCTCAACCTTCGCTTCCACCAATACATCCTCGCCCCGCTTCAATTGCTGCGCCATGAAAATGCGCGCACCAGATACCTCGAGCGTGCGCGTCTCCACCGTCAGGATGTCGTCGATGCGGGCAGGCGCGTGGAAGTCTATTTCCATGCGCCGCACCACCCATACGATCTTCTCGCCATGCTTGCCGTCGGCAAGTTCTGTGTGATGGACACCGGCCAGCCGCAGGAAATCGGAGCGTCCGCGCTCGAAGAATTCGAGGTAGCGGGCATGGTAGACGACGCCGGAAAAATCGGTGTCTGCGTAGTAGACCCGTGCCATCAGCCGATGGCCGAACGGCGTCAGCGCCCCGGAAATGCCGGCTGCCAGGTCGCCTGCCGATTCACCATGATCGCCCATTGCGCTTTCCTTTTCATGCCCGCCAAGGCAGATGTCCTTTGCGATTTCGGACTATGATGCGATGGCACCGTTGGACGTGATGATCAAGGGCTTGGGGGCGGTTCTGTTGCTGCTCGCGGCGCTTGTGCTGCCCGCCAACGCTGCGACCTTCACCATGAAGCGCGGCCTCAACCTCGACATCTGGACGACATGGCCCGGCGAAGACAAATGGGCCGACCGCAACGCGATCCTGCCCTATCCCGAATGGCGCAAATTCCTCACTGATGCCGATCTTGAAGCCCTGAAAGCATCCGGCTTCGACTTCCTGCGCATGCCGGTCGATCCCGCCCCATTCCTGTCCGCCAAGACAGCGGCATTGCGCAACGACCTCTACGCCAGCGTGCTGGAATCGGCGCGCATGGTGAACCACGCCGGGCTGAAAGTGGTGGTCGACCTGCATCTCATCCCCGCTGGCGGCAACCGCAGCGTCGGCATGGGCGAGGTCATGGCCGACCCTGCCCTGTTCGACGCCTATGTCGAAGTCGTGCGCAAAATGGCGGCCACACTTGCCGGCGAAGACCCGTCCAAGATTGCCTTCGAGCCGATGAACGAGCCGGTGGTGGATTGCGACGCGGACAACACCCATTCCTGGCCGGACCGGTTGCAGCGCCTTCATGCGGCAGCGCGTGTATCGGCAACCAAACTCACGCTCGTCCTTTCCGGCGGCTGCTACGCCAGCGCCGAGGCCCTTTCCAAAGTCGATCCAAAGGCGATCGCCGACGACAACGTCATCTGGACGTTTCATTCCTACGATCCGTTCCTGCTCACTCATCAAGGCGCGACCTGGGCCGGCGATTTTATTCCCTATGTCACCGGCCTGCCCTATCCGCTGACTGCTGTGCCGCGCTCAGAACTCGATGCCACGCTCGATATCATCCGCGCCCGCATCAAGGCGGAAGCCCCGTGGACCCGCCGCAACGGCCTGCTCGCCTATCTCGACGAACAGGTCGCCTCGATGGACAGCGAGGATAAGTTGCTCAGGATCATGGATGCGCCGTTCAGCAAGGCCGAGGCCTGGGCCAAGGCCAACGGCATCAAGCCGGAGAACGTCACGCTTGGCGAATTCGGCATGATCCGGCAGGAATACGGCAACTCCCATGTCATGCCGGCGAAGTACCGCGCCGCTTACGCCCGGGACATGATCGCCCGCGCCGAAGCCCATGGCTTTTCATGGTCGCTATGGGGATATGGCGGCGCCTTCGGCGTGGTCGAAGCTTTCGAGGGCAAGAAGGCTGAGCCGGACATTCTTGATATGGTCAGGAAACTGACGAAATAAATCGGCCGCTTTCCAGCATCACTACCGAGCGTCGGAGATTGGTGATCCCTTATGACCGTCGCCCTTCACAGCCCGCAGCGGCTTCACTCTTCCTGGAACAGGCTGATCTGCTGCTGGGCGAGGTCCGCCGGGGCATCGAGCCCCAGATGCCGCCACGCATTGGCCGTCAGCACGCGGCCGCGCGGCGTACGCTGGATGAACCCCTGCTGGATGAGGTAAGGCTCGATGATGTCCTCGATGGCATCACGCGGCTCCGACAGCCCCGCCGCGATGGTCTCGACGCCAACCGGCCCGCCGCCGAAATTATTGGCGATCATAGTGAGATACCGGCGGTCGAGCGCATCGAGGCCGAGCCCATCGACCTCAAGCCTCGACAGCGCTTCGTCGGCGATCTTGCGATCGACATGGCCATCCCCCGCAACCGCTGCGAAGTCGCGCACCCGCCGCAAAAGGCGACCGGCAATGCGCGGCGTGCCGCGCGCGCGCCTGGCGATTTCCACCGCGCCGTCGTCGCCGAGCGGCATGCCGAGGATGCGCGCGCCGCGACGCACGATCAGTTCCAGTTCCTCGACGGTATAGAAATTGAGCCGCACCGGAATGCCGAAGCGGTCGCGCAACGGGTTGGTGAGCAGGCCGAGCCGCGTCGTCGCCGCAACCAGCGTGAAGCGGGCGAGGTCGATCTTCACGGACCGCGCCGCCGGTCCTTCGCCGATGATCAGGTCGAGCTGGAAATCCTCCATCGCCGGATAGAGGATTTCCTCCACCGCCGGGTTCAGCCGGTGGATTTCGTCGATGAACAGAACGTCGCGATCCTCGAGATTGGTCAGAAGGGCCGCGAGATCTCCCGCCTTGGCAATCACCGGCCCCGAAGTCGAGCGGAAATTGACGCCCATCTCGCGCGCCATGATCTGCGCCAGCGTCGTCTTGCCGAGACCCGGCGGACCGACGAACAGCACATGGTCGAGCGCCTCGCCGCGCCCCTTGGCCGCCTCAATGAACACTTTTAGGTTGGCGCGCGCCGCCGCTTGGCCTACGAATTCGTCCAGCACCTGCGGGCGCAGGGTCTGCTCGGCATCCTCGCCGCGTTTTTCGGGTGTGATGAGACGGGGTGAAAGGCTCATTTACCTGTCCTGCCACGCCTCTCGCTCAGGGGCAAGCAAGGCTTCACCGCGCCAGTTCCTTCAGCCCGAGGCGGATCAGCTTGGCCGAATCGGCATCGTCGCCCGCGGCTTTCATTGCTGCCGCGACCGCATTGGCGGCGGTGTCGCGCGAATAGCCGAGATTGACCAGCGCCGACACGGCATCGGCAATCGGAGCCGGAGCAACCCCTTCGCCAAGCTCCTGTTTCAGGCCGATGGTGCCGGAAGCGGAACCGGCATAGGCAGGCGCCTTGTTCTTCAGTTCGGTGACGATGCGCTCGGCCACTTTCTTGCCGACACCCGGCGCGCGGCTCACCATGGCGATGTCGCGCAGCGCAATGGCATTGGCTAGATCGGCGGGGGCCAGCGTGGACAGGATCGCCAGCGCCACCTTGGCCCCGACGCCCTGCACATTATTCATCAAGAGGCGGAACCACTCGCGCTCCAGCGCCGACTGGAACCCATAGAGGCGGATCATGTCCTCGCGCACATAGGTCTCGATGAACAGCACTACCGCTTCGCCCGGCGCGGGCAGCGCGGCAAGCGTTCGCGCCGAGCAGAAGGCGACGTAGCCGACGCCGTGCACATCGACGATGCAGTGATCCTCGTCGATTTCGTCCAGCGTCCCCTTGAGCTTGCCGATCATGGTTGCCCCCTCAAGCCCCCATCAAGCCAGCGCCATCCGGTAGGCGGCGCTTTGGCGATGGTGGGCATGGCAGATGGCGATTGCCAGCGCATCCGCCGCATCGTCGGTGTCGAACGCGGCCTTGGGCAGCAGCACCTTGACCATCATGTGGATTTGCTTCTTGTCGCCGTGGCCGACGCCGATCACCGCTTTCTTGACCGCGTTCGGCGCATATTCGGCCACCGGCAGTCCGGCCTGTGCAGGCACCAGCATGGCGATGCCGCGCGCCTGGCCGAGCTTCAGCGTCGCCGTCGCGTCCTTGTTGACGAAGGTCTGCTCGACCGCCGCCTCGTGCGGCATCGCCGAGTGCAGCACTTCGGAAAGCCCGTCATGCAACTGGCAAAGCCGCGAGGCCAAAGTCAGCTTCTCGTCCGAGCGCACGGTTCCGGCCGCCACGAAATGCAGCGAGTTGCCGAGGCTCTCGACGATGCCCCAGCCGGTGCGTCTCAGCCCCGGATCAATGCCGATGATACGAATCGCGTCCGCCATTTGCCCACTCTATCCTGCGCCAGCAGACTTGCCAGCGATTTGTGAACAAACCGGAAACAAAGCTTGGGAAAAGCAGAAGCGGCTTTTGTCCGAAAGTGCCGGGCAAAGAGCCTTGCGAGATCAGCCCCGCGCGAAGGCGTGGTTGAGCAGGGAAATCTGGTCGGAGACGGGATTGCCGCGCCGAGATTCCACCGGCGGCTTCGTTACACCGCCGCCGTAGATTTCTTCGTCCATGCGCCGCACCAGCGATTGCAGGCGTAGCGAACGCTTGACAAGGTCGACGAAGTCTTCCGGCAACTCGCTCCAGCCGGCCGAGTCTTCATGCGCCGAAACGGTATCGAGACGCACCTTGGATTTTTCCGATGCCACCTGGTCGCGCGTCATCTCGCCGGAATTGGCCGCGCGCTGCAAAAGAAGCCACGAGGCGATCTGCATCAGCCGCGTGGTCAGCCGCATCGATTCGGCCGCATAGAGGGTCGCCGCGATCCTCGACAGCTTCTTGGCTTCGGCCCGGCCCTTGCCGTCCAGATATTCGGCAGCTTCTTCGACCAGCCCCATGCCTTCGTTGTACAAGGGACGGAAGGATTGCGAGAACACCCGGCGTTCAGCCAGCTTCACTGTGTTCGTGCTTTCCTTCGAAAGTTCGTTCATCGATGCACCCTGTCCGCTGCGGCAGGCCGACTCAAAATGCCGCCGCCGCGCTCACCCCCGCTATACAATTTGAAAATGCGCCGCGTCTTCGCCCAAGGCAAGCACATGTTTAACAAAAGGTTAATATGAACAGGCGGCCTCTAGCGACAAGGACCAATGGCTAAAAAACGGACAAAAAAAGAGCCGCGGATGAGGCGGCTCTCAGGAGTTTAACAGGGAGGCGTCAAACAAAGTGGCTCCAACCACTCGGTAAGAATCCAGATCACTGGATGGCTATAGTAAACAACCGTAAAGCTTAATGATGCCTTAACGATACCTAGATTTTTTGTTTGAAATGCCGGTGATTTTGGTCCTCGGCCCCTCCAGCCGGCACTGTCAGTTACGGCCCCATAGGGCCGGCAGCGCGATGACAGCGAACAGGAACATCGCCGCGTAGAAACCAATCGAGGCGATCGCCACCAGCGGTTCGATGCTCGTATTGCCGCCGAGCAGGAAGAACAGTCCGACGAGAAGCAGGATGCCGCTCACCGCCGTCAGCCAGAAGTGGACAGTGGCGAGCGTCTTGGCCGCCGCCGCCGGAAACAGGTGATAGAAGAAGGCGAAGACCGCCGACATCAGCCATCCCGCCACCATGGTGTGCGCGTGTGTCGGCATTTGCGAATGGTCCTGGCTGATCGACATGGAAAGCCCGATCGCCATACCGCACAGTGCGTAGATGATGGCCAGTGTAAAGAAATTGCGTGACACGCCTTGCATGATAGTTGCTCTCGATTGCCTTTTCCCGCGGGAATAGGTGACGGACGCATGAACCGATTGTTTTGTCTCGATAAAACTCTGCCTGCCGGCCGCGCCTTTGCTCAAGGCAGCCGCAAGCTCCGTCCCTCCCACGTACATGTACGATAACCGGAATCCGTGATTTCCGCAACGTAAACGAAGCGGAAACTCAGACGGTTTTCGCCATCTCGCGCAGGCGGAATTTCTGGATCTTGCCGGTCGAGGTCTTGGGAATCTCGGCGAAGATGATCGCCTTCGGCACCTTGAAGCGCGCCAGCAGGCTGCGGCAATGCTCGATGATTTCGGCCTCGCTTGCCGTCCTGCCGGGCTTCAGCTCGACATAGGCCACAGGCACCTCGCCCCATTTGTCGTCGGTCCGCCCGACGACGCCGCAGGCGGCGACCGCGGCATGCTTGTAAAGCGCATCCTCGACCTCGATCGAGGAGATGTTCTCGCCGCCCGAGATGATGATGTCCTTCGAGCGGTCCTTGATCTGGATGTAGCCGTCGGGATGCATCACGCCGAGATCGCCGGAATGGAACCAGCCGCCGAAAAATGCCTCGTCGCTGGCCGCACGGTTCTTCAGATAGCCCTTCATGACGATATTGCCGCGAAACATCACCTCGCCGATGGTCGCGCCGTCAGCCGGCGTCGCCTGCATCGTCTCCGGATCGATCACCGACAAATCTTCCAGCGCCGCATAGCGTACGCCCTGGCGCGCCTTCATCGCCGTGCGCGCGCCCTTGTCCAGCCTGTCCCACTCCTCGTGCCATTCATTGACCACCGCGGGGCCGTAGGTCTCGGTCAGCCCGTAGAGATGGGTGACCTCGAAACCGGCATCGGCCATGCCGGACAGCACCGCTTCCGGCGGCGGGGCGGCAGCCGTGTTGAACGACACCGTCTGCGGAAATGCCCGCTTGTCCTCGTCAGGCGCGTTGATCAAAAGCGACATCACGATCGGAGCGCCGCACAGATGCGTCACGCCGTGCTCGGCGATTGCCGCATACATCTGTTTCGCCCGCACCCAACGCAGGCACACATGCGTTCCCGCCTGCACGGCCAGCGTCCACGGAAAGCACCAGCCGTTGCAGTGGAACATCGGCAGCGTCCACAGATAGACGCAGTGCTTGCCCATGCCGGCATGGATGGTGTTGGTGTAGGCCATCAGCGCCGCGCCGCGATGGTGATAGACCACGCCCTTCGGGTTGCCGGTGGTGCCGGAGGTGTAGTTCAGCGAAATCGCATCCCATTCGTCGTCCGGCATCGACCAGGCGAAATTCTCGTCGCCCGCCCCCAAGAACTCTTCGTAGTCGCGGCTGCCGATCCGCTCGCCCTTCGGGTATGGCGCATCGGCTGGATAGTCCGGATCGTCATAGTCGATGACCAGCGGCCTGACCTTGGCGAGCGCCAGCGCCTCCTTCACCACGCCCGAAAACTCACGGTCGACGATCAAAACCTTCGTCTCGGCGTGATCGAGCTGGAAGGCGATGATCGCCGCGTCGAGCCGCGTGTTCAGGCAATGCAGCACCGCCTTGACCATCGGCACGCCGAAATGCGCCTCTAGCATCGCCGGCGTGTTGGACAGCATCACCGTCACCGTGTCGTTCTTGCCGATGCCTTCCCTGGCCAGCGCCGAGGCAAGCTTCAGCGAACGCCGCCAGAAATCGCGGTAGCTGGTGCGCTGGCTGCCATGGATGATCGCGACATGGTCGGGAAAGACCTTGGCCGCCCGCTCGAGATAGGTCAGCGGCGTCAGGTTCTGGTAGTTGGCGGCATTCTTGTCGAGATCGCGCTCGAAGGAACTTCCCATCCCATTCTCCCCAACTGGCAGTCGCCGGCTCTAAGCACAGGAGACGGCCCGCGTCATTTCTACATTAGATCAACAAGCCCGTCCCACAACAGCTTGAGCGCGACCAGCCCGACCGTGGCGTAGGTAAAGGGATAAAACACCTCTGGCTTCATCCGCCGCACCAGGAAGGCCCCGGCCAGCGTCGCCAGCGGAGCCAATGGCGCCAGCGCCAGCGAGGCGGTCAGATTGGTGGCGTCGAACTGGCCGAGCGCGAAATAGGGCACCAGCTTGATGGCGTTGGTGATCGCGAAAAACAGCGTCGAGGTCCCCGACAGCACTTTCGGGTCGAGCCGGATCGGCAAGGCATAGACCTGGAACGGCGGTCCGCCGACATGGGCGACGAAGCTGGTGAAGCCGGCAACCGCGCCCCAGAAGGCGGCGGCGATGCGGTTCGGCTGGGCGGCATGGGCGGCCCCGTGCCGCAGCAGCAGATAGAGCCAGCGCCCTACGAAGACGACAGCGATGGCGCCGACGATCAGCCTCACCATGTCCTGCGTCACCAGTGCGGCGGTGAGCCAGCCAAGGCCGATGCCGGCGATCGAACCCGGCAGCATGTCGATCAGCATCCTGCGGTCATAGACGCCCCGCCACGTCCACACCGCGGCGACGTCCATCAGGCACAGGATCGGCAACAGGATCGCCGCCGCCTGCACCGGCGGCATGGTCAGCGCCATTAAAGGCACGCCGACGAAGCCGACTGCGCCGCCAAAGCCACCCTTCGAAAGGCCGACCAGAAGCACGGCCGGAATGGCCGTGGCATAAAACCATGGATCGAGCAGAAGGTCCGTCATCGGGCAAAAGCTTTGGGAAATCGTGTGCGATGGATAGCCGATATTGCCGACCGTCGCGACCGCAAACTTCGGTAGCCTGCTTAGTCATGCGCCTGTTCAACAACGACACTTTGCTCTATGCCGCAATGCAACCAACTTCGCCCCGCATAGGCGATTGCCGGAACCGACTGCCATGAACCCAGACACGCCGCCCAACCGCTGCCGCATCGTGCTGATCGCACCGCCCGCCCTCAAGGCCGACCGCCTCGCGCAAGCCTTGCTGGGCGGCGACGTCGCTTCGCTCATCCTGCCGCAAGGCGACATGGACGAAGCCGCCTTCCAGGCAATGGCCGAAAAACTCGTCCCGCTCGCCCAGAAGGCGGGCGCGGCCGCCATCATTGCCGGCGACAGCCGCATCGCCGGCCGCGTCCACGCCGACGGCATCCACATCGAAGGCTCGAGGCCCGACCTCGCCGACGCCATCGAGCGCCTGCAAGACAAGATGATGGTCGGCACCGGCGGCGTCAAAACCCGCGACGACGCGCTCGATCTCGGCGAGGAACGGCCCGACTACATGTTCTTCGGCCGCTTCGGCTTCGACACCGCGCCCGAACCGCACAAGCGCAACCTGAGCCTCGGCGCGTGGTGGGCGGAGATGATCGCCGTGCCGTGCATCGTCCTGGCCGGCAATGACATCGCCTCGGTCGAACAGGTCGCGCAGACAGGCGCCGAATTCGTCGCGCTGTCCGCCGCCGTCTTCGCCGATGGCATCGATCCGCGCGCCGCTATAGGCAGGGCAAATGCGCTGCTCGACGAAACCGCCCCACGCTTCGAGGACTGACGATGGCGCGTCGCTTGGCACTGGCTTCGGTCTTCGTCTGCGCCTGCCTCGCAAGCGCGGCCGCCGAAACCGTTCCGGCCACAGCGACATCAACGCCGGCCACATCAACCCCCGCGGCCCAGCCTCCCACAACACAGCCCACTACCACTCAAGCTCCTGCAATTGAGGCACCTGCTGTAAAAACTCCGGCGGTACAAAGCCCTGCCCCTGCCGAAAAGAGCGACAAGCCGGCCATGCCGAACCTGCCGCAGCCCGCAACGACCATATCGCCCAGCCCCTTGCCCTCGGCTGAGGGGCTTGATCCGGCCCGCTTCGGCGCACGCCCGGCGGATGAAGCCTATGGCGCTTATCAGCGCGGCCTCTACAAGACCGCCTACAACCTCGCACTGCCGCGCGCCCAAAACGGCGATCCGGCGGCGCAGACCCTTCTCGCCGAAATCCTGTCGCGCGGTCTCGGCGTGCCGGCCAACGCCGCCGAAGCAGCAAAATGGTATTCCGCCGCAGCCGAACGCGGCGTTCCGGAAGCCCAGTTCCAATACGCGCTGATGCTGCTCGACGGCCGCTTCGTGCCGAAGGATGAAAAGCAGGCCTACGCGCTGATGCAGGCGGCTGCCGAGGCCGGAAATCCGCTGGCGCAATTCAATTTCGCGCAGTTGCTGGTCAAGGAAGATTCCGGTGACGCCGGTCTCGCCCGGGCCGTCTCTTATTACGAGCGCGCCGCCGAGGCCGGCGTTGCCGACGCGCAATATGCGATGTCGCAGATTTATGCCAACGGCACCGGCGGCAGGAAACGGGATGACGCACAGGCGCTGCAGTTTTTGGCGAGAGCCGCGCGCCAGAATTACGACACCGCCCAGCTCGACCTCGGCGAGTGGCTGATCGAGGGGCGCGGCGGCAAGCGCAACCTGAAGGCCGGCTTCGGCTGGATGCTCGCAGCCGCAAACGGCGGCAACGTCGCCGCCCAGAACCGGCTTGCCAAGCTCTACATGGGCGGCATCGGCACCGAGCCGGACGCCATCCTCGCCGGCGCATGGTACATCGTCGCCCGCCGTGCCGGCCTGATCGATTCCGAGATGGAAGACTTCATGCACGGCCTGACCGACGAGGAAACCAAAAAGGCGCTGCAAAGGGCAAACCGCCTGCCCTGACCCTGCATCGGGGCCGCATCTCTTGCCTCTTTCGGTGAAGTGTGGTCTTGGAAGCGCCGAAATCGCCGCTTTCGGCGATCACCCCACTTCGGACCCAGATAAATCATGGCCAAGATCAGCGGCAGCGAAATTCGCCCCGGCAGCGTCGTCGAACACGATGGCGGACTGTGGGTGGCGGTCAAGACCAATACGGTAAAGCCCGGCAAGGGCGGCGCCTACAACCAGGTCGAACTGAAGAACCTCATCAACGGCACCAAGCTCAACGAGCGTTTCCGTTCGGCCGAAACGGTCGAGCAGGTCGATCTCGAATACAAGGATTTCTCCTTCCTCTACGAGCAGGGTGACGCGCTTGTCTTCATGGACACCGAAAGCTACGAACAGCTCGAGTTGCAGAAGGATTTCGTCGGCGAGCGCGCCGCCTTCCTGCAGGACGGCATGATGGTGACGGTGCGCCTCTATGGCGAAAAGCCGATCGGCGTCTCGCTTCCTGACCAGGTGGTGCTGACCATAACCGAGGCCGATCCGGTCGTGAAGGGGCAGACGGCGGCCTCGTCCTACAAGCCCGCCGTGCTCGAAAACGGCATCCGCGTGCTGGTGCCGCCGTTCATCGCGGCAGGCGAGCGCATCCTCGTCGACACCAACGAGATCACCTATCTGCGTCGGGCGGATTGAAGATGCGCAAGTCGGGAGCAGCCGGGCGGCAGCCGTTTGTCGAAAGCCGCTCAATAAGTCTTGAACCCCCACGCATATCCGCAGGGCAGGTCCGCCTGCCGACTGCCGATTGCCGATTGCCGAGGTAAGCTCATGGCCCGTTCAGCTCTCCTCAACGTCATGGTCCAGGCCGCAATGAAAGCCGGCCGCTCGCTTTCGCGCGATTTCGGCGAAGTGCAGAACCTCCAGGTTTCGCTGAAAGGCCCCGGCGACTACGTCAGCCAGGCCGACCGCAAGGCCGAGGACATCATCTTCGCCGAACTGTCCAAGGCCCGTCCCGGCTACGGCTTTCTCATGGAAGAACGCGGGGCGGTCGCCGGCGACGACGACCAGCATCGCTGGATCGTCGATCCGCTCGACGGCACCACCAACTTCCTGCACGGCATTCCGATGTTCTCGATCTCCATCGCGCTGGAGCGCCAGGGCCAGATCGTCGCCGGTGTCATCTACAATCCGGCCATGGACGAGCTTTACACCGCCGAGCGTGGCGGCGGCGCTTACGTCAACGACCGCCGCTTGCGCGTCGCGGCCCGCAACAAGCTAACTGACGCCGTCATCGGCTGCGGCGTGCCGCATCTTGGCCGTGGCCACCACGGCAACTTCCTCATCGAGCTGCGCAACGTCATGGCCGAGGTCGCCGGCATTCGCCGCATGGGCTCGGCGGCCCTCGACCTTGCCTATGTCGCCGCAGGCCGCATGGACGGCTTCTGGGAGGCCAATCTTTCGGCATGGGACATCGCCGCCGGCCTGTTGATGGTGCGCGAAGCCGGCGGCTTCGTCTCCGACATGGACGGCGGGCAGGCCATGCTCGACGACGGCACGGTCGTGGCCGGCAATGAAGCGATCCACCGCACGCTTCTCAAGACGCTCAAGAAGCCGATTTCGCCGCGTTCATAGCGGCGAGCGCTTTCAACGTCTGCAAGCACCACTTTCAATTTTGCCGGAATTCTGTGTAGAGCGTTTCATGGCTAGATGGAACCATTCTGCCGGCGATGGTTTGGGACAAGGTCGAGGGCTTCGGCGAAGAACGCACTGGCGGTGCGGTCGAGACGAAGGCCGATGGATTTGGCCCAAACCGGCCCGGCAGAATGGTTCCATCTAGCCATGAAACGCTCTAGAGTCCTGACGCGGCGGAATCGGATGGAACACGCATGTCTTTGCTAAGATCGTTCGGAATTGGCGGGAGCTCGGATGTGCTGAGCTATGATCCGCACAAGCTGTCCAGTCCGCAAGTCTTCCTGCTGACCATGGTCATCTTCCTTGCCATCGTCGGCTTCATCGCCATCATCCTAACCCGCCAGATCCAGTCCGCCTTCGTCACCAATCCCGGCCTGAACGGCTTGATCCTTGGCGTTCTCATCGTCGGCATTCTGCTGGCATTTGCGCAGGTAGGTCGGCTGTTTCGCGAAGTGCGTTGGGTCAATTCCTTCCGCGCCGGGTCGGAAACAACCGAACCCGTGCTTCTGGCGCCGATGAAAGCGATGCTCGGCCGCTCGGCCTCCATGGCCTTTTCGACCAGTTCCATGCGCACCATGCTGGATTCGATCGCGACCCGCCTCGACGAAAGCCGCGACACCTCGCGCTATCTCGTCGGGCTCCTGATTTTCCTCGGCCTGCTCGGCACCTTCTGGGGCCTGCTGCATACCATCGGCTCCATCGGCGAAACCATCCAGTCGCTCGACCCCGGCACCGGCGATTCCGCTTCGGTTCTCGAAGCCTTGAAGCAAGGCCTCGCCGCGCCGCTGTCCGGCATGGGCACAGCCTTTTCGTCCTCGCTGTTCGGCCTGTCCGGCTCGCTGGTGCTGGGCTTCCTCGACCTGCAGTCCGGCCGCGCCCAGAACCGCTTCTATACCGAGCTTGAAAACTGGCTGTCCTCGGTCACCGACCTGTCTTCGGACATCGCCGTTCCCGAAGGTCTCAAGGCGGAAACCTCCGACGAGATCCGCGCTCTTTCCGAACGCCTGCGCTCCATGCAGGAAACCGGCGGTGCGAACCCGCGCGTGGCAACGGCCATGGCCAACCTCGCCGATGGCATCTCAGGCCTCGTCAAGAATATGCGCTCCGAGCAGCAGATCATGCGCGATTGGGTCGAGGCCCAGTCGGACGAGCAGCGCGCCATGCGTGAAACGCTGGACAAGATCGCCGACGCCCTGAAGAAGCAGGGGGTGAACTGACGTGTCTCTCGCTCGCGGGCGTCGCAGCGACCGCCACATCGACTACTGGCCGGGTTTCGTCGATGCCTTGTCGACGCTCCTGCTCGCCATCATGTTCCTGCTCTCGGTCTTCGTGCTGGCGCAGTTCCTCTTGAGCCGCGAGATTTCCGGCAAGGACGAAGTACTCAACCGGCTGAACTCGCAGATCAACGAGTTGACGCAGCTTCTCGCGCTCGAAAAGGGCAACACCCAGGACGCCCAGGACGCCCTGGCCAACCTGCAGGCGTCGCTGTCCGCCTCCGAAGCTGAAAAGAGCCGGCTCGAACAGTTGCTGTCGCAAGGTGCAGGCGCGGGCTCAGCCGCCAATGCCCGCGCCGACCAGCTTTCCGGCGAACTCGACAGCCAGCGCCAGATCAGCCAGCGCGCGCTGTCGCAGGTCGAACTGCTCAACCAGCAGATTTCCGCGCTGAGGAAGCAGATCGCGGCATTGGAACAGGCGCTCGACGTCTCCGAGCAGCGCGACCGCGAATCCAACACCAAGATCGCCGACCTCGGCCGCCGCCTCAACGTGGCGCTCGCCCAGCGCGTGCAGGAACTGAACCGCTACCGTTCCGACTTCTTCGGGCGGCTGCGCGAAATCCTCGCCGACCGCGAAAACATCCGCATCGTTGGCGACCGCTTCGTGTTCCAGTCCGAAGTCCTGTTTCCGACCGGCTCCGACCAGATAAACGATGCTGGCCAGGTCGAGATGAAGAAGCTCGCCGACGCCATCATCGAATTGCAGAAGGAAATCCCCCCCGAGATCAACTGGGTGCTGCGCGTCGACGGCCACACCGACACCAAGCCCTTGTCCGGCACCGGCCGCTACAAGGACAACTGGGAGCTTTCCAGCGCCCGCGCCACCTCGGTGGTCAAGTTCCTCATCGCCAACGGCGTGCCCGCCAACCGGCTGGTCGCCGCCGGTTTCGGCGAATTCCAGCCGCTCGACGAGGCCGATACCGACGAAGCCCGCACCAAAAACCGCCGCATCGAGCTGAAGCTGACCGAACGCTGACGCGCGCGGCGATCCGGTAGGCGATATCGGTTTAGGGACTCAAATGATATCGGTTAGGGCATCAAATAAGGCCGGCAAGGCCGCTCATAATTATCTTTTTGTAATTACACTTTGCCTCACATGGCTCCTAGCTTGGCCAAGGACCGGGAACCGCCGGCGGTGCCCCCAACACCGCGACGCGACGGAACCGGACGGTCCATGCAGCAACGGCTGTCCATGCCTTGCTTCAAAAAGGAGACGCAAAGATGCGCTCTTTCCTGATACCGACAATCGCACTTGCCTCAATTCTGGCGGCAACCCCTCTTGCAGCCGCCTATGCGGCTGGCCATGGCGCTTCGCCTACCGGCAACGACGACCACACCACCAGGCTGGACGAGCAGATGACGCCCATTTCTCACGGCGCCCGCCTCACCAACATTCTCAACGACCTGCAAGGCATCGACCAGGGCATTGCGGACGCCCGGCAGGAGAAGCGGATAACACCCGCCACGGCCCGCAGCCTGCAAGTGCAGGCCTCGACCATCGGCGCATCGGCCGAACGCGTCGCCCGCGCCGATCATGGCCGCGTGCCCAATCCGCAATATCGCAAGCTGATCGGCCAGATCGACAATCTCGACCAGGCGCTTTTGACCGATACCGGCAGCGGCTTTTCCATGAGCGACCACGCCGGCGGCATGGCCTACCCGAACGGCTGACGCGGATTGACCGTTGCCGTTACCAGCCTGCCCACAACAGGGCGAGGCCAAGCACGGCCGGCACGGTCTGTATGAAAAGGATTTTTCTCGATGCGGTCGCCGCGCCGTAGAGCCCGGCGACCGCCACGCACAGGAGAAAGAAAACCTTCACCTGGAATCCAGTCTCTCCGAGATAGAGCCCCCAGATCAGTCCGGCGGCGAGGAAGCCGTTATAGAGCCCCTGGTTGGCCGCGAGCACCTTTGAGGCCTTGGCGAACTCCGGCGTCAGGTTGAACGCCTTGTGGCCGCGCGGCGTGTCCCATGCCGCCATTTCCAGATAGACGATGTAGAGGTGGATGAGGGCGACCAGTCCGACCACGATATTGCCAAGCATGGCGTTTCTCCCTCAATCGTCGCCCATCTGAACACGGCCCGCCCGGCCTTTGCAAGCCTGCGTCTGGGGAAGCTTTCGGGGCTTGCCAATCACGCCGCGCCGGGGTCTTTTCGCCCTATCAGATTCACGGGATCGCACCATGTCCTTCGCCAAACTAGACGACCTCGGCCACAAGCTCGAAGCGCTCGAACATGCGCTTGCCATCCTTGGCGCGGATGAGGCCACCCACATGGCCGTCGGCGGCGGCGAGAAGCGCGCCGAAGCCATGGCCGCCCTTGCCGGCATGTACCATCGCCAGGCGACCGCGCCCGAAATCGCCGGCTGGATCGATGCCGCCAAGGCCGAAAACCTCAACGACGAGCAAAAGGCAGCGCTTGGCGAGTTAGAGCGCCACTACACCAACCTCACCTGCCTGCCGGCCGAGTTCGTCGAGCGCCAGACGGCGGCGCGGATGCGCTCGGAGCAGCTGTGGCGTGACCTGCGCGCCAAGGGCGACTGGTCTTCGTTCCAGCCCGCGCTGGAAGGCATCGTCACGCTGGTGCGCGAGGAAGCCGCCATGCGCGCCGACGCGCTCGGCCTCGCTCCTTACGATGCGCTGATGGAGCGATACGACCCCGGCAACCGCGCAGCCGGCATCACGCCGGTCTTTGCCGAACTGAAAACCTTCCTGAAGGGGTTCGTGCCGAAGGCTTTGGCCGCGCAGCAAGAGCGGCTGGCCAAGCGGCCATTGAAGCCCCTGTCCGGCACCTACGCCATCGACAGGCAGCGCGAGCTTGGCCTTGCCATGATGGCCGCCGTCGGCTTCGATCTCACCCACGGCAGCCTGTCGGTGTCGCACCATCCCTTCTGCGGCGGGGTGCCGAGCGACGTGCGCATCACCACGCGCTACAGGACCGACGAATTCCTCTCGGCGATGATGGGTGTGCTGCACGAAACCGGCCACGCGCTCTACGAGCAGAACCTACCGCAGGCGTGGGCGCACTGGCCGCTCGGCAAGGCGCGCGGCATGGCGATCCATGAAAGCCAGAGCCTGTTTGTGGAAAAGCAGCTCGGCCGCAATCCGGCCTTCTGGCGCTGGGCTTTGCCGATCGTCGAAAAGCATCTTGGCGAAGACTGGTCGATGGACGACATCCTGCCGCACATCCTCTACGTCGAGCGCGGCCTGATCCGCGTCGATGCCGACGAGGTCACCTATCCGCTCCACGTCATCCTGCGCTACGAACTGGAGCAGGACCTCGTCTCGGGCCGTCTCGAGGTCGCCGACCTGCCCGAAGCCTGGGACGCCGGTATGCGTGACTATCTCGGCCTTTCCACCATCGACAACCCGGCCGACGGTCCGATGCAGGATGTTCACTGGCCAAGCGGCGCTTTCGGCTATTTCCCGTCCTATACGCTGGGCGCGATGATGGCGGCGCAGCAATGGGCGGCGCTGACGCGCGACCAGCCGCAGGCAAACGACGACATCGCAAGGGGCGATTTCTCCAACATCAACGCATGGCGGCGCGAGCGCATCTGGTCACAGGGTTCGCGCTGGTCGACGCCCGGCCTGCTCGAGCGCGCCACCGGCGAAGCGCTCGAAGCCCGCCACTTCATCGACCATCTCGAACAGCGTTACGGAACCGCCTGAATCTTGCGGTCTGAGAACGCTCCGGCCCCGGCGTCGAACTGCAGCCGGGCCAGCCGCGCATAAAGCCCGCCCTTGGCGACGAGGCTCGAATGCGTGCCTTCCTCAACGATGCGGCCTTCGTCCACGACGAGAATGCGGTCCGCCTTCAGCACGGTCGCCAGCCGGTGGGCGATGACCAGCGTCGTGCGTCCTCGCATCAGGTGTTCAAGCGCTTCCTGCACCAGTGTCTCGCTGGTTGCATCGAGCGCCGAGGTGGCCTCGTCGAGCAGGAGGATCGGCGCATCGCGCAGGATGGCGCGGGCAATGGCGATGCGCTGGCGCTGGCCGCCCGACAGCATCACGCCGCGCTCGCCCACCTCGGTTTCGTAGCCCTTGTCCAGCTTGAGGATGAATTCGTCGGCAAGCGCCGCTTTCGCCGCCGCCGCGATATCCGCATCCGATGCGCCGGGCCGGCCGAAGGCGATGTTGTCGCGCACGCTGGCGGCAAAGATCGTCACGTCTTGCGGCACGATTGCCATGCGCTGGCGCAGCTTGATGGGATCGGCCTCGCGCACGTCGACCCCGTCGACCCTGACCGAACCCGTTTCGGGATCGTAGAAGCGCAGGATCAGCGAAAAGATCGTGCTCTTGCCCGCGCCCGAAGGGCCGACGATCGCCACCGTTTCACCTGGTTTCACCGAAAAATCCAGCTCATGCACGGCAGCCCGGTCTGGCCGCGCCGGATAGGAGAAGGAAACCTTGTCGAAGCTGATCGTCCCTTGCGCTACCGCCGGCAGCGGCTTCGGGTTTGCCGGCGCCTCGACATTCGGCTCCTCGTCCAGAAGCTCGGTCAGGCGCTCTGCCGCGCCTGCTGCCTGCGAAAGCTCGCCCCACACTTCAGACAGCGCGCCCAGCGCACCGGCGGCAAACACGGCGTAGAGCAGGAACTGGCCGAGCGTGCCGGGCGACAGAACGCCCGACAGCACATCGCGCGAGCCGAACCACAGGACAGCCACAACCGAGGCGAAGATCGTGAAGATGGCGACGAAAGTCAGGAACGCCCGCGCCAGCACCGATGAGCGCGCCGCTGCAAACGCGCTTTCGACCGCCGCGCTAAACCGCCCGGTCACCAGCCCTTCATTGGTGAACGCCTGCAAGGTGCGCACCGCGCCGATCTGCTCGCTGGCATAGGCGGTGGCGTGCGCCAGCGTGTCCTGCGCAATGCGCGACTTGCGTCGCACCGAGCGGCCGAAGCCAACCAGCGGCAGCACGATCAGGGGAATGGCTGCGATCACCAGGCCGGACAGTTTCGGGCTGGTCGCCACCATCATCGCCAGCGCGCCAAGGCCGAGTATGACATTGCGCAACGCAACGGATGCCGTCGCACCGACCGCGGATTTGATCTGCGTTGTGTCGGCGGCCAGCCGCGATACGATTTCGCCTGATTGCACATGGTCGAAGAAGGCCGGCGACAGCGTCGTGACATGCGAGAACACGTCGCGGCGGATATCCGAAACGACGCGCTCGCCCAATGTGATGACGAAATAGTACCGGCCGGCCGAAGCCAGGGCCAGCAACGCCGCCATCAGCACGAGCATGGAGAAATATTCGGAAATAAAGGTCGAATCGGCGCCCGAAAACCCGTGGTCGATCATGCGCCGCACGGCAAGCGGCACGGCAAGCGTCGTCACCGCAGCCAGCACCAGCGAGATCATCGCCCCGATCACCAGCTTGCGATAGCGGCCGACATAGGGGAAAAGGCGCCGCAGCGGCTTCAGCGAGCGACTGCGCCCGTCTGCGCTTTCTGTTCGCGCCATTTGCTGTTTCCCTATCCAGGCCCGTTACCGGACATCAATATGCCTTTTACCCGACCTTGTGATTCAATTTCGGTTGATGTATAGGCACGCCGACCGTTTTAGAAGCCGCGGCTTTTGAATAGCTGCGGCTTCGAGTTTTAGAAAGAGGCGCTTCGACGCAGGCCATCCGGTCGCTGCCCGCGCCACCAGACCAGGAAAAATGCGATGAAGGCCGATATCCATCCCGATTACCACACCGTCAAGATCGTCATGACCGACGGCACTGAGTACACCACGCGCTCGACCTGGGGCAAGGAAGGCGACACGATGAACCTCGACATCGACCCGACCACGCACCCGGCCTGGACCGGTGGCCAGCAGACGCTGCTGGATCGCGGTGGCCGTCTGTCCAAGTTCAAGAAGCGCTTCGAGGGCTTCGGGCTCTGATATCGGCGAAAAGCCAGTAAAGAAAAACCCGCCTTCGAGGCGGGTTTTTTGTTGTTTGCTATCCAGAAGGCGGGTCGATTGTCCGCAACAACGAAGCTGTCTCATTGTCAGCAGACTATAGGCCGTGACACTGACGCCCCTCTCCCCGTTCTTCACGGGGAGAGGGTAAGGGTGAGGGGCAAAGCAATTCTGATTTGCGAAACTAACTGCCCTTCGTCTTGCGGTCCGCATGGCCGAAGTCACGACCCGGATCGATCACGTCGCGCACGAGTTGCTTGAGCTTGACGGCTTCGGGAAAGCCGCCGTCGCGCTTGCGCTCCCAAATCAGTTCTTCATTGCAGGTGATGGAGAACACACCGCCGGTGCCGGGCACCAGCACCACTTCGCCAAGTTCCATAGCGAAGGTCGATAGCAGTTCCTGCGCCATCCAGCCGGCGCGCAACAGCCACTGGCACTGGGTGCAGTAGGTGATGCGGATGATTGGGCGCTCGGTCATGCACATCACCAAAGTTCTGGAGGGTCGGCGTATCCGGGTCAGGGCGAGGCGAGAATGGCAGGATTCGAGAACCGGAGCGGAGCGTACATAAGGTACGTGAGCACCGGAAGCGCAGAAGCCTGCTATTCGCAGTCCGCCATCACCCGGATATTATGCGGCGCTGAGCTTGGCCAGAGTCGCCTCGTCCACCTCGAAGTTGGCGTAGACGTTCTGCACGTCGTCGTCGTCTTCGAGCGTCGCCACCAGCTTCATCAGCGATTGCGCGCGTTCCTCGTCCACCGGCACGTTGTTCTGCGGCTTCCAGATCACCTTGGCCGTTTCCGCTTCGCCGAGCGCTGCTTCCAGAGCCTTTGAAACATCGTTCAGGCTCTCGAAGGCGCAATAGATGGTGTGGCCTTCCTCGTCGGTTTCCACGTCGTCGGCGCCCGCCTCGATGGCTGCTTCCATCACCTTGTCGGCGTCGCCGGCCGAAGCCGGATAGTAGATTTCGCCGGCGCGGTCCCACATGAACGACACCGAGCCGGTTTCGCCGAGTGCTCCGCCTGCCTTGGTGAAGGCTGCGCGCACGTTGGAGGCGGACCGGTTGCGGTTGTCGGTCAGCGCTTCCACGATCAGCGCCACGCCGCCGGGGCCATAGCCCTCGTAGCGCACTTCCTCGTAGTTCTCCGTGTCGCCGCCGGAGGCCTTGTTGATGGCGCGCTGGATGTTGTCCTTGGGCATCGACTCGGCCTTGGCCGCCTGCACTGCAAGCCTGAGGCGCGGGTTCATGGCCGGATCGGGCGAGCCCAGCTTGGCGGCAACGGTGATTTCGCGCGCCAGCTTGGAAAACATTTTCGAGCGGACCGCGTCCTGGCGGCCCTTGCGGTGCATGATGTTCTTGAACTGTGAATGGCCGGCCATGTGACCCCTGTCGTCTGTTCGCGGCGATCAGATCGCGCCGCGCCCACCGGACGCCAGAAAACGGATCTGACTGTTGAGTTGGCATCGGATGCCCGAAAAGCCGGATTTCGCTGACGGGGCCGATGCTCGGAATGGCGGGCTTATAGAGAAATCGGCTCAATTCGTCCAGCCGCTCGCACCCCGCCGCTCGCGAAAACGTGACTCGGGCGTCCGCTCGGCGTCATTCATAGTCGGCCTGCCCGTATGCCTGGAGGCCGATATGCCGTTCCTGCGCCTGCTCGCCGCCTGCTTCCTGTCGCTCGCCGCCATGTCGCTGCCGGCGTGGTCTGAGGATGCCCCGCCGCCGTCCAGATGCGCGGCCATCGCCAACGCAATGCCCAATGTCGTCTATGCAAATTTCTCGCCGGCTGAGGCAAAGGCCGAAGGCGAGGTGTCGATCACCTATGCCGGCCACTCGACCTATGTCATCGAAACGCCTGCCGGCGTGCGCGTCGCCACCGACTACAGCGGCGTCTATGGCTCAAATCCGCTGCCCGACGTCGTCACCATGAACAAGGCGCACCGCACCCATTTCACCGACCTGCCCGACGCCGGCATCGCCCATGTGCTGCGCGGCTGGAACCCGGCTGGCGGCCCGGCCCGGCACGCGCTCACCGTCGACGACATTTATATCCGCAACGTGCCGACCGACATACGCGGTTGGGATGGCGGCATGGAGCGCGACGGCAATTCGATCTTCATCTTCGAGGTCGCCGGCCTGTGCATCGGCCATCTCGGCCATTTGCATCACCGGCTCGAAGCCGCCCACTACGGCGCAATCGGCCGCCTCGACATCGTCATGGTGCCAATCGACGGCGGCATGACGCTCTCGCTCGATGCCATGAGCGAGATCGCAAGCAGGCTCTATTCGTCGGTGATCCTGCCCATGCACCGCCACGCCACCGGTATCACGGAATTCACCGGCAGGATGGGGTCGGGCTTCGCAGTCGAGTTCCGCGACGGCCGCACGCTCAACATTTCCCTGCGCAGCCTGCCGCAGCGCCCGACCATCATCGTCCTGCAAGGCGTGTAGGCGGTCGAAAGGAAAACGCTAGTGCTCGCTGCCCTTGGTCCTGCGGCGGCGCGCCAGCATGTTCAGCCCCTCGACCAGTGCCGAGAAGCCCATAGCCGCATAGATGTATCCCTTCGGCACATGGTAGCCGAAGCCGTCGGCGATCAGCGTCATGCCGATCATCAACAGGAAGCCGAGCGCCAGCATGACGATGGTCGGGTTCTTCTCGATGAAGGCCGACAGCGGATTGACCGCCAAAAGCATCACCGTCACCGCCACGATGACGGCGATATACATGATGGCGATCTCGTCGGTCATGCCGACGGCGGTGATGATGGAATCGATCGAAAACACCAGGTCGAGCAGCAATATCTGGAATATCGCACCGACCAGCGACACCTGGACCGTCTTGGAGACGATCTCGTCCTTGTGATCCAGCGGGTCGACCGTGTGATGGATTTCCCGCGTCGCCTTCCACACCAAAAACAGGCCGCCGGCGATCAGGATCAGGTCGCGCCACGAAAAGCCGTGATTGAACAGCGTGAAGATCGGCGCCGTCAGCTTTACGATGAAGGAGATCGTCGCCAGAAGCAGCAGCCGCATGATCAGCGCAGCACCTATGCCGAGCCGCCGCGCCATCACCCGGTGCTCGGGCGGCAGCTTGTTGGTCAGGATCGAAATGAAAATAAGATTGTCGATGCCCAGGACGACTTCGAGCACGATGAGCGTTAACAGGGCAACCCAGGCGGTAGGATCATGGATGAACGCAAAATGGGGGGCAAGGAACTCCAGCATGCGTTCGCAATCTCTCCGTCCGAAAATGTCGTGCAGAGGTAGGTACGGCTTGTCCGATCGTCAATGTCGCCCCGGATATTTTCTCCGGCAGCGGGGAATCCGCGACCAATGGTGCATTTTCGCCCCCACTGCAAAAGCTATGATGGCCGCATGACACGGGCGATCGTCATCGCTTTCCTGCTCGCGGCAACGCTATCGCCGCTGCCTCGCGCCTTTGCCGCCGCAAGCCAGCCCGAAGCCGCGCAACGCTTGCCCGCCCAAAAAGCCGAACTCCGCGACAGGCTGTTCCAGCATCTCGCCGCCGCCGCGACCGAGGCGCAAGGGCGCGCGCTGGAAGACGAGATCTGGCGTTTCTGGCTCGACCTCGCGCCCAATCCCGATGTGCGCGCCCTTGTCGATCAGGCGATGGACCGGCGCGAAGCCTATGACTTCGCCGCTGCCGAAACCCTCCTCGACCGCGCTATCGAGCAGGCACCGGACTATGCCGAGGCCTGGAACCAGCGCGCATTCATCCGCTTCCTGCGCGAAAACGACGAGGGCGCGGAGCAGGACATCCTGCGCGCGCTTGAACTGGAGCCGAAACATTTCGGCGCGCTGTCCGGCCTGTTCCACGTCATGTCACGCCGGGGCCGCACCGAAGCCGCCAACGCCGCGCTGATCGAGGCGGTCAGGATTCACCCCTGGCTGAAGGAGCGCTCCATGCTGCCGCCCGACCCGAACGCCAAGCGCCCGCCGATCAAGGGCACCGAACAGGATTTGTAGCGAACCGTTCGCAGGCCGCTAGCGCTTGCCTGGATTCAGGTCAGGGCGAGCCGAGAACGGTAGCGTTTGAGAACCGGAGCGGAGCGTACATTCAGGTACGTGAGCACTCGGCGAGCGCGGAAGGCTGCCATTCGCAGGCCGCCCTCACCTGAATCTCCCTATTTCCAGAAGGAAGGCACCGTTTCCTCCAGCCGCGGCCCGCGCCGGAACGGCGCGATCTTCTCGGCAAGGCCGGTGCGGTCGGAAATCTCGACGCCGACGCCGCACAGCGTCGCCGGACCGTTCGCCGCCTCGAAGCGGCCCTTCGGCACCTTGGACAGGAAGCGGTTGAGCGGTTCCTCCTTGTCCATGCCGAGCGAGGAATCATAGTCGCCGCACATGCCGGCATCCGAAATATAGGCCGTTCCGCCGTTGAGGATATGGTGGTCGGCGGTCGGCTGGTGGGTATGGGTTCCGACGACGAAGCTCGCCCGCCCATCGACGAAATGCGCGAAACACATCTTCTCGCTCGTCGCCTCAGCGTGGAAGTCGATCACCACCGCATCGGCCTGTTCGCCGAGCGGGCAGGCGGCAAGCTCGCGCTCGCCCGCCTGGAACGGATCGTCGAGTTCGGGGTGCATGAACACCCGGCCCATGATGTTGGCCACCATCACGCGCGCACCGTTCTTGGCCAGATAGACGCCCGAACCCCTGCCGGGCGTCCCCTTGGGAAAATTGGCGGGCCTCAGGAACCTGTCCTCGCGCGGCGCGAAGTTCAGCGCATCGCGGTTGTCCCAGACATGGTTGCCGGTGGTCACGACATCGGCGCCAGCGGCGATCGTCGCCTGGAAGATCTCCTCGGTGATGCCGAAGCCGCCCGCCGCGTTCTCGCCGTTGACGATGACGAAATCCAGCTTGAGTTCCGAAATCAGGCCGGGCAATTGTTCCTGCACCGCCGTGCGCCCGGTTTTGCCCACCATGTCACCAAGAAAAAGCAGTCTCACGCAGACTTAATCCCCAAAATGCCGCATGACATCCTAGGAAGGTCACGCATCGCTGAAATCTCCGGCTGCATGTTAAGCATGCCACGCCGCCCGGTCTGTAAATCACCGCACGTTCGCGCCGTCAAAGCCATTCGACTTTCGTGGGTCGAACCCCATAAACAAACACCCATTCGGTGCCGTCCGAGATTCAGGTCAGGGCGAGTCGAGAATGGTGGGTTTCGAGAACCGGAGCGGAATGTACATGTTCGTACATGAGCACCGGAAGCGCAGAAAACCTCCTTTCGCAGGCCGCCCTCACCTGAATCAAGTTCAGAACCGCCGCAGCCCGCTCTCGGTCAAGATCTCCGGCAGGATCACGTCATGCGGCTCGTCCGGCACGCGCTTCACCTGCTGGCAGTTAAACGCCGTTCCGATCAGCCGGGGCTTCAGCCCGCGCTCATGCAGGCGCGCGATTGCCCGGTCGTAGTGGCCGGCGCCGTAACCCAGCCTGTGCCCGCGCAGATCGAACGCCGCCAGCGGCAACAGGATGATGTCGGGGTCCAGCACTTTCGCGTCAGGCCCCGGTCCTGTCGTGCCGAAACCGGTCGACACCATCGGCGTGCCGCGCACCAGTTCGCGAAACACGATGGTCTCCTTGTCCAGCACCACCGGCAGGCAAAGCCTCGCGCCCTTTTCGCCCAGTGCGAACATCAGGGGCCGAAGGTCGATTTCCGAACGGATCGGCAGGAAGCCCGCGATCACCGTGTTCGGCCCGAAGCTGATCGCCGGCTCGCCCACTTCCGCAATGCGCAGCGAAATCTCGATGCGCCACATCGGATCCAGCGCATCGCGCCGCCCCAACGCTTCCTGCCGCACGCCTTGTTTCTGTTCTTTCAGTAATGCCATGCCGCTCCCTCTCCCTAGAGGGGAGAAAAATCGCAACTTGGCGCACAGGTCAAGGGGATCGGGCGAGGTCAAAAGCCGCGCCCCGCACGAGGGGGAAATCGACATTATTGCCGGGAAAGAGATGCGCGCCAAGGTGGCTATATCCGAGACGCCGGTAAAAAGCGACGATCCACGCAACCGATGGAGAAGTTGATCCCGGGAACCTACAAAGTAGGTGGGCGCCATATGTCCGAGCCCACGGGCCCGGTCAGGGACAGCTCCCTAGGGATCAATAAGGCCCCGGGGAAATGTCTCTCCTGTCGCGAAGCGCAGACCGTCCCCATCAATATAGGTTGAAGCGTACCCTAACACCAGCGCCGGCAAGCAGGAACAGCCATCTAGAAGCGCCCGCGCAGGCGCGTTCCAGGCGGCGCTTGTGTCGCAACGGTTTTGCTTGCGTGTCCAGAACCATCTTTCTACGGTTCGTCGCAAAAATCAGGGACAAGAAAAATGCGTTTCGAAGGCACTGCGGCCTATGTCGCCGACAAGGATCTGATGGTGGCGGTCAATGCCGCGATTGCGCTTGAGCGGCCGCTTCTGGTCAAGGGCGAACCCGGCACCGGCAAGACCGAGCTCGCCAAGCAGGTGGCCGCAGCGCTCGGCCTCGACCTTCTGGAATGGCACGTGAAGTCCACCACCCGCGCCCAGCAGGGCCTTTACGAGTACGATGCCGTTTCGCGCCTGCGGGACAGCCAACTCGGCGACGAGCGCTTCAACGACATCAAGAACTACATCAAACGCGGCAAACTGTGGGATGCCTTCGCGGCGGGCAAGAAGGTTGTGCTGCTCATCGACGAGATCGACAAGGCCGACATCGAGTTCCCCAACGACCTGTTGCAGGAACTCGATAAGATGGAATTCTTCGTCTACGAAACCGGCGAAACCATCCGCGCCGACGTGCGCCCCATCGTCATCATCACCTCCAACAACGAAAAGGAACTGCCCGACGCCTTCCTGCGCCGCTGCTTCTTCCACTATATCCGCTTCCCCGATGCCGACACGCTGCACCGGATCGTCGAGGTCCACTATCCGGGCATCAAGCAGGCGCTGGTGCGCGCAGCGCTGACCCAGTTCTACGAAATCCGCGACGTGCCCGGCCTGAAAAAGAAGCCATCGACCTCGGAGGCGCTGGACTGGATCAGGCTGCTGGTCGCCGACGACATCGATCCCGCCGACCTGCGCGGCGATGCCAAGAGCGCGCTGCCGCGCCTGCACGGCGCGCTGTTGAAGAACGAGCAGGACGTCCACTTGTTCGAGCGCCTCGCCTTCATGGCCCGCCGCAACGGGTAAGCCGCGAGGTCGATCTGGCAGCATAACGCCGGCGCATTCCCCTCCACTTCGTCATCCCGGAATTCGCTTTTGAGCGGAGCGGCAGGGCGAAAGCGCTGACGTCTTCCTCTCCCCGTTTACGGGGAGAGGGTAAGGGTGAGGGGCAGCGCCGGCGACTCAGAACTGTGGATCAATTCATCCACGCACCTCACCCAACCCCTTGTTCCTACTTACTTCCCACAAAATCTTTCACCCCACTTATCCCCACCCTCTGTACCTTCCCCCATAATCTCCCCATCGCCCTTGCGGGAGACCTGGTGCGCACCGGGTATCAGGGAAGGGCGTCGGTGCCGGATTGGTCGCATGACGGGGTGCGGCTGGGTGATGAGCCCCCAAGTCCGGGCCTCGACCGGGCCTTGCAGCGTG